>DATCOD010000023.1:0-3448 GCA_036564905.1 Candidatus Limnocylindria bacterium
ACCCCGGCCTCGGCCGGCTCTACGCGACGAACTCGGCGCAGGTGACGGTCTTCGATACGGCATCGCTTCAGCAGGTGGCGAAGATCTTGGCTCCGTCGGGGACAGGCTGGTGGGGCATCGCGGTCGACCCGGTGAGGCACCTTGGATATCTCGGGGACCTCGTTGGGCATGGCGTGACGGTCGTGGATCTCTCGACGAACGCCGTGGTCACGACGATCGACGTCGGCGGTCCGGTGCGCTTCGCGATCGCGACCGACCCGGCCCGCGGTCGCGTCTTCGCCGCGACGGACACGGCGCCGGGCCGGCTGTCGGTCATCGACGCGAGCACGAACACCGTCGCTCGGGCCGTCACGGTCGGCAGCTACCCGAGCCACATCGCCGCCGCCTCGGCATCGACCGTCTACGTGAGCGACCTCGGGAGCAATGACCTCGCCACCGTGGACCCGGGTACCGGGGCGACGACGTTCCTGGCGACCGGCGCGAACCCGGCCGGCCTCGCGGTCGCCGGCGCGACGATCTATGTCGCGCTGCACGGAGCGAGCGCGGTCGCGGTGCTGGGTGACAGCGCGCCGGTGGTCGACGGTGTCAGCGTCTCGCCGGCGCAGCCGAACACGAACGACCTGCTCGTGGCGACCGTCACGGCGCACGACGTGGACGGCGACGCGCTGACCTACTCCTACCAGTGGACGCGCAACGGCGCGGACCTCGCGGGCGCGACCGCCGCGACCCTGAACCTGTCGGTCGCGGGCAACGGCGATCGCGGGGACTCGATCGCCGTGCGCGTCACCGCGTCGGATGGCTCCACGATCAGCGCGCCGCTCACCTCGGCGGCCGTGGTCGTCGCGGACTCGGCACCCGTGGCGAGCGTCGCGCTGAACACCACGGGGCCGACGACGCGAACGGTCCTGGTCGCGACGGCGACGGCCTCGGATGCCGATGGCGATGCGCTCACCTTCACCTACGTCTGGACGGTCAACGACGTCGTGCGACGTACGACCGTGACCTCCGCGACGTCGGATAGCTTCGACCTGGGCCAGCCCCACGACGGGAACAAGGGGGACGTCGTCACCGTGGACCTCACGGTCTCCGACGGCACCCTGGACGCGACGGCGACCGCGAGCGCGACGATCGCCGCCGGTCGCCCGGTGCCCTGAGCCGACCGCTCGAGCCAGCCGCGTCCTGATTCTCGGCTAGCGTCATTCTGGTGGGCCCCATCCTCAAGCGGTTCCTCTGGGTCGGCTTGACCGCGTTCGGCGCCGCGCGCTGGACGAGCCTCGAGGCCGCGTTCGTGCGCACGGGTCTGCTGCGCGAGGAGGACTTCATCCGCGACCTCGCGATCGCGCAGACGTTGCCCGGTCCAGGCTTCGTCAACCTCACGGCGCTCTGCGGGATGCGGCTCGGCGGGGTCAGGGTCGCCGCCGCGGCGATCGGGCTCGTTCTCCTCCCCGGCCTCGTGGTGATCGTCGCCGCGCTCGCGTGGCTGTCCACGGA
Source organism: Candidatus Limnocylindria bacterium (assembly GCA_036564905.1). Taxonomy (GTDB): domain Bacteria; phylum Chloroflexota; class Limnocylindria; order P2-11E; family P2-11E; genus UBA4735. The sequence goes on from DATCOD010000023.1 coordinate 1,492, forward strand.
CGATCCGTGGGTCGCGCATCTCTTCCACGGCATCCTCGTCGGCGCCGTCGGCGTGCTCGCGGCGTCGTTCTGGCGGAGCGCGCGCCGGCTGAACGGATCGTTCGCCGCGTCGCTCGCGGCCGCGACGCTCCTGCTCATCGGCGTCGGCGTGCCGATGATCGCCGCCGTCCTCGGCGTCGGGATCGTCGGCGTCGCGGGCTATCGCTGGTCGGCGCAGACGCTGCCGTGAGCCTCATCGACGTCGCGCTGCTCTTCCTGCGCGTCGGCGTGGTGAGCTTCGGCGGCGGCACATCCGTGCTCGCGGAGCTCCAGCACGAGCTCGTCGACCAGCGCGCGGCATTGAGCCAGCAACAATTCCTCACCGCGTACGCGCTCGGCCAGGCGACGCCGGGGCCGGGCATCCTCTTCCTCGTTCCGATGGGGTTCTACGCGGCCGGCGCGCCGGGTGCCGTCGTCGCGCTCGTCGCGTTCCTCGTGCCGCCCCTGTTGCTCCAAGTCATCGTCGCGCGCCAGTGGGAGCGGCTCTCGCGCTCGCCCTGGATCCGCGCGCTCGATCGCGCGCTCGTTCCGATCAGCGTCGGCCTCATCGGCGCGAGCCTGCACGCGCTCGGCGTGCCGCTCCTGGGCGATCCGCGGACCCTGGTCGGCTTCATCGTGGCCGCGCTCATCGTCGTGATCGCCCGGCCGAACCCGGCGCTTATCGTGCTCGGGGCGGGGCTGCTCGGAGTGCTCGGCATCCTGTGATCGCCCGCACTGGTCCGGGCGGAGCGCACACGGTAGAATGACGCTCCACAGCACAACCGGCGGAGCCCCGCTAGGTCGTCGCCCTCGGAACTGGAGGATGCCATGACCGCGGCCCCGCTCATGCCCGAGATCGACCTCGACCCGCACGCACCGGCCGCGGACGTGCGCGCCTTCTTCGAGCGGGACCGGTACCTCGCGGCCTACGCGCTCGCGGATCTCGATCCCGACAACGTCGACCAGTCGCGCTGGTGGGTCGCGCGGCGCGGCGAGGAGATCGTCGCGGCGGCGCTCCTCGTCGAGGTGCTCCCGTTCCGGCCGTGCTTCGCGATGGGCGAGCCGCAGGCGCTCGGGGAGCTGTTCCGCAGCGGGATGACCGAGGCCCGGCTGATCCTCGCGACGCCGCCGAACGGCCGCCTGCCGATCGAGGCGAGCTACCGGTTCGAACGGCTCGACATCATGAATCGGATGGTCGTCGACGTCGCCCGGTTCCAGTCCCGCGTGAGCCACGAGATCACCCGGCTCACGGTCGAGGAGCTCGAGGACGTCATCGACCTCTACGGCAACGCCTCGCGCACCTACTTCACGCCGGCGCGCCTCGAGCGCGAGCTGTACTTCGGCGTGTATGCGGGCCGCCAGCTCGTCGCGGCGGCGGGAACGCACGTCCGGTCATATGGCGCGGGCATCGCCGCGGTCGGGAATGTCCTCACGCGGCTCGCCTACCGCAATCGCGGCATGGCGACGTCGGTGACCTCGGCGGTCACGGAAGCGGCGCTCGAGAACCATCGCGACATCGTCCTCAACGTGCGCCAGGACAACACGCCCGCCGTGAGCGTCTATCGCCGCCTCGGTTACGAGGTCCACGGGCCGTTCGTCGAGGGGCCCGCCGTCCGCCGCGCCGTCTGGGAACGGCTCACCAAGAATCTGTTCGGGAGAACGTCATGACCGTCGCAGCCACCACGCCGTTCGACGTCGCCGACCTGTCGCTCGCCGATGCCGGCTCGCGCCGCATCGAGTGGGCCGGCCGCGAGATGCCCGTCTTGGAAAGCATTCGCAAGCGAGTGAAGGCGGAGCAGCCGTTCAAGGGCCTGCGGATCGGCGCGTGCCTCCACGTGACGACCGAGACCGCCAACCTCGCGATCACGCTGCGCGACGCGGGCGCGTCGGTCGCGCTCTGCGCCTCGAACCCGCTCTCCACGCAGGACGACGCCGCGGC
>DATCOD010000024.1:0-3579 GCA_036564905.1 Candidatus Limnocylindria bacterium
TCGTTGAAGAACTGCAGGTAGACGCCGGTCTCGGCGTTGATCATTCCGACCAGTCAGCCTAGTCAAGCCGATCTATGCCGCGTACCCCCATCGGGGGAGAGCGCGGGCGGCGAGCAGGCGTTGATGGGATAATCGAGGCTCGGCCGGCACACATTGGGGAGTGGCCAAGCGGTAAGGCAGCTGATTCTGGATCAGCCAATCGGAGGTTCGAATCCTCCCTCCCCAGCTGATCACCCGGAGTGGCGCGCCTTCGGTCGTCGGCGCGAGCATCGGCCTCGTGCTCCCGCTTCTCGATCGTGACCACCAGTTGATGCCGAACTTGCCCGTGAGCCAGCCTTGTTCGCTCAGGGGCATCTTGGTCCGGCCACCTTCGGCGAGGCGGGTAGTCAGGCTGGCCGTCGGATGCGGTGATGATCACGCCGTCGGCCGCCAGGCGCGCGTGCGTGATCCGGTCCCCCGGTCCGGCCGGCGTGGCGATCCCCTGCTCCAAAGTTGATGTAGGGCCTAGATACCGATCGCTCATCTCGATCTCCCGGCCACATCCGCGGATGGCGCTCGCGCCGCGCTGGCGGTCGCATCAAACAACGTGACCGATGCGGAGCCGGGCGGAGGGTGACGTGATCTACCGCGACAATGTGCCGGTGCAGCAATTCACCGCCGCCGAGACACGGAAGCTCCGGTCGCTCAAGACGCCCTACGGGATCCAGCGCTTCCTGGAGGATCTGCCGTATCACCTCGGGACGACGGCGTGGTCGCCACGGCGGATCCTGCACGAGCGCACGGCGCACTGTCTCGAGGGCGCGATCTTCGGGGCCGCGGCGCTGCGCGCGATCGGACACCGGCCGCTCGTCGTGGACCTCGAGTCGTACCACGACACTGATCACGTCATCGCCGTCTTCCGCGAACGCGGACATTGGGGCGCGATCGCGAAGTCGAACTATGCCGGCCTCGAGTATCGCGAGCCCATCCACCGCACGCTCCGCGAGCTCGCGCTCAGCTACTTCGTCCTCTACTTCAACCTCCGTCGCGAGCGCACGCTACGCACGTTCTCTCGCCCCGTGGACCTGAAGCGCTTCGACACGCGCGGCTGGATGACCTCCGAGAAGGACGTCTGGTACATCCCCGAGTACCTGCTCGACATCTCCCACACTCCGCTGCTCGCACCGGGCATGGCGAAGCGCCTGCACCGGCTGGAGGAGCGGACGTACAAAGCCGGGCTCGTCGGCCACCGCTGGGAGTGACTCCCTAGCGGTCGAGCCCCCCGATCGCGAGCAGCAGCCCGTCCTTCTTGATCGCTGGGCTGGTGACGATGAACAGGAGTACGCCACCGGCCTGCGCATGCATCGTCGCGAGCGGCTCCCCCACCAGGTCGACGAGCTCGCCGACCACGTCGCCCTTCTTCACCAGATGGCCGACCGCGACGCGCGGGTGGAAGATGCCCTCGACCGGCGAACGGAGCCAGTCGAAGCTGTTCACGATCGTCGGCGGCGTCACGCGATCCGGCTCGCCCGCGAGCGCGCCGATGGCGCGCAGGATGTTCGTCACGCCCTTCACGTGTCGCGCGACGTCGGCCTCGATGAGCAGCCCGCGGCCGCCGGACTCGGCGAGCATGGACGCGACGCCATTGAGGCAGGCGACGGCGTAGAGCGAGCCCGGCCGCTCCCCGGTCGGCGCGCTCCGCACGGCCCACTTCGCGCCGTAGGCATTCGCCATGCGCGTGATCCGCGCGTCGAGCGCCGCGTCGCCGGTCTCGCGGTAGATCACGAACGGGATGAGGTCCTCGATGAGGTCGCCGGCGTGGAGATCGATCGCGTTGTCGCACTTCCTAACGATCTCCGTCAGCAGCCGGTGCGCGAACCGCTCGCCCCACGTCCCGTCGGCGCGTCCCGGGAAGAGACGGTTCAGATTGTCGTTGTCCTCCGGGTTCACGTAGATGCTCCGCTCGTAGAAGCCTGGCCGGTTCAGGAGCGGGATGACGAGGATCGTCCCGCGGACCTGACGCGGATCGAGCGTCCGGCCGATGCGGATCGCGGCTTCGATGCCGGTGTACTCGGCGGCGTGGATGCCGGCGGTGACGAGCACCGTCGGACCTTCGGACGTCCCGCTGATCCCGATGAACGGCCAGCGGTACTTCTCGAGGCCCGGGTCGCCGCCGAACGTGAACTCGCCGGTCGCGCGCTCGCCCGGTAGCGGAAGCGGGATCGGGCCGAGGGAGCGACCGGGCACGACCGACACGCTAGCGCGAGCCGGCGCTAGGGCGTGCACCTCGTGTAGTCGCCGGTCGAGTAGCCCGTGCTGAACCATTGCTGCCGCTGGGCCGCGGATCCGTGCGTCCACTGCTCAGGCGCGACGCGCCCCGACGTCTCGCGCTGGATCCGATCGTCACCGACGGCCGCGGCCGCGTCGAGCGCGCTCGCGATGTCCGTCTGCGTCGGCGCCTGCAGGTATCCGGTGTCGGCGGCGTGCTTCGTCCACACGCCCGCGAAGCAGTCCGCCTGCAGCTCCTGCTTCACCGAGGTGCTCTGCGGACCGGTCCGCTGATCGTTGCTCAGGATACCCAGGACGTCCTGCACGTGATGGCCGTACTCGTGCGCGACCACGTACGCCTCGGCGAACGGGCCGCCCTTCGCGCCGAAGCGCGTCTGCAGCTCGGCGAAGAACGCGAGGTCGAGATACACCTTGCCGTCGACCGGGCAGTAGAACGGTCCCATCTGAGCGGATGCGGTCCCGCAACCGGCCTGAGTGACGTCGGTGTAAAGGACCGTGGGGGCGAGCGTGTACTGCGTCCCGTGCTTCGCGAGCGCATCCGTCCAGTACTGCTGGATCGCATCGACGTAGCCGACGATCCGGCAGTCCTCGCGCTTGTTCGCGTCCGCGCCGGTCTTGCAGTCGGCCACCGTCTGTGCGCTCGGGTCCGTCGTGGTCGTGTCGGTGGGGACCGCGTTGAGGATGGCCGTCGGGTCGACCCCCAGGAGCAGGGAGACGACGAGGATGACGAGCGTGACTCCGCCGCCGATCGCGAGGCCGCCGCCGCGGCGGCCGCGGGCGTCCTCGACCTGCGACGGGTCCAGGCGCGCGTTGTCGTTGAAGGTCACGGCCCACCTCTGGCAAGACGGTGGCCAGCGCCCTGGGCTAGCGTCGGCGTGGAGGAACAGCCATGACGACCGCGATCCACACCAAGACGCTCACGAAGGATTACGGGGCCGGCCGCGGGATCTTCGACCTCGATCTGGACGTGGCCGAGGGCGAGGTGTTCGGATTCCTCGGGCCGAACGGTGCCGGGAAGACCACGACGATCAAGGTCCTCATGGGCCTGAGCCACGCGACCCGTGGATCGGCCACGATCTTCGACCTCGACGCCGATCGCGACGCGGTCGCGGTGAAGAAGCGCGTGGGCTACGTGCCGGGGGAGCTCCCCCAGTTCGGCGGCTGGCGGGGCTCGGAGATCGTCGCGTACATCGCGGGCCTGCGGGGCGACCTCGAGGACCCGGAGGTCGAGGCGATCGCGAAGCGGATGGATCTCGACCTCGGGCGAAAGTACCGCGAGTACTCGCACGGCAACAAGCAGAAGCTCGCGCT
>DATCOD010000025.1:0-11937 GCA_036564905.1 Candidatus Limnocylindria bacterium
CTCGACGTCTTCGCCGCCCGGCTGCGTGACCAGATCGACCTGGCCTCGCTCCAGCGAGAGCTGCTCGGCGCGGTCAGCGAGACCGTCCAGCCGGCCCAGGCCGGCGTGTGGCTGCGGCGATGAGTCAGCGCAGGACCGCCATCATGCTTGCGATCCCGGCGTTCGCCCTCGCGGGGATCGGGACGGCTCTCGTGCCCGCTGGAATGGCCGTGCTGAACGTTACGGTCCTGGGCGCCGTGCTCCAGTGCCTCAGCATCGTCGCGACCGCGGGAGTGGGACTCGTTCTGGCCCTACGGCGGCCGGAGAATCGCATCGGTTGGCTGTTCGGGTGGTTCGCCCTCGTCAACGCGGCGAACTTCGCGGCGGCCGGCTACGCGAGCGTCGTCGTCGCCGGGCTCGTCGCCTTGCCCGGCGCGGAGTGGGCCGCTTGGTTCGGGAACTGGTCCGACCGATCCGCGACCGGGTTCCTGCTCCTGCTGTTCCTGCTCTTTCCGAGCGGGCGCCTCGTCTCGCCGCGTTGGCGACCGGCACTCCTGCTGCCGCCGGTGGTCGCGCTCGGCTTCGCGGCGCGGGCGTTCGTCCCGGGTCCGATGGATCTGCTCGGCCTGCCCGATCCGCTCGGCTTGGCCTGGGTGCCCGTCGACGTCGATCAGGGCAACCTCGGCGGGCTCCCGTTGATCGTCGGGACGATCGTCGCGTTCGCCGAGCTGGTCAGGCGATACCGGACCGCTGGCGGCGCCGAGCGAGAGCAGATCAAGTGGCTCGCGATCCCCGTGGTCGCCCTGCTCACCGCGCTCACGGCCACGGCGGTCACGATCTCGCTCGGCGTGGATCGCCTGCCGCCGGTCAACGCCATCGTCGGCATCCTCTACGCGATCGCCGGCCTGCTTCTCCCGGTCGCGATGGGCATCGCCGTGCTGCGCTACCGCCTCTACGACATCGACATCCTCATCAATCGGGCGCTCGTCTACGGCGCCACGACCGTGGGCATCGCCGCCGCGTTCTTCGGCGGGATCGTCGTCCTGGAGGCCGCGATCCGGCCGTTCACCAGCGGCTCGGAGCTCGCCGTCGCCGGTTCGACGCTGCTGTGCTTCGGGCTGTTCCAGCCGCTCCGCCGGCGGATCCAGGCGGCCGTCGACCGGCGCTTCTATCGGTCCCGCTACGACGCGGCGCTGACCGTCGATATCTTCAGCGCGACGCTGCGCGATGAGGTCGACCTCGACGCCGTCCGCGCCGACCTGGTCGATGCCGTCACGCAGACCGTCCAGCCGGCCCACGCGAGCGTGTGGCTGCGATGAGCATCGGGCTCGCGGGCGCATCCCTGCTGTACGCGATCACCCTCGGGCTCAACGCGGCCGTCCTGGTCCTCGCCGTGCGCACGGCCGGGGTACCGCTGGCGGAGGGGCAGCCGCCGCTCATCGACCAGCTGCCGTTCTACGTGCCGATCCTGCTCGCCTACAGCACGGTCGGGGCGCTCGTCGCCGCCAGGCGCCCCCGCAACCCGATCGGCTGGCTGTTCTGCGCGGTCGCGATCCTGTTCTCCGCGTCGCTCGCGCTCACCGCCTACCGGCTCGAGATCCAGCTCCACGGCACGCCTGAGGTGCAGCGATCCAGCGCAGGGCTCCAGGTCGGAGATCCGTTCGATCTGGTCATCAACGCATTGAGCTTCATCCTGCTGCTCTATCCGACCGGTCGGCTGCCCTCGCGGCGCTGGTGGCCGATCGCCGTGTTCCTGGTCCTCGCCGCCACCGTCGGCCACGTCTATTCGGGTCCCGGACAGGAGGTGTTCGGCTTCGCCATCCTTCCGGCGGCCGCCGCGCCGTTCATCCGCCTGCGCCGGGCCCCGCCGATCGAGCGCCGCCAGATCGAGTGGTTCGTCTACTTCCTGGCGCTCACGCTCCTGTCGTTCGGCGCGTCGATCGTCGTCAGCTCGTTCGATCCGAGCTATGGCGGGTTCTTCTGGGCCTTCGGCGCGTTCTTCGTGGGGATGACCGCCGTCGCGGCCGGCATCGCGATCCTGCGCCATGGCCTGTTCGATATCGAGGTCCTGATCCGGGGCACCGTCATCTACGGTGCGACGACCGCCGGCATCGCGGTCGCATTCTTCGGCGTCGTGCTCCTGGTCGAGACGCTGCTCAGTCCGTTCACCAGCGGCTCCGAGCTCGCCGTCGCCGCCTCGACGCTGCTGTGCGTCGCGCTGTTCCAGCCCCTCCGCCGCCGGATCCGGTCGACGGTCGACCGGCGCTTCTACCGCGCGAGATACGACGCCGAGCGCACCCTCGATGCCTTTGCGTCGCGGCTCCGCGACGAGGTGGATGTGCGTGCGCTCGAGCGCGAGCTCGTCGCTGTCGTCGGCGAGACGCTGCAGCCCGTGAGCGCGAGCGTCTGGCTGCGCGGAGGGCGGCGATGAGGCGCGGCGTCGCGCTCGGTGTCTTCGTCGTCGCCATCGCCGCGCTGGTCGGGTGCTCGGCCTGGCTCTTCGCAGTGGATCGAAGCGCTGCGGTGCCCGACAACGATTTCTTCGTGGCGAGCGCGGCGGGCGCGCTCGCGGACGCCATCGTCGGCGCGATCATCCTCGCGCGCCACCCGCGGCACCGCATCGGCTGGATCCTCACAGTGTCCGCGGCCGTCGACGCGATCGGGACGCTCGTCGGCGAGTACGGCCCGTACGCGCTCACCATCGGCAGGCCGGCGCCGCTCGGCGTCGTCGCCCTGTGGCTCGATTCGTGGCTGTGGGTGTCCGCGGTTGGGCTTCTCCTGCTCACCTTCTCCTACCTCCCCGACGGGAGGCTCCTCTCGCCCCGCTGGCGGCCGCTGCCGTTCGCGCTCGCGGCCGGCACGGTGCTCGTCTCGCTCGCCATCGCCCTGGCGCCCGGTCCGATCGGCGGGTCCCACTCCGGTCCCGGCTGGCACGACGTCGACAACGGTCTCGCGGTCTCCGACGCGCTCGCGACGGTGTTCGTCTTCGGGGGCGGGATCACCTTCCTCGGCTCGGCCGTCGCCGCGGCCATCTCCCTCGTGCTGCGCTGGCGCCGCGCACGCGCGCTGCCACGCCAGCAGCTGAAGTGGCTCGCCTGGGCTGCCGCCACGAGCATCGCCGCCGACCTGCTCGGGATCGCCATCGGCGCCGCCGTGGGTAGCGTCGCGATCAATAGCGCCGGCGAAACCGTCGGATCCGTGCTCGCGCCCGTCGCGATCGCGTTCGCCATCCTCCGCTACCGCCTCTACGACATCGACGTCCTCATCAACCGCACCATCGTGTACGCGGCGCTCAGCGCGGCGCTCGCCGCGGTCTACGCCGGGGCGGTCATCGCGATGCAGACGCTGCTCGGGCCGTTCACCCGGGGGAATGAGATCGCGGTGGCGGTCTCGACGCTGCTCGTCGTCGCGCTGTTCCACCCGATGCGCCGGCGGATCCAGGGCGCCGTCGACCGGCGCTTCTACCGCGCGAAGTACGACGCCGAGCGCACCCTCGATGCCTTCGCGTCGCGGCTGCGCGACGAGGTGGACCTCGGGGCGCTGGTGCGGGATCTCGCCGAGGTCGCCGGCGAAGCGGTGCAGCCCGATCACGTCGGCGTCTGGCTGCGACGCGGCGCGACGACGGCCGCCCGCTCCGCGAGGGCCGGCCGATGAGCGCACGCATCGCCTCCCCGCTGGCGGGATCGGTGTGGCTCCTCGTCCTCGCGTTCGTCGGCGTCTTCCTCGGATACGGCATCACCCATCCCGGAGGCAGCGGGAGCGGCACGTCGGCGAACACGGTCGCCTACGTCGCGTTCCTGCTCGCGTTCTCGACGGTCGGCGCCCTGGTGGCATCGAAGCGTCCGCGAAATCCGATCGGCTGGCTGCTGCTCGCCTCGGTCCTCTGCTACATGGTGGGGGGCCTGGGGGTCTCGCTGGGCGAGCCGGCCGCGGCCGGCTCCGGTCTCTCGCCGGTCCTCGTCGTCGAGTGGGCCGGCGCGTGGGCCTGGGGAGTGGGGGTGGGCGTCGCCGTCGTGACGCTCCTGCTGTTCCCGGAGGGCCGGCTGCCGTCCAGAAGGTGGCGGCCGGCCCTCTGGCTCGCCGTCGCGTGGATGCTCGCGTTCGTCCTGGGGACCGGGTTCGGCTCACCGGTCATCGGCGACGGCCCGGCACCGAACCCGTTCGCGGTGGGTGGGCCGATCGGGAACGTCCTCGCCGCCCTGCAGGTCGCCTTCCCGCTCGTCCCGCTCTCAGCCCTCTTCGCGGTGGCGTCGGTCCTCGTGCGCTTCCGCCACGCGCGCGGGGCCGAGCGCGAGCAGGTCAAGTGGCTCCTCTACGCGGCGGCGCTGGTCGGAGTCGGCCTGCTGGTCCAGATCCCGCTCTCGCTGGTCCTGCCGCCGGCGGATGCGACGAACGCGACCAACGCGCTCCTGACGGGCACCCTCGCCGCGCTCCCGGTCGCCATCGGCATCGCCGTCCTCCGCTACCGGCTCTACGACATCGACGTCCTCGTCCGGCGCACGGTCATCTACGGCGCGACGACCCTCGCCCTGGCGGCGGCGTTCTTCGCCGGGGTCCTCGTCGTCGAGGCGCTCCTCAGCCCGTTCACCAGGGGGAACGAGCTCGCCGTCGCGGCGTCGACCCTCGCCTGCGTCGCGCTGTTCCAGCCGGTCCGGCGACGGGTCCAGGCGGCCGTCGACCGGCGCTTCTATCGGTCCCGCTACGACGCGGCGCTGACCGTCGATATCTTCAGCGCCACGCTGCGTGATGAGGTCGACCTCGACGCCGTCCGCGCCGACCTCGTCGACGCCGTCACGCAGACCGTCCAGCCGGCCCACGCGAGCGTGTGGCTGCGATGACCACACCGCGCGCCGCGCGATCCCCGCGCCGGCTCCCGTGGGCGCGGTTGCTGCGCATCGCCGCGGCCGGCCAGGTCGCCGGACTGCTCGCGGCGGCGGCGATCCTCGGCGACCTCGAGGCCGCCGCCATCGGCGTCGCGACGCTCGTCGGCCTCGGACTGCTGCCGTTCCGCGCCGGACGCGTCGGGGCGGCGCTGCTGGCGCTCCTATTCGCGGACACGGGATTCTTCACCGGCGCTGCCGCCGTGACGAACCTCGTCGACCGGGCGAGCCCCGCGGCGGCGATCGGCCCGGGCGCGCTTGCGGCGATAGCCGTGCCGGGGCTCGTCGCCGCGATCATGACGCTCGTGATCGGGCGGCGCCCCTGGTTGCCAGGAGCGGTGCCGGTCCAGCTGCCGGCGCTCGCCGCGACGCTGTTCGCGGGTCTCGCCGTCACGTCGCTCGCGACCGGCGTGAGCGCCGTCGCTGCGGACAACCCTGCGCTGCAGCTCGATATCAAGGACGTGCACTTCCTGAAGCAGCGCCTCGTCGCCACCGGCGGCACCGTCACGGTCGGCGTCGCCAATCACGACCTGTTCTGGCACACGTTCACGATCGATGAGCTGCACGTCTCGCTCAACGTACCGGTGGGCTCCGAACAGAGGATCACGTTCTCCGCGCCTCCGGGCACGTACACGTACTACTGCGCGATCCCGGGCCATCGGGCGACGATGACCGGAACGCTCGTCGTGTCGCCCCGATGACCGTCGGACCCGTCCCAGACTTCGCGTCGGTCTTCGATGTCCCCGCCGAGGTCGGGGCGGTCGTGCGGGAGTTCCGCAGCTGCGAGTTCTCGACGCTGGCCCGAGACGGCACGCCCGTGACCTGGCCGACGGTGTCGTTCTTCGAGGCTGAGCAGCGCCGGTTCCTCATCACGTCGTCGATCGGGCTCGCCCAGAAGGCGCTGAACGTCCGGCGCGATCCTCGCGTCGCGATGCTCTTCTCGAATCCGACCGGAAGCGGGCTCGTCTCGCCGCCGCGGGTCCTCATCGAGGGGGACGCCGAGGCTCCGGAGGAGCTCGACCAGATGGACGAGCGATTCGAGTCGATGACCCGGCTGATGTTCGAGCGGCAACCCGTGGGCATCACGTTGATGGGCGCGCTCCCGGGTCCGCTGCGTCACCTCGCGGACTGGTACTGCTGGCGGGTCCTCATCTACATCCGGCCACGGCGGATCCGCTGGTCGTGGGAACGTGACCAGGGGCGCATCGGTGGCCAGGTCGTTCGGTGAACTCCTGGCGAGCGGTCGCGCGAGAGCTCGGTCGCTACGACTCCGCGGTCCTCGCGGCTCACGGCACTGATGGCTACCCGGTGAGCGCCCGATGCGTGCCCGCGCCCGACGAACGCGCCGGAACGTTCTCGCTAACGCTCTCAGACGACCCCGGTTTCGTGGCCGGGCCGGCCTGGCTCCTTTGCCACTACCACGACCTCGGGTTGTGGTCGTTGCGGAGCTTTGGGGCCCGCGGGTCACTCGAGCGGACACCTGAGGGCTGGCGGTTCCGGCCGACCACCTTCGTCCCGGGCATGGGTGGGATCGTCGCGACGGCCAGGCTCTTCCTGGCCGGCCGGCGCCGTGCCAGGCGCTACCTCGTCTCGCGGGGTCTCCTGCCACCGGCGGTCCCCTGGGACCGGATCAACGCGATCAAGCACGAGCTGGCCGAGCAGCGCGACGCCCGTAACGATTCCCGGACACCGACGGCGTAGAAAGGATCCAGATGATCACCCTCACTCGGACGTTCCGGCGGGTCATCGGGCGCGGCGGGGCCGCTCCGGTGCCGGCTGCGCGCGCCACCGCGCAGCGCGGCGGGGCACTCGAGACGCCGCCGATCGACATCGCGCCGAACGACCCGATCCTCGCGTACTTCCACGCCGGATCGGGCGCCGTCGCGATCGACGACCTCCACCTCGACTCGCCCGCGGTCGCGGCGCTCCGCGACGCGGGCGTGAAGCTCGTCGTTCCGCTCATCAGCCAGGGCGAGCTCATCGGCCTGCTCAACCTCGGCCGCCGGCTCTCGGACCAGGACTACTCGACCGACGACCGCCGGCTCCTCGAGAAGCTCGCCGCGCAGGCCTCGCCCGCGGTGCGCGTCGCGCAGCTCGTGCGCGAGCAGGAGGCCGAGGTCCGGGCGCGCGAGCGCATCGAGCAGGAGCTCCGCGTCGCGCAGCTCATCCAGCAGCAGTTCCTGCCGAAGACGCTGCCCGACCTGCCGGGGTGGCAGATCGCCGCGTTCTACCGCGCCGCGGCCGAGGTCGGCGGCGACTTCTACGACTTCATCGAGCTTCCGGGCGGGAAGATCGGGCTGGTCGTCGGCGATGTGACCGGCCACGGGGTCCCCGCGGCCCTGGTCATGGCGACGACGCGAAGCATCCTGCGCAGCGAAGCCCCCCGGCTGGTCGCTCCGAGCGCGGTGCTGGAACGGGTGAACGACTTCCTGCACGCGGACATCCCGGCGAACATGTTCGTGACCTGCCTCTACGCGGTCCTCGATCCGACGACCGGGGCGCTCACCTACGCGAACGCCGGTCATGACCTGCCGTACGTCCGCCGCGGCTCGGCCGTCGAGGAGCTTCGCGCGACCGGCATGCCCCTCGGCGCGATGCCGGGCATGCGGTACGACGAGAAGGAAGCGACGATCGGACCGGGCGACGTGCTCCTCCTCCATTCCGATGGCCTCGCCGAAGCGCACGACCCGCAGCGCGCGATGTTCGGCTTCGGCCGGATGCGCACGCTGATGGGCGGCCTCGGCATCGGCAACGAGCTCATCGACGGGCTCATGGACGCGCTCCGCGCGTTCACCGGTCCGGCGTGGGAGCAGGAGGACGACATCACGCTCGTCACGCTCGCGCGGACGCCTGGCGTGAAGGGCGAGCACGTGCTCCTCGAGTTCGAGGAGAAGAGCACATCCGGTAACGAGCGGCGCGTCATGGAGCGGGTGGCTGGCGCGGTGCAGGACCTCGGGCTCGATCCGAAGCGCGTCGAGCGCCTGAAGACCGCGGTCTCCGAGGCGGCGATGAACGCTATCGAGCATGGCAACCATGGCGATCCCACGCTGCCGGTGCACGTGCGCGTCAGCGTGACGGCCCACGAGCTGACGGTCCGCATCGTCGACAACGGCGGTGGCAAGGAGATCCCCGAAGCCGAGACGCCGGACCTCGAGGCGAAGCTCGCGGGGCTCCAGAAGCCGCGCGGCTGGGGTCTCTTCCTCATCAAGAACATGGTCGACGACCTGCGCACGCACACGACCGAGACGCATCACACGGTCGAGCTCGTCATGCGGCTCGGCGAGAAGGGAGCGGATCAGTGACCAGGGCAGACGGCATCCGGTACCGCGACGGGACGGCGGTCGTCGACCTGCCTGCCCAGATCGACTCCACGGCGGAGCAGACGCTCACCGACGCGTACGCCGCCGCCGCGGCGCACGGCTCCACGACGGTGCTGCTCAACTTCGCGGGCGTCGAGTTCCTCTCGAGCACGGGGATCGCGCTCATCGTCGGGATCCTTGCCCGCGCCCGGAAGGAAGGACGCGCGATCAGCGCATCCGGCCTGAGCGACCACTACAGGGAGATCTTCGAGATCACGCGCCTCGCGGACTTCATGACGATCTACGCGGATGAGCAGACGGCATTGGGAGTGACAGGATGACGGCAGCGACGACGACCACCACGGCTGATCGGATCGACGAGCGGACCATCGTGATCCGCGTGCGCGGCGACGTGACCGCCGCGTCGGAGGGCTCGCTCATGGCCGCGTACGGCCAGGCGGGGGAGAAGACCCGCGCGATCGTGCTCGACTTCTCCGGGCTCGACTACATGAACAGTGGCGGCATCGGGCTGCTCGTGACGCTGCTCGTCCGCGCGAACCGGCAGAAGCAGAAGCTGCTCGCCTGCGGTCTGAACGACCACTACAAGCAGATCTTCGAGCTCACCCGGCTCGATGAGGCGATCGGGATCCACGACACCGAGGCCGCGGCGCTCGCGGCGGCGAAGGCGTAGGCGCGCGTGATGGCCAGCGACCGGCCGGTCCACGATCCCAAGGCTCGCGACGACAGCGCGAGCTGGGCGACGCCCAGCGCCGCGCTTCGCGTCGGCGACATGCCCCCGGGCGCCGTCAACCTGAACGTCGCGGGCCGCCGCCTCGTCGGCCCGGTCCAGGGCTTCGGCCAGCTCTGGCAGAAGACGTACCGGATCCGCATCAGCGACCCGATCACGCCGGCCGACGTGATCCGCGAGTGGAAGGCCAACTACGCGACCTTCTGGCCGAGCGGGAACCGCTTCTACGCGCCGATCAGCGGCCTCAAGCCGGGCGATGTCGCGGTCATCAACGCCGCGTCGCTCGGCGGGGTCCAGCTCTCGACCGGCATCCGGGTCATCTTCGCGGACGACGAATCGTTCAGCTTCATGAACGCGGAGGGTCACCCCGCAGCGGGGATGATCACCTTCAGCGCCGTCCGTGACGACGCTGGCGTCTGCGCGCAGGTGCAGGCGCTCATCCGCGCGAACGATCCGTTCTACGACCTGCTCCTGCCGATCTACGGCCACCGCGCCGAGGATCAGATGTGGACGAGGACGCTCGGTGCGCTCGCGGCGCACTTTGGCGCACCGGCCGAGGTGACGATGGAGCGCGTCCTCGTCGACCGGCGGCGCAACTGGTCGCAGGCGAAGAACATCTGGCAAAGCGCGGCGATCCGCTCGGGCCTGTACCTGACCGGCGCGCCGGTCCGCTGGCTGCGCCGCCGCTTCGGTCGCACAGGCTAGGGGAGGGGTTCGAGATGGGGCGCGATGACGCGAACTGGGCGAAGCCGGTCAAGCACCTCGAGGCGAGCGATCGCGACGGCGCGATCAACGCGAACGTCCGCGGCCGCCGGCTGAACGCCGCGAACGGCGGCTTCGGCCGGCTGTTCCAGAAGACGTTCTCCGTGCAGATCGGGTCCGACGTCACGCCGCAGTCGGTCATCGAGACCTGGAAGACCCGGTTCGGCGACTTCTGGCCGAAGGGCCAGCGGATGTTCCTGCCCGCGACGGGCATCGCGCCCGGCGAGGTCGGGATCATCAACGCCTCGATGCCCGGCGCGCCGACGATGGCCACCGGGGTCCTCGTGATCTACGCGGACGACGTGTCGTTCAGCTTCATGTCGCCCGAGGGCCATCCGTTCGCGGGCCCGCTCACGTTCAGCGCGCACACCGACGAATTCGGCTTCACCGTGGCGCAGGTCCAGGAGCTCACGCGCGCGAGCGATCCGTTCTGGGAGCTCGCGATGATGGTCCCGGTCATGGGCGAGCGGATGCAGAACGACATCTGGCGCTCGACCCTCGCGAGCCTCGCGAAGCATTTCGGCTCGCCGGACGCGACCGTGCACGCGAAGATCGTCGTCGTCGACAACCGCCGCCAGTGGCGCAACGCGAAGAACATCTGGCACAACGCGGCCATCCGCTCCGGGCTGAGCGCGCCGCTCCGGCTCATTCGGCGCGGGTAGGGGCTAGCCTCGCGGCGTGAGCATCGACGCCGTCATCGTCGGGAGCGGGCCGAACGGGCTCGCCGCGGCCATCGAGCTCGCGCGCGCCGGCCACTCGGTGCGCGTGCACGAAGCCGAACCGACGGTCGGCGGCGGCACCCGGAGCGCGGAGCTCACGCTCCCCGGCTTCATCCACGACATCTGCTCCGCGATCCACCCGCTGGGCGCCGCCTCGCCGTACTTCCGGACGCTCCCGTTGAAGGAGCACGGTCTCGAGTGGATCCATCCCGACGTGCCGCTCGCGCACCCGCTCGACGATGGCACCGCCGCGGTGCTCCACCGGTCCGTCGACGAGACCGCGCGTGGCCTGGGGGATGACGGCGGCGCGTATCGCCGGCTCATCGGACCGCTCGTGCCGCGGTGGGACGAGCTGCTCGGCGAGGTGAACAAGCCGATGCTCCATGTCCCGCGGCATCCGTTCCTGCTCGCGCGCTTCGGGATCCCCGCGATGTTCCCGGCGACGACGACCGCGCGGCTCTTCTCCACCCCGCGGGCCCGCGGGCTGTTCGCCGGGCTCGCCGCCCACTCGTTCCTGCCGTTGGACGCGCCGTTCACGACAGCGTTCGCGCTCATGCTCGTGATCTCCGGGCACGCGGTCGGCTGGCCGATGCCGCGCGGTGGATCGCAGAAGATCGCCGACGCGCTCGGGTCCTATCTTCGAGCGCTCGGGGGCGAGATCATCACGGGCGACCGCATCGATGTGTGGGCGCAGCTCGGGAAGGCCCGGGCGTACCTCTTCGACACGACGCCGCGTGCGCTCGAGCGCATCGCCGGCGACAAGCTGAACACGACCTACCGCCGCGTCCTGCGCGACTACAAATACGGCCCCGGCGTGTTCAAGGTCGACTACGCGCTCGCCGGCCCGGTCCCCTGGCGCGCGGCCGAGTGCCGGCGCGCGGGGACGGTGCACCTCGGCGGCACCCTTGAGGAGATCGCGGCCGCGGAGCAGCAGGTCGCGCGCGGCGAGCATCCCGAGCGGCCGTTCGTCCTCGTGGCCCAACAGAGCCTGTTCGACACCACGCGCGCGCCGCTCGGCATGCACACCCTCTGGACGTACTGCCACGTGCCGAGCGGATCGACCGAGGACATGACCGCGCGCATCGAGGCGCAGATCGAACGCTTTGCCCCCGGCTTCCGCGATCTCATCCTCAAGCGGAGCGTGATGAACACGCGGGACATCGAGTTCCACAACGCGAACTACATCGGCGGCGATATCTCGGCCGGGTCGCACGCGGGACTGCAGTTCATCGCGCGTCCGTCATGGTCGATCGATCCATACGCGACGCCAACGCGCGAGATCTACCTCTGCTCGGCCGCGACGCCACCCGGCGCCGGCGTGCACGGGATGTCGGGCTACAACGCGGCGCAGTCGGCGCTCCGCCGGAGCTTCAGCTAGACGACTCCTCTCCGGACGCTCGCGCGCTGGAGGTCATGAGCGACTCGTCGCCGTTCGGGGTCGCTCGCGTACGCGGTGGCGGCTCGCAGTTGCTGTTGCTCGCGCGCAGCGCGCATGGCGGCGTCGTACCCGCGCTCGAGCAACCGGCTGTAGACCGCGGACGCTGACGCTG
>DATCOD010000026.1:0-27351 GCA_036564905.1 Candidatus Limnocylindria bacterium
GCGCAGCACGGTGGCCGGCGTCCGTGAGGGCGTCCTGCGGGTCCGCGTGACCGCGGCGCCGGTGGACGGCGCGGCGAATCGTGCGCTGATCGCGCTGCTGGGGAAGGCGCTGCGGCTCGGCCCGACGACGATCCGCATCGAGTCGGGCGCGACGTCCGCGATCAAGCGCCTCTCCGTGCCGATCGGCGCCGCGGAGCGGCTGCGCGCGCTGTGATCCAGCGGCCCAGCGCCGACCGTCGCAGCCGACGCTCAGTTGTCCTTCTGGTCCCCGCCTCGCCAGCCGACCCGTCTGACGCTACGGGCGAAGATCCTTCGCTGCCGCTTCGCCTCGGAGAGCGCCAGCGCATCCCGCTTCTTCGTGACGAAGGCTTCCTCGCGCTCGAGCTTGCGATAGCTCGCGTACCGCCCGGCGTCGAGCCGTCCGTCCGCGAGCGCCGCGCGGATCGCGCACCCCGGCTCTGTCCCATGCGCGCAATCGGCGAACCGGCATGCGCTGGCCAGCGCCTCGACGTCCGCGAAGACCGCCGTGAGCCCGGCATCGGCATCCCAGAGCTGCAGCTCGCGCATCCCCGGCGTGTCGATCACGACGCCCCGGGCCTCGACGAGCACGAGCTCGCGATGGGTCGTGGTGTGGCGCCCACGGCCGTCGTCACGGACCGCGGCGGTCGGCCGTTCGGTGCCGGTGAGCAGGTTGAGGAGCGTGGTCTTCCCGACCCCTGACGGTCCAAGAAAGACGGTGGACCGCCCGGGCCGGCAATACGCGCCGAGGACGCCAAGCGCATCGCCGGCGCGCGCGCTCACCGCGTGCATGGCCGTGCCCGGCGCGATCGCTCCGACGGCCGCCAGCGCCACGCCGACGTCCGCGCAGAGGTCGGCCTTGCTGAGCAGGATCACCGGCTGTGCGCCGCTCTCGTATGCGACGGTGAGGTAGCGCTCGAGCCGGCGGAGATTCGGCTCGCCGTCGAGTGGCTCGACCACGAACACGACGTCCACGTTCGCGGCCGCGATCTGCTCCTCGATCAGGCCGAGGTTGGTCTTTCGCGAGAACGCGGTCCGGCGGGGCAGGACCGCATGGATCACACCGTCGCGCGCGAGGACCCAGTCGCCGACCGCCGGGAAGTCGGCGGGAGCGCGGGACTCGTGGCGGAAGCGGCCGGACACGACGGCCGGCAGCTCACCGTCAGCGGTGAAGAGGACGTATCCGCCGCGATATTGCGTCGCGACGCGCCCGGGTACCAGGTCGTCCAGCGGTGGTAGGGCGGAGCGGACGGCGTCCCATCCGGGATCCCAGCCGAGCGCCACGAGTCGGGGATGCATCGCGCCTCCTTCATGGTCGTCGTGGACCGTCCGGTCACGACGCCGAAGGACGAAGGTCAGGCGGCGGCGAGACCGGAGGTGCGGGTCGTTGACGCGGCAGGCTTGGTCATCGAATGCACCTCCATGGCGTCGTCGCGCATCCGCGCGCGACACGAACGATAGCATCCGCCTCGAGTGAAGAGCCTGCTGCGGCTCATCGCGGTCGTCGCGCTCGTCGTCGGTGCTGCCACGCCGGCGAACGCGGACAGCGGCTGGGTCGTCGACCGGTTCCGCGCCGACATCACGATCCGGCCCGACGGCACCCTCGCGATCGTCGAGTCGATCGACGTCGACTTCAGCGGCCTGCAGAAGCACGGCATCCTCCGGGACATCCCGATCCGCTACCGCTACGACGAGACGCGTGACCGGCGCTACCGGCTCAACGTGAACGGCGTGACCGATGCGTCCGGCAATGGCGTGCCGTACCAGGTCAGCGCCGGCGATGCGGTCACCGAGATCAAGATCGGCGACCCGGGCCGCACGGTGAGCGGCAGGCAGGGCTATCGCATCGCCTACACGGTCGCCGGCGCGCTGAACGCCTTCCCCGACCACGACGAGCTGTACTGGAACGTGAACGGAGCCGATTGGGCCGTCCCGACCACCGCGGCGGTCGCGACCGTGCTCACACCCGCCGTCGGCGTGCTGCGGCAGGTCAGCTGCTTCCAGGGCGAGACGGGCTCGACCGAGCCATGCCGCGCCTCGACCGGCGGGAACGTCGCGACGTTCACCGCCACCCGGCCGTTCTCGCCGGGTGAGCAGCTGACCATCGTGACCGCCCTCGCGCCCGGCGCCGTCGCCGTCGCCGCACCCGATCTCGTCGCCCGCCCGCGTGCGTTCGCGGACTACTTCTCCACATCGCCGGTGGCCCTCGGGCTCGCGGCGCTGGTGCTCGTCGGCGGGCTGTTCCTCGTGTGGTGGATGTGGTGGACGCGCGGTCGCGATCGTGGTCCGGCGCGCGGCGCCATCGTCGCCGAGTACGAGCCGCCGGCACAGCTCCGTCCGGCGCAGCTCGGCGTGCTCATCGACGAGACCGCGGATCCGCGCGACCTCGTGGCGACCATCGTCGATCTCGCCGTGCGCGGCTATCTCACCATCACCGAGCACCCGAAGCAGGGGCTGTTCGGTCACACCGACTGGACCCTCGACAAGAAGAAGCCGGGCGACGACCTGCTGCCGTACGAGCGGCGCCTGTTCGAAGGACTGTTCAAGGACGGCGAGAGCGTCCTGCTCTCGTCGCTCAAGGGAACCTTCGCGCCGACGCTCAAGGGCGCCGAAGAGCTCCTCTACGCCGACGCGAAGCAGCGCGGGTGGTTCGTCGCCGATCCCTCGACGGTCCGCAGGATGTACGCCGGGTTCGGGTGTCTCACCGCGATCGCCGGCCTCGGCCTGGTGTTCCTGCTCGGGCGGACGTTCGGCTGGGGGCTCGTGGGCGTCGCGCTCGTCCCCGTCGGCCTCGCGGTCGTCGTGCTGAACCACGCGATGCCGGCGCGGACCGAGACCGGATCCGCGCTGCTGGCCCAGACCCTCGGCTTCAAGCGATACCTGGATACCGCCGAGACCGACCGCGCGAAGTTCGCGGAGCGGGAGGGGCTGTTCACCGCCTATCTCCCGTACGCCGTGATGTTCGCCAGCGTCGACCGTTGGATGCGTGCCTTCGCCGGCCTCGATACCGCGCAGGCCGTCTCAGGGTTCTACGTCGGGCCAGGACCGTTCAACGCGCTGGCGTTCTCGAACAGCTTCGGCTCCTTCTCGAGCACGCTCGCGTCCACCGTCGTGTCCACGCCGGCCGGGAGCGGTGGCAGCGGATTCTCCGGCGGTTTCTCGGGCGGGGGCGGCGGCGGTGGGGGAGGCGGCAGCTGGTGAGTGGACCGGATCCAACGGCACTGGCTGCGCGCGTCGAGACGGCGATGGCGACCTACGTCGTGCCCGGTGTGGCGGTCGGCGTGATCGACGCGGACGGCCCGCGGACCTGGGGCTTCGGTGTGACGAACGTCGACCATCCGCTGCCGGTCGACGCGGACACCGTGTTCGAGATCGCATCGATCACCAAGACCATGACCGCGACGGTCGCGGCCACGCTCGCGGCGGAGGGGACGCTCGATCTCGACGCGCCCGTCCAGCGCTACCTCCCCGACTTCCGCGTCGCCGACCCCGCGGCGAGCGCGACGGTCACGGTGCGCGATCTCTTCACGCACACCGCCGGGTGGTTCGGCGAGTACCTCCCGCCGACCGGCCATGGGGACGAGGCGATCGCGAGGGGCGTCGCCGCGATGGCGACACTGGAGCAGGTCGCCCCCGCCGGCGTGTTCTCGTACAACAACGTCAGCCTCGCCCTCGCCGGTCGGGTCATCGAGGTGGTGAGCGGTCGCCCGTATCGCGCCGCGGTGCGCGCGCTGCTCTTCGCGCCACTCGGGATGGCGCACTCGGCGTTCGACCCCGCGGACGTCCTGTACGAACGCCTCGCGGCGGGGCACACGGTGCGGGACGGGAAGCCGGTGCGCGTCGGCGGGCGGCTGAGCGAGAGCAGCAACGGCGATCCCGTGGGCGGCGTGCGCTCGACGGTCAACGACCTGCTCCGGTACGCGCGGTTCCAGCTCGGCGACGGGACCGCGCCCGACGGTACGCGGCTGCTGCCCGCGGCGGCGCTTGCCGCGATGCGCGAGCCGCGCGTGCCGATGGGGCCCGTCGGCCACGTCGGGCTCGCCTGGTTCCTCGATGACCGTCGTGGCACGCTGGTCATGGCCCACGGCGGCGCGACCGTAGCCCATATGAGCCAGCTGGCGCTCGTTCCGGCTCGCGGGGCGGCACTCGTCGTCCTGACCAACGGCGCGAACGGCGCGCGGCTCTGCGCAGACATACAGGAGTGGCTGCTGACGTCGTGGCTCGGGCTCGCGAGGCCGCCGCATCCTGCGCGGCTCGCGCGGCAGCCGGAGCTCGCGGAGTACGTGGGCACCTACCAGGCCCCGTTGTCGGACATCGAGCTGACCGCCGAGGGCGGCGGGCTCGTGCTGCGGCTCGCCTGGAAGGGATCGGTGGCCGAGCGGCCGACACCGTCGCCGCTGCGGCTCGAATTCACGGGCCCCGACACCGTCACTCCGGAGATCCGGTCGGACGCGCCTGCGTTCGGCGATTTCCTGCGGGGAGCGGATGGCTCGGTCAGCCACTTCCGGTGGGGGAGCCGCGCCCGCCGGAAGGTCGGGTAGCTCCGATACCGAGGGCGCACCATTCCGCGCCGCGCCCGCAACTGAGCGCGGCACGTGCGGTCACTACAGTTCGACCGGCCGAGCCTGGCTTCGCCGGCCTCGTCCGAGCCCCATTCAATGGAGGAAAACGCGCATGAGCGTCTATCGCGCCGAGTACATCTGGATCGACGGCTCGAAGCCGACCGCGAAGCTCCGTTCGAAGGCGAAGGTCGTGCCCGTCGGCGAGGAGCCGCCGATCTGGGGGTTCGACGGATCGAGCACGAACCAAGCGCCGGGCGCGAACTCGGACTGCGTCCTCAAGCCGGTCTTCGTCTGCCCGGACCCGATCCGGGGCGGCGAGAACAAGCTCGTCATGACCGAGGTCCTCCTCACCGACATGTCGCCGCACCCGTCGAACACCCGCGCGGCGAATGCCGCGATGGCGAAGAAGTACGCATCCGACGACACGTGGTTCGGGATCGAGCAGGAGTACACGTTCTTCGACGGATCGCGCCCGCTCGGGTTCCCCGAGAACGGGTTCCCGCCGCCGCAGGGCGGCTACTACTGCGGCGTCGGCGCGGACGAGGTGTTCGGTCGCGATGTCGTGGAAGCGCACCTCGACGCCTGCATCAAGGCCGGCCTCAAGATCGCCGGCATCAACGGCGAGGTGATGCCCGGCCAGTGGGAGTTCCAGATCGGGCCGGTGGCCGCGCCCACCGTCGGCGACATGCTCTGGATCGCCCGCTGGCTCCTGTATCGGGTCGCCGAGGACTTCGGCATCAGCGCGACGCTCTACCCGAAGCCGGTCCGTGGCGACTGGAACGGCGCCGGCGCGCACACGAACTTCTCGACCAAGGCGATGCGCTCCAACTACGACGCCTGCGTGGCGGCAGCCGAGGCCCTGAAGACCCGTCACGATCTGCACATCCAGAACTACGGCTACGCGATCGAGGAGCGGCTCACCGGCCTGCATGAGACGGCGTCGTACAAGGACTTCAGCTATGGCGTCTCGAACCGCGGGGCATCGGTGCGGATCCCGTGGCAGGTCGCGGTCGACCGCAAGGGCTACATCGAGGACCGCAGGCCGAACGCCAACTGCGATCCGTACGTCGTGACCCGGCTCATCATCGAGACCGTCTGCGGCGCGGCGGAGAAGCGCCGGCCCACGCTGCTCAAGGCAGCGAAGCGTCCCGCGCGAGCCAAGGCGAAGTCGAAGAGAACTGCGGCCTGACGAACGTCCGGCCGGGACCGGCTCTGCCGGCCCCGGCCGAGCCGGCCGCAGGTGCCGCGGTCGGCGACCGAGTAGCGTGCAGTCGAACGCGAGTCGCCGAATCACGGGGAGAAGCAGTCTCCGAATCTCAAGATCCCTGGTTTCGTGAGCACGCTCGTGTATCGCATGGACCAGGACGCGAGCGAGTGCTACCTGGCCGTCGCGTTCGCCGTCGCGTTCAAGGACAAGGCGAGCTACGTCGCCAACGCCCGCGACCCGAAGCAGGACGAGCGGTACCGGCAGCTGCGGGCGTTGCTCGCCGCAGATCCCGAGTGGCACGACGGTGAGATCGTCTGGTCCGAGATGGCCTGACCGCAGCCGATCCGGTCGGCGCTCTCGGGATGGCCGGAGCTAATCGACCGTGAAGGCCAGGTGCATGCCGGCCGCGTAGTGGCCGACCTCGTTGCACATGATCACGTAGTGGCCGGCCGGGATCGTGATGGTGAAGGTCTGGGATTCGCCCGGGTCGATCTCCCCGGTCTCGCCAACGTTCCCGGTCTCATCCACCTTGCCGGGCTGGTTCGGGTCGAGCGGGAGCTTGTCCTCGGGCGCGTCGGTCCGGATCACGTCGAACTCGTGCACGACCGACCCGTTGTTCTTGACGACGAAGGTGACCGGTCCCTCTGAAACGCTGGTCCGGTCGATGGTGATCTTCATGTCCGTGAGCGTCGCGTTGATCGTATCGGTCGCCACGGTGAAGGCGAGGTGCATGCCGGCCGCGTAGTGGCCGACCTCGTTGCACATGAGCACGTAGCGACCGGCCGGGATCGTGATGGTGAACGTCTTGGACTCGCCGGGAGCCACTTCCCCGGTCTCACCGACGTTCCCGGTCTCATCCACCTTGCCGGCCTGTCTCGGGTCCGCGGCGATCTTGTCCTGGGGAACGTCGGTATGGATCACGTCGAACTCGTGCACCACCGCCCCATCGTTCTTGACCACGAAGATGACCGCGCCCTCCAAGATGGTGGTCCGGTCGATGGCGATGTGCATGTCCGTCAGCGTCACGTTGACCGTCCCACCCTTCTCGGGCACCGCAGCCGCTTCCGGTGCGGTGCTGGCCGGCGGCCGGCTTGCGCCCGGCACGGTGACCGGGAGCGCGGTCGCGACGG
The DNA here is from genome assembly GCA_036564905.1 of Candidatus Limnocylindria bacterium. GTDB lineage: Bacteria > Chloroflexota > Limnocylindria > P2-11E > P2-11E > UBA4735. The sequence goes on from DATCOD010000026.1 coordinate 6,918, forward strand.
GACCGGAGACCGTGCCGTTCGTCCGGCTCACCGCGCCCAGCACGAGGACCGTCGACGTGAACAGGACCGCGATGGTCATGATCGTCAGAAGGAGGAGGCGGTACCCCTCGGCCATCGGATTGAACGCCGGGCGCGACGCGAGCGGCAGACGTCGTTCATTCATGCGCCCACCGGAGCCCACCCTGCTAGGCGCCCACGCCAGCTGACAGCCGTCATCACGCAATGGTACGTGTCGGAGGGCTCGCCGCTCTGACCGGTGGGAGGACGTTCGGCACCGCTCTGCGAGCCGTCCGGCCCTACTGACCGCCCGACCCGGTCACTAGCTTCGGATCATCGCCTCGGGAGGGACCAGAATGGGCACGGTCAACGCGGTCACGAAGCTTGCCGGCGGAGATGGACGGATGAAAGCGGTCACCGAGCCACCGCAGATCGGTCCCGGCACGAACGAGACGCTCAGCGTCACCGACAATCGCACCGGGACGACCTACCAGATCCCCATCGAGAACGGCGCGGTGCACGCGACGGAGCTCCGGAAGATCCGGTCGGGCCCGGACGACTTCGGCCTCGTGTCGTACGACCCGGGGTTCCTCAACACCGCGGCCTGCCGCAGCGCGATCACCTACATCGACGGGGACAAGGGAATCCTCCGCTACCGCGGCTACCCGATCGAGGAGATCGCCGAGAAGAAGACGTTCCTCGAGGTCGCCTACCTCGTGCTGAACGGCGAGTTCCCGACCCGGCCGCAGGAGGACGCGTGGGACTTCGAGATCACCCACCACACGTTCCTTCACGAGAACATCAAGAAGTTCATCGACGGCTTCCAGCACGACGCGCATCCGATGGGCATCCTCCTGTCGACCATCGGCGCGCTGTCCACGTTCTATCCGGAAGCGAAGAAGATCTTCGACGCCGACATCCGTCAGAAGCAGATCGTCCGGCTCATCGCGAAGACCCCCACGATCGCGGCGTTCGCGTTCCGCCACGCCACGGGCCTGCCCTATGTCTACCCGGACAACGACCTCAGCTACCCGGGCAACTTCCTGAACATGCTGTGGAAGACGACCGAGCTGAAGTACACGCCGGACCCGGCACTGGAACGCGCGCTCAACGTGCTCTTCGTGCTCCACGCGGACCACGAGCAGAACTGCTCGACGTCCACGATGCGGGTCGTCGGGAGCTCGCAGACCGATCCGTACTCGGCCGCTGCGGCCGCGGTCGGCGCGCTCTACGGGCCGCTTCACGGCGGCGCGAACGAGCAGGTCGTCCGCATGCTCCAGGAGATCGGCTCGGTCAAGAACATTCCCGCGCACATCAAGCGCGTGAAGGCGGGGGAGCTCCGGCTCATGGGGTTCGGCCACCGCGTCTACAAGAACTACGATCCCCGCGCCCGGATCATCAAGCGCGTCGCGGAGGAGGTCTTCAGCGTCACGGGGCGGAACCCGCTCATCGATATCGCGATCGAGCTCGAGCGGATCGCGCTCGACGACGACTACTTCGTCAGCCGCAAGCTCTACCCGAACGTCGACTTCTACTCCGGGATCATCTACCAGGCGATGCGATTCCCGGTCGAGATGTTCCCGGTGCTGTTCGCGATCGGGCGCATGCCGGGCTGGCTCGCGCAGTGGCAGGAGGGTCTGCTCGATCCAGAGCAGAAGATCGCGCGGCCCTTACAGCTCTACGTCGGTCAGAAGGAGCGCCACGCGTAGGGCGCGGACGCGTCCTTCCTCGCTCGATCCGGCCTTCTTCCGTGGACCCGGCTGGATTCGAACCAGCGACCCCTCGGATGTGAACCGAGTGCTCTAACCGCTGAGCCACGGGTCCGTCGCGTGGAGGTCTCAGTTTAGGGCGGTCCGTCCCTCGAACGGGTGAAGTGGGTCCGGCATCACCCGATCAAGGGAGGCCGAAGGTCGCGCCTCCCGGCAGGGTGCGCTCTCGACGTCTTCGGGGAGGGTACGTGGCCACCATCGCGCTCGGGCGGATCCATGGGCCGCATCGGCGGACGGCAGAGCCGTGCTCGCTCTGTCTCGCCGCGGCGCAGCCGCACGCGCGGCGGCCGAGCGACACGCGCTTCAAACCGCTCGTCGACGCGCTCCTCCCGTGGCTGCTCGCCTTCGGCTTCGCCGTGCCCCTCTCGGTCGCCCTGGACGGGCCTCCCCGTCTCTTCAGCGCCGGTATCGCCTGCGGCGTGCTCATCGGCGCGGCATTCGCATGGCAGCTCCACCTCCGGGACCGGGCCACCGGTCGCGCGGCCACCGCACGCGTCCGCGCCGAGATCAGCGCCGAATCCGATGCGCGGGCGAACGCCGTGCTGATGCAGTTCGAGTGGGCGGTCAACGACATCGCGAATCTGCGGGCGAAGCTCGAGAAGGCGGAACGCGAGGCCCGCGAGCACTCGCAGCACGCGTTCGCGGCCGAGCGCGATGTCCGCCGCCTCGAGCGCAACCTGCGGCTCCGCGATCGGAGGCTCGCGGTGCGCGTGGTGAAGGAAGCGTCTCTCGCCGCGCCAGCGCCGGTCACGGTCGAGCCCGAGAGCATCCCGTTGCGCTGCGAGCTGAACGATCACGGCCCGCTCCCGTGGCTCACCCTCGGCTCCGACGATACGGACAATGTTCCGGCGCGCGTGCGGGTGTTCGAGCGCGACGGGAACGTGATCTGCGTGAGCGACCCGGCGGTCTACGACGGGGCGTCTCGCAGCTCAGCGCTCAGGCTGCCGTTGCCGCCGGATCTCGCGAACGCCTTCCGCCGCGGGGCCCTGGATGACTACCGATTCGAAGCGCTCGTCGCGCATCGCTGGATCGGTGCCCGTCTGGTCAGGAGCGCATCGTCGACCGTGAAGGACAAGCGCGGCCGGGTGTATCGCCGGGTTTGACCTGGCTCGCTAGGGCAGCAGCGCGTTGACCGCGACGTCGCTCAGGATGAGCAGGGCCGCCATCACCGCGACGACCATCCCGATGCGCCGGAAATCCTTCGTCACGAAGATCCGCTCCTGCGCCGCCTCGCGCTCGAGGGTCGGAGATGGCTGGCCGGCCGCTCGCGCGACGCCGGGTCGGACCGGCGAGCCGGGGCGCTGCGACCCGGCGTACGCGCGACGCGTCGTCGTGGTCGTGTTGACCGGACGATCGTGCTGGGCCGGGCGCGCGCCGGCGGATGCGGCGCGGCGCTCGCGTGCGGTCCGTCGCTGTCTCTTCGGCATGAGGAGCCAAGGATACGGGAACGGCTACCGTACTTGCCGCATGACGCTTGATCCCTCCGCGCTGTCGCTCGCGGTGGTCGCGCTCGTGGTCGCGGTCGTCGGTCTCGCCGCCTGGCTTGTCCTGCTCCAGCGCTCCGAGGCCCGGCTTCGCGGCCGGCTCCGGCGGATCCTGAGCGACAACGGCACCGCCGGCCTGGACGAGATCCTCGCCGGCCAGGCGGCGCGGATCGAGCAGCTCACCGGACGGGTCGACGCGCTGAACGCGCTCGAACGGGAGCTCGAAGCGTCATCGCGGCTCGCGCTCCGGAACGTCGGCATCGTGCGGTTCAATCCGTTCCAGGACAGCGGTGGCGATCAGTCGTTCGCGATCGCGCTCCTCGATCAGGGCGGGACGGGCCTGGTCGTCTCGAGCCTGCACGGGCGCACCGAGACCCGGATCTTCGCGAAGCAGGTCACGACCGGCAGCTCGAAGCACGCGCTGTCGGACGAGGAGCAGCAGGCCATCCGCGCGGCCCTGCAATGACCGGCGGTGGCGCGGCGAATGCCATCGCGATCCTCAATCCGGAGGCGGGGCACGGGAGGGGTCGCAAGCTCGCGGCGACCCTCGCCCAGATCTTCCGTGACGCCGGCATGCCGATCGAGGTCCTGGTCACGCCGGCGCCCGCCGAGGCGGCCCGGCTCGCGGCGGAGGCGGCCGACGACGGGTACGCGACGGTCATCGCGGCCGGAGGGGACGGGACGGCGAACGAGGTAGCGAACGGCCTGGTCGGGACGACCACCGCGCTCGCGCTCTATCCGCTCGGCACGGGGAACGATCTCGCGCGAGGCCTCGGGTACCCGAAGCGCCTGCGCGATGTCCCGGGTTTTCTCGCGAGCGCTCGCCGCCGGGTGATCGACGTCGGCGAGCTGAATGGACGCGTGTTCGTGAACGTGGCCGGCGTGGGGATCGACGGCGTCGTCGCCGAGGGCGTGAAGGGCAGCTCGCGGTACGTCGGCTCGACGCTCGGGTACTTCGCCGGCGCGCTCGGCGCGATCGCGATCTACCGGCCGATGCCGATGCGCATCACCATCGACGGCGATCCGCGTGAGGGCCGGCATCTCATCGTCGTCGCGTCGAACGGCCGCTACTTCGGCGGTGGGATGCAGCCGGCGCCGAGGTCGGCGCTCGACGACGGCTGGCTCGACCTCACGGTCGCGAGCGATCTCGGGAAGCTCGCGACCCTGAGCGCGCTCGCGCGGCTCTACCGCGGCACGCATCACAACGGGACGACGATCCAGGCGATCCGGGCGCGCACCGTCGACATCTCGCTCGACCGGCGCGCCGCCATCGAGATCGATGGCGAGGTCGTCCACGCGTCGGAGGTGGCGATCAAGATCCGCCCCGGCGCGCTCGCGGTGCTCGCGGCATGACCGACGCCCGCCGCCGGGTGCCGTCGGTCGACGCCGTGCTGCGCGCGGCGCTGTCGGACGTGGCCGAGCGCAAGCGCCTGGTTCCCGTGGTGCGCGAGGTCCTCGCCGACGCCAGAGCGAAGGCGACCGAGATCCTCGACGCCGCGGCGTACGCGAAGCTCGCCCGTGAACGGATCGCCGCGCGCGACGCGCCCACGCTGCGCCCGGTCATCAACGCGACCGGCGTCGTGCTCCACACGAACCTCGGTCGCGCGCCGCTCTCCCCGGCCGCGCTCGCCGCGATCCGCGACGCGAGCGGCACCGTCAGCGTCGAGTACGACCTCGAACGCGGGGCGCGCGGCGAGCGCCACGGCCACGCCGCGCGCCTCCTCTCCCTGGTCACCGGCGCCGAGGACGCGGTCGTCGCCAACAACGGCGCCGCCGCCGTGCTCCTGGCCCTCGCGGCGCTCGCCGCGAAGCGCGAGGTGATCGTCGCTCGGGGCGAGCTCGTGGAGATCGGGGGCGGGTTCCGGATCCCGGACGTGCTCACGCGCTCGGGCGCGAAGCTGGTCGAGGTCGGCACGACGAACCGCACCTACGTGCGCGACTACGCGAACGCGTTCACCGACAAGACCGGCGCGATCCTCCGGGTGCACGCGAGCAACTTCGCGCTCCGCGGCTTCGTGGCCAAGGCGGCGTCATCCGATCTCGCGAAGCTGGCGCGGGAGCGCGGCGTCGCGTTCATCCACGACCTGGGGAGCGGCACGCTGCTCGACACGGCGCCGTTCGGCCTCGGGCGCGAGGAGACCGTCCAGGAGGCGGTGCGCGACGGCGCGGACGTGGTGACCTTCAGTGGCGACAAGCTCCTCGGCGGCCCGCAAGCCGGGATCGCGGCCGGCCGGGCGGAGGCCATCGCGAAGCTCCGGACGCACCCGCTCATGCGCGCGCTGCGCCCCGACAAGCTCACCATCGCCGCGCTCGTCGCGACCGTCGCCGCGTACCGGGACGGCACCGCGCTCGAGACGCTCCCGGTGTGGCGGCTCATTTCGCAGCCGCAGGCGAAGCTCGGGCGGCGGGCGAAGGCCATCGCGCGGCAGCTCGAGGCGGCCGGCATCGCGGCCACGGCCATCGAGACGCTCTCGACCGTGGGTGGTGGATCGCTGCCCGAGGAGACCCAGCCGTCGCGCGGTGTCGCGCTCAGGGCGGCATCGGCCGCTCGGGCGGTCGGCGCGTTGCGCCGGGCCGACCCGCCGGTGATCGCGCGGATCCTTGACGATCGCGTCGTGCTCGATCTACGGAGCGTGCTGCCGGAGCAGGATGCCGCGTTAGCGAGCGCCGTGATCGGAGCATTGTCACGCGGGCCGAAGTCGAGGGAGGGGTAGTTAGATGGAGCTGAGGGCGATCGAGACGGACCAAGCGCCGAAAGCGATCGGGCCGTATAGCCAGGCGATCGTCGCCGGCGAGCTGATCTTCTGCGCCGGACAGGGCGCGATCGATCCGGCGACGGGCGAGGATCGGAAGGGCGGTGTCGCGGCGGAGACCGAACGCACGCTCGACAACATCGCCGCCGTGCTGTCCGCGGCCGGCTCGGATCTCGCGCACGTCGTGAAGACGACGGTCTTCCTCATCGACATGGCCGACTTCGCGGCGATGAACGAGGTCTATGCGAAGCGGTTCGGCACGCACCGTCCGGCGCGCTCGACCGTCGGCGTCGCGGCCCTGCCGCGCGGCTTCCGCGTGGAGATCGAATGCGTCGCGATCCGCGCGAGGTAGAGGACCGGCGCGACGGCTGGCCGCTTCGCGCCACGGTAATCGTGCTGTCCGTGTGGATCACCGGTCTGCTGGTCCTCGCGTTCGTCGTCGTGCCCGCGCTCTTCGCGACCTGCACACCGCCCCCCGGCGTCCAATGACCGCTGACGCGCCGATCCGCGTCATCGGGACGGCCGGCCACGTGGACCACGGCAAGTCCACGCTCATCCGCGCGCTGACGGGCATCGACCCCGACCGGCTCCGCGAGGAGCAGGAGCGCGGTATGACGATCGACCTCGGTTTCGCGTGGCTCACGCTCCCCGGCGGCGCCGACGTCGGCATCGTCGACGTGCCCGGGCACCAGGACTTCATCCGCAACATGCTCGCGGGCGTCGGCGGGATCGACGCGGTCGTGCTCGTCGTTGCCGCGGACGAGGGGATCATGCCGCAGACCAAAGAGCACCTCGCGATCCTCGAGCTCCTCGGCATCGAGCGCGGTGTCGTCGCCCTCAGCAAGCGAGACCTCGTGGACGACGAATGGGCCGCGCTCGTTCAGGGGGAGGTGCGGGCGGCCATCGCTCGGACGCCGCTCGCGGACGTGCCGATCGTCGAGCTCGCCGCGACCACGGGACTCGGCCTCCCCGAGCTGCTCGCAGCGCTCGAGTCCGTGCTCGGTGCCGCACCGCCGCGGCGCGACCTCGGGCGACCGCGGCTGCCGATCGATCGCGCCTTCACGATGACGGGATTCGGGACGGTCGTGACCGGCACGCTCGCGGACGGCTCGCTCGCGGTGGGTGAGGAGATCGAGCTCGTGCCCGGCGGCCTGCGTGGCCGGATCCGCGGCCTGCAGACGCACCGGCACGCGATCGACGTGGCGCGTCCCGGCTCCCGCGTCGCGGCGAACCTCTCCGGCGTCGAGAAGGAGGCCGTCGTCCGCGGCATGGTGCTCGGGCATCCGGGCATTCTCACGCCGACGTCGGCCATCGGAGTCCGCCTGTCGCTGCTGCCCGATGTGAGCGGGCCGTTGGAGCACGGCGATACCGTGCGCCTCCACGTTGGGACCGCCGAAGCGATCGCGCGCGTGTCGGTCCTCGAAGGTGAATCGATCGAGCCGGGCGAGAGCGCGTGGGTGCAGCTCCGTCTCGCCGCGCCGATGGCCGTGTTGGTGGGTGACCGGCTCGTCGTACGGCGGCCGTCACCATCCGAGACGCTCGGCGGCGGCACGGTCGCGGACACCAGCGGCGAGCGGGCGCGCACCAGAGCCGATGCCGTCGCGGCGCTCGTGCGCCGGAGCGCGCCCTCGCCGGAGGACCGGCTCCTCGCGTCGTTCGACGTGCCCCGCACGCCGGCGGAGGCCGGCCTGCGCAGCGGCCTCGACGCCGCGGCCCGCGACGCCGCGTACGCGAGCCTCGTGGACAGCGGCCGCGCGATCGCGCTCGCCGACGCCGCGGTCTCGCGCGATGCGTTCGCGGCGCTCGCCACGCGCGTCGAGCGCACGCTCGCGATGACCCATCGCACGGCGCCGCTCCGCCCGGGCGCGTCGCGCGAGGAGGTTCGCAGCACGCTCGATCTCGCGCCGAAGCGCTATGCGGCGCTGGTCGCGCGCCTGGTGGCCGATGGGCGCGTCGCCGAGCGCGGGAGCTCGCTCGCGATACCGTCACACCGGCCGGCGCTGACGCCCGATCAGGAGTCGAAGTGGTCGAAGGCCGAGGCCGCGCTCGCACGCCTGCCGCTCCAGCCGCCGAGTGCGGCGATCCTGCAGCAGGACTTCGGGATCGACCAGGACGTGCTGATGGCGCTCGCCGAGCGCGGTGACGTCGTGCGTGTGGGCATCGACGGCGTGTTCCTGCCAGATGCCGTGCGGCGATTCGGTGATGCGGTCATCGATGCGCTGAACGACGGGCCGATCACCGTCGCGAAGGCGCGCGATCTCAGCGGATCGAGTCGGAAGCACGTCCTTCCGTTGCTACAATTCCTCGACGATCACGGCGTCACGCGACGCGTGGGCGACGATCGTGTCCTCATCAACGATCCGGCGGTCAGCCACGAGCAGCTCCGCAAGGCGATCCAGCGCGTCCATCCGCGCGAAGGGGAGACCGAATGAAGTTCCGCGCCGCACGCGCCGCCGACCTCCCGCGGGCCGACGTCACCATCGTTCCGGTGTTCGACGACAAGCGGACACCGAAGTCGCTCGCGCGCGGCACCCGCGCCATCGTCGAGCGCCTCGCCGCCGAGCGCGGAGCCGCGACCCTCTACAACGTCCTCACGCACGTCGGCGGGGACAAGGATGGCCGCGTGATCGTCGTGGGCGCCGGCAAGCGAGCGGAGTACGACGCCGAGCGAGCGCGCAACATCGCGAGCGCGGGCATCAAGTCGCTGTGGAAGACCGACGCGAGGTCGGTCGCCATCTACGTGGACGCCACGACGATCGGCGAGGAGCGGGCCACGCAGGCCGCGGTCGAGGGCACGCACTTCGCGATGTGGCGTCCCGAAGCCCACCGCACCAAGCCCGAGGAGCGCCGGCTGCCCGCGCTCGCGACCGTGACGGTCGTCGTGGACGGCAACGTGCGCGGCGCGATCAAGCGCGGAGATGCCGTCGGCCAGGCGGTCAACATCGCGCGGCGCCTCGCGAACGAGCCGGCGAACAAGATGACCCCGACGATCGTCGCGCAGGAAGCGCGCGCGCTCGCGAAGGCCGCGGGCGTGGACTGCGAGGTGCTCGATCGCAAGCAGTGCGAGCGTCTCGGGATGTGGAGCTACCTCTCGGTCGCGCAGGGCAGCCACCAGCCGCCGCAGTTCATCGTGCTCCGCTACCGCGGACGCGGGGGTGCCGGCTACGACCTCGGGCTGGTGGGGAAGGGGATCACGTTCGACTCGGGCGGCATCTCGATCAAGCCGGCCGAGGGGATGTACACGATGAAGGCCGACATGACCGGGGCGGCCTCCGTGATCGCCGCGATGACCGCCATCGGGACCCTCAAGCCGAAGGTGAACGTGATCGCGGTCGCGCCGTGCACCGAGAACCTGCCCGGCGGCGGCGCGACGAAGCCCGGTGACGTGTTCACGAGCATGAGCGGCAAGACGGTCGAGGTCATCAACACCGATGCCGAGGGGCGTCTCGTCCTCGTCGACGGGATCACCTACGCGCAGCGTGAGGGCGCGACGCGCGTCGTGGACATCGCCACGCTCACCGGCGCGATCGTCATCGCGCTGGGCAACCACTTCAGCGGCCTCTTCGGGAAACCCGCGTCATTCGTCGAGGAGGTGCGCCAGGTCGGCGCCGAGGCGGGGGATCGCCTGTGGCCGATGCCGCTCACCGATGAGTACCGTGCCGCGATCAAGAGCGACATCGCCGACCTCACCAACAGCGCCGGCCGCGAGGGTGGCGCGATCAAGGCCGCCGCGTTCCTCGACGCGGCCGTCGAGGCCGGCACCGAGTGGGCGCATCTCGACATCGCCGGCACGTTCTGGAGCGACAAGGACCGCAGCCACGCGCCGAAGGGCCCGCAGGGCGCGTCCGTGCGGACGCTCATCGCGCTCGCGGAGCGGTACGCCCGCACCTAACATCGAACGGATGAGCGAATCCGTTCTGGTCGTCGGGGCGGGGCTCGCGGGGTCGGAGGCGGCGTGGCAGCTCGCGCGCCGCGGGATCGCCGTGGAGCTGCTCGAGATGCGGCCGGCGAAGTCGACGCCCGCGCACCGGACGGCGCGGCCGGCGGAGCTCGTCTGCACGAACTCGTTCAAGTCGGATGTGCCCGAGGTGGCGGCCGGCCTGCTGAAGGAGGAGCTGCGGCAGCTCGGGTCGCTCATCCTCGCGTCCGCCGACGGCGCGCGCGTGCCGTCCGGGCAGGACCTCAGCGTCGACCGCGACGCGTTCGCGGCCGCCGTCGAGGCCGGACTCGCGGAGGCCGGCGTCCGGCGGATCGCAGGCGAGCTCACCGCCGTCGACCCGGACCGCACGACGATCGTCGCGACCGGCCCGCTCACCTCGCCGGACCTCGCCGCCTTCCTCGAGCGCCTCACCGGACGGGAGCACCTCCATTTCTTCGATGCCGCCGCCCCGATCGTGGTGGGGGAGTCGATCGATCGGAGCGCCGTCTTCCGCGCTTCGCGGTATGGCAAAGGCGGCGACGCGTACCTGAACATCCCGCTCGACCGCGGGCAGTACGAGGCCTTCGTGGCCGGCCTCGTCGCCGCCGAGCAGGTCGAGCTGCGCGACTTCGAGCGGACGATGTGGTTCGAGGCCTGCCTGCCGGTCGAGGAGCTCGCGCGCCGCGGACCAGAGACGCTCCGGTTCGGTCCGTTGAAGCCGCTCGGGCTGGTCGACCCGCGCACCGGGCAGCGGCCGTACGCGGTCGTCCAGCTCCGGCCGGACGACGCCCAGAGCGATCTCTACAACCTCGTGGGCTTCCAAACGAATCTCCGGTGGCCCGAGCAGCGCCGGCTCTTCCGATCCCTGCCGGGGCTCGCGAACGCGGAGTTCGCGAGGCTCGGGGTGATGCACCGGAACACGTACGTGAACTCCCCGGCGGCTCTCGCGCCGAGCCATCGGCTGCGATCGGAGGCGCGGACCTACCTCGCCGGACAGCTCGTCGGGGTCGAGGGGTACCTCGAGTCGGCGATGAGCGGGCTCGTCGCCGCGGTGAACGTGGCCGCGGCCATCGCCGGGGCGCGGGAGGTCATCTTCCCCGATGACACGGCCATCGGATCGCTCGTCCGGTACATCACCACGCCTCAACGGGAGTTCGCCCCGATGAACGCGACCTGGGGACTCTTCCCGCGGCTCGACGACCAGCTCCAGCACGCCGACAAGCGCGCCCGAGCGCGGAGCCAGCTCGCCCGGGCCCGCGCCTCGTTCGCGCGCTTCCTCGCTTCGCAACCGGATTTGGTTGCGGAGCATCAGCCGGATCAGCAGGGCGCGGCGGCCGCGGAGACGCTCGCCCCCGCCCCGTGACCGAGCAGCTCAGCTTCGGCCTCGGCGAGGAGCGACCCGACATCCTCCGGCTGCTCACCGCCGAGCAGCGCGAGGCGGTCGAGCACGGCAAGGGGCCGTTGCTCATCGTCGCCGGCGCGGGCACCGGCAAGACCCACGTGCTCACCGCGCGGATCGTGCAGCTCATCGCCTCGGGCCGCGCGAAGCCGCACGAGATCCTCGCCCTCACGTTCACCGAGAAGGCCGCCGCGACGATGCAGGAGCGGGTCGATCTGTACACCCCGCTCGGGCTCAACGATGCCGCGATCCGGACCTTCCACTCGTTCGGCGACGAGGTCTTCCGCGAGTTCGCGCTCGAGCTCGGGCGGTCGGGGGAGCTGCGGGTGCTCTCGCCGGCGGAGCAGGTCATCTTCGTCCGCGAGCATCTGTTCTCCGACCTCCCGCTGAAACGCTACCGGCCGGCGGGCGATCCGCTGCGCCACGTCCGTGCCCTCCTCGACCTCTTCGGGCGGGCGCGGGACGACGACATCTCGCCTGAGGACTACATCGCATTCGCTCGCCGGATGGCCGAGGAGGCAGGTGACGAGGCCGCGCGCGACGAGGCTGAGGCGCAGGCCGAGCTCGCGGCGACCTACGCGGCGTACACGGCGCTCAAGGAGCGGCGTGGGGTCATCGACTTCGGGGACCAGATCGCGCTGTCGCTGCGTGTCCTGCGCGACCACCCCGGCGCGGCGCGCAGGCTCGCCGAGCGCTATCGCTACGTGCTGGTCGATGAATTCCAGGACACCAACGACGCGCAGTTCAAGCTCATCGAGCGCCTCGTCGCGCCGCACCGCAACCTCACGGTGGTCGGCGACGACGACCAGTCGATCTTCGCCTGGCGCGGCGCGACGCTCTCGAACTTCGACGCCTTCCGATCGGCGTACCCGGACGCGAAGGTCGTCACGCTCGTCGAGAACCGCCGGTCGGGGCAGGCCCTGCTCGATGCGGCGTACTCGCTGATCACGCACAACCCCGACCGCCTGGAAGAGCGGCTCGGCATCGACAAGAAGCTCCGCGGGCGCCCGGCCACCGAGGCCCTGGAGATCGACCATCTCCAGTACGCGAGCGGGGCCGAGGAAGCGGAGGCCGTCGCCGATCGGATCGCCGAGTCGGCGATCAAGACCGGACGGAAGCTCGGAGACTTCGCGATCCTGGTCCGCAACAACTCGGATGCCATCCGCGTCCTCAACTCGCTCGCCCGGAGGGGTCTCCCGGCCCACTTCTCGGGTGGGGGACAGCTGTACGACCGGGAGGAGATCCGCCTCCTCGTCTCGTTCCTCACCGCGGTCGCATCGCCATCCGACTCGCCGCACGTGTACTTCCTCGCCACGTCGTCGCTCTACGCGTTCCCGCCGAGCGAGCTCGCGAAGCTCGCCGAAGCGCAGACCCGGCGCCAACGTCCGCTCCGCGATCTGTTCGAGGAGGTCGCCCGCGGGGACGCCACCGGCTTCAGTGCCGGCGCGGTCACGGCGGCCAAGAAGCTCATCGCTGATCTCGAGCTCTATTCGGCGCGTGCCGCCGAGCTCACCACCGCCGAGCTGCTGTTCGACTTCCTCGAGCGGTCGAAGCTCCTGGACCGGTATCGCGATCCGGATTCGGCCCTGGCCGACGAGCAGGGCCGCAACGTCGCGAAATTCCTGCGGCTCGTCCAGAGCGCCGGCAAGGCGCTGCCATCGGACCGAGCCTCGTTCGTCGTGCCGCACCTGCAGCTGCTTCGTGACGCCGGTGATGATCCCGCGGCGGCCGACTTCGAGCAGTCCGAGACCGCGGTGAACGTCCTCTCGATCCACAAGGCGAAGGGCCTCGAGTTCGGGATCGTGTACCTCGTCGTGGCGACCGAGGAGCGTCTCCCGGGGAGTCTCCGGCTGCCTGACCTTCGAATGCCCGAGGGTCTGGCACGGACGCCCCAAAGCGACCGCGACCGCCACGTCGCCGAGGAACGCCGGCTCGCCTACGTCGCGATGACCCGGGCGAAGGATGCATTCTTCTTCACCAGCGCCACCGACTACGGCGGCACGCGCGGCCACCGGCCCAGCCGGTTCATCGGCGAGGCCCTCGGCCGGCGGCCTGGGGCCAAGGCGGTCCGGCTCGCCGCCTACGACGAGCTGCAGCGATTCGCGGCGCCGCCAGCCGAGGTCGACAGTCCCCTCCCGCGGCTGAGCGCCGACAACGTCCTCACGGTCTCGTACACCGAGATCGACGACTACCGGCGTTGTCCGCTCCGGTATCGCTTCGCCCATGTCCTCCGGATCCCCGTGCTCCCGACGCCGCCGATGGTCTACGGCAACGCGCTGCATCGGGCGGTCGCGGACTTCCTCCGCCGCAAGCGGGAGGGGGAGCAGCCAACGCTCGCCCAGCTCGAGGCGACGTTCCGATCGTCGTGGGTCGGTGGCGGCTTCATCTCGCCCGACCACGAGCGCGAGCGGTTCGAGGCCGGGCTCACCGCTCTGCGGCGGTTCTTCGACCAGGAACACGGCGCGCCGGCCCCCGACCTCGTCGAGCAGCGCTTCTCGTTCATGCTCGGGAACGACCGCGTGGTCGGGCAGTGGGACCGGGTCGACAAGACGGCGGACGGCGTCATCGTGAGCGACTACAAGTCCAGCGTCCTCGACGGGGACGGGGACACCCCGCAGCGCCGGGCCGCCAAGAACATGCAGCTGCCCGTCTACGCGCTGGCTTACCAGAAGACCGTCGGCGAGCTGCCGGCGAAGACCGCGCTCATCTTCCTCGAGTCAGGACAGCGTGGCGAGGTCACGCCGACGCCAGACGCGATGGGCGCCATCGCCGCCGTCATCACCTCAACGGCGGCGAAGATCCGGGCGCGACAGTTCCCGGCCGATCCAGAACGGCCCGAGGCGCGGACGTGCGGTCAATGCCCGTACAACGCGATCTGCACCGAGTCGTGGACCGCGCGTCAGGTCCGAGGAGGAACTGGCTAGCGCCCGGAGACTGACCCAGACTGTCCTTGCGCACGGACACCCAAAATTGGTTGCAGCGCCGAGGGCCCGGGCCGCACGAACCTGATCAGGATGAATAGCGCGATCAGGATCGCCCCGGCGAGGAGCACGAACACGCCGCGGTAGCTGAACCGGGGAAGGAAGACCTCGGCCGCCACGACGACCGACGCGGGGATCGCCACGGACTCCGCGGCGGCCTTCAGCCCGGCGAAGACGCCGGTCTTCTCGGGCGGCACCAGCGACGCGAGGAGGGGCCACCCGGCCGCGGTCGCGGCGCCATTCCCGATCCCGGCCAGGACGACGACTGCGATGGTCTCGGGCAGGTGCTGGATGACGATCCCGCCGAATGCGGCGATCGCGAGGATCGCCCAGCCGGTGACGAGCACGGGCTTCGCGCCGATCCGGTCGGCGAGCTTCCCGAAGGCGACCGCCGCGATGCCCGTGACGAGCAGAGTGCCGGCGGCAAGGGCCAGGGCGATCTGCTCGGTCTCGCCGATGTCCACCGTGATGAACAGCGTCAGGTAGGGGAGCACGGCGCTGAAGCCGACCATGAACACGAAGATCGCCGCCAGGTAGCGCAGCGCCTCACCGTGCTCGCCGAGCTCGGCGACGTAGCGCCACAGGCCGAAGCGTTCCTCGGTCCGGTCGACCAGGCCGGGCTCGCGGACCCCGAGGACGGTGATCCCGAACGTGCCGACCATCAGCGCGGCGACCAGGAGGTACGACCAGGCGGGAATGCCACCGGATCCCGACGCGGTCGAGATGAGCAGGAGGAACGCCACCTGGCTGGCGAGCTGGATCGCGGTCGAGACGCCCTGGAGGATCCCGCGCTCGCCCGGCGTCGTGATGTCGGCCAGGAGCGCGACATACGGGTCGGCCGCGGCATTGAAGAAGATCGAGAACAGGAAGATCCCGATCGTGAGACCGAGCACGTCGCGCTGGGTCGCGGCGACGACGAAGAACAGGGCCGAGAGCGGGATGCCGAGCGCGATGTACGGCCGCCGGCGACCGAGCCGGCTGCGCGTGCGGTCCGAGAGCGCGCCGATGGTCGGCTGGATGAGCGCGCCCTCGATGCTGCGGGTGCTCGAGAGCAGGCCGGTGAGGAGATCGCTCGCCCCGGCCGCCTTGAGGAGCTGGGGAAGCACGAAGTTGTTGAACGCGAAGAACGCGCCGGCCCCGACCGATCCGGCCGAGTAGAGGATCGTCCGCGTGCGGGTCAGCGCGGTCGCCATCCGCGGGAAGCTAGGTGATATCAATAATGGTAGCGGTCGAACACACGTTCTAGCATGACTGGGCCGATACTCGGCTGAGCGAAGGAGGGCAGGCCGTGGAGATCCTCGCCGCGGCGATCGCCGGCGCGACGGTGGCCGCGATCGTCATCGCCGTCCTGGCGCGACGGTCGCCGTCCGACGCCCCGCTCGCGATCCTCCAGCAGGCCATGCGGGCCGATGCCGCGCAGGTGCAGCAGACCCTCGCGGAGCTGCGGGCCGCGAACGCGCAGGCCCTCGCCGAGATGCGGAGCGAGATGCAGCGGTCGCTCGGCGCGACCGAGCAGCAGGTGCTGACCCAGACCGGGTCGACGCAGCGGACCCTCGGCCAGCTCGGCGCCACGCTCGCCACGCTCGGCGAGCAGAGCGCGCGCATCGGCGAGCTCGCGAAGGACGTCGGCTCGCTCAATGATCTCTTCCGCGCGCCCAAGCTCCGCGGTGGGTTT
This sequence comes from Candidatus Limnocylindria bacterium, assembly GCA_036564905.1. Taxonomy (GTDB): domain Bacteria; phylum Chloroflexota; class Limnocylindria; order P2-11E; family P2-11E; genus UBA4735. Next base: position 22,895 of record DATCOD010000026.1, read on the forward strand.
GGGGAGCTGATGCTCGAGCGCGTCCTGGCGGACAACCTGCCGGCGACCGCCTTCGAGCTCCAGTACGGCTACCGCGACGGGTCTCGGGTCGACGCGGTCGTGCGCTTCGCCGGCCGGCTGGTGCCGATCGACGCGAAGTTCCCGATCGAGTCGTTCAACGTCCTGACCGCGGCGCCGGACGACGCGGCCCGCGCGTCCGCCCGGCGCGCGTTCGTGCAACAGGTGAAGCGTCATGTCGACGCCGTCGCGCGGTACATCGCGCCGGGGGAGGGGACGATCGATTTCGCGTTCCTGTATTTCCCGGCGGAGGCCCTGTACTACAGCGCGGCGGTGGCCGAGTCGGATCTCCGGGAGTACTGCGCCGAGCGCCACGTGTTGCCCACGTCCCCGAATACCCTCGTCGCGTACCTGCAGATGGTCTCGCTCGGGCTGCGCGGACTCGCGATGGAGGAGCGCACGCGCGAGCTGAACGAGGGCCTCCGTCGGGCGGCGCTCGAGATCGAGAACTTCCGGCTGATGCACGACACCCTCGGGAAGCACCTGGAGAACGCGACCAAGAAGTACTCGGAATCGCTCCGCGGCCTCGATCGGGCGGCCGACGCGATCGAAGCCATCGGCCGGCCGTTGCAGGCAAGTCAGCAGACGACGCTGCCGCTCGCCGGTGAAGAGGAGAGCACCGTGCGGCAGCTGCCGTTCGTCGCGCGCGCGGACGACCGCTGAGGGGGCCGCTGCTCGCGATCGCCGCGGCCGGCATCGCGATCGTGGCCTTCACGGTGGCGACGCGCGATCCGGACGGACCGCAGAGCGTCGGTCTCGTCGTGGCCGGCTCCGGGCTCGCCAGCGGCGCGCTCGCGGCCGTGGTCCTCGTGTCCTTGGCGATGCGCGGGACGCGGCGGGGCGCGCGGCGCGGCGCGGCGGTCGCGCGTGGCCTGCGGCGCGGCGTGATGGCCGGATGCGCGATCGCGCTCGTCGCCCTGCTGCGCGTCCTCGACGGGCTGAGCCCGTTGACCGTGACATTCGTCGTCACGCCGTTCGTCGTCGCGGAGATCGTGCTGTCGACGCGGCGGGGATGACGTCTCCGATAGGCTCGGGCGGCCCCACATGAACATGGACCTCGAGCCACTGAAGCAGCGCGCGGCGGCGCGCGTCGACCAAGCCAGCGCGGCCCTGGACGGCCTCGCGCTCGCCATCCACGATCATCCGGAGCTCGGCTACGAGGAGCGATTCGCGTCCGCAGCGCTCGCCGACTACCTCGTGGCGCAGGGTCTCCCGGTCACCCGTGGCGCGGGTGGGGTGGAGACGGCGTTCGTGTCGGAGACGAAGCATGGCAGCGGCCCGACGATCGCGATCTGCGCGGAGTACGACGCGCTGGCGGGCATCGGGCACGGCTGCGGCCACAATCTCATCGCCACGGCCGGCGTGGGCGCGTACCTCGGTGCGGCCTCGGTCGCGGCGGAGCTCAAGGGGACCGTTCGGCTCATCGGGACGCCGGCCGAAGAGGGTGGCGCGGGGAAGGTGAAGCTCCACGCCGCCGGGGTCTTCGATGGCGTCGACGCGGCGATGATGTTCCATCCGGCCGATGCAGACGTCCTCGACCCGCTGATGGTGGCGCTCCGCGTGCTCGACCTCGAGTTCCGCGGCAAGGCCGCGCACGCGGCCGCGTCGCCATACGCCGGGGTGAACGCACTCGACGCGCTCATGCTCGGCTGGGGCGCGATGTCCGCCCTGCGCCAGCTCGTGCGGAGCGACTCACGGATCCACGGGATCATCACCGACGGTGGTCAGGCCTCCAACATCATCCCCGAGCGCGCCGCCGCACGGATCGTCGTGCGCGCCGCCGACCCGTCGTACCTCGGCGAGCTTCGCCGGCGCGTGCTCGCGTGCTTCGAAGGTGCAGCGACCGCGACCGGGTGCGAGCTGCGCTACGAGTGGGGCGAGGCGATGGACATGGTGACCTCGAATCAGCCGATGGCGGCCGCGTTCGGCGAGAACGCGCGCGCGCTCGGCCGCGAGCTCGGGCCGCGGCGCCCCGGCGAGACGTCGGGCTCGACCGACATGGGGAACATCAGCTCGCTCATCCCGTCGATCCATCCGTTCCTCTCGGTGAGCGCCGGGCGCGTGCCCTGGCACTCCCGGGAGTTCGCGGTCGCCGCGCGCACGCCGCGGGCCCTCGAGACGATGCACCTTGCCGCGAAGGCCCTGGCGTTCACGGCGATCGACCTCCTCGCGCGGCCCGATCTCCTGAAGCAGGCGAAAGCAGCGTTCACGCCCGCGCGCGCCAGGTGACCGAGCTCGTCATCCGCGGCGGCCTCGTCATCGACGGGACCGGAGCCGCTCGCCGGCGCGCCGACGTGGCGGTCCGCGACGGCCGGATCGCGAGCATCGGCGACGTCGGAACCGGTTCGGGCGCGCGGACCATCGATGCGCGCGGGCGGGTCGTCAGTCCGGGCTTCATCGACATCCACTCGCACTCCGACGAATCGGTGCTCATCAACTCGGCCCTCGAGAGCACGGTGCATCAGGGCGTCACGTGCGTCGTCGCGGGCAACTGCGGCGGCGCGTCCGCGCCGGTCATGGGCCTCGCGGCCGAGGAGCTCGATCGCGATCTCGCGCGATACGACCTCGAGCGGACCTGGACCTCGTTCGGCGAGTACGCCGAGACGGTCGAACGCTCGGGCACGGCCATCAACTTCTCGTCCTTCGTGGGTCACGGCACGCTGCGGATGTGCGTCATGGGCGCGGATGACCGGGCGCCGACCGGCGGCGAGCTCGCCGCGATGAAGGCGCTCCTCGCGAAGTCGCTCGCGGATGGCGCCATCGGGCTCTCGACCGGGCTCATCTACCCGCCGAGCGCGTACGGGACGACGGATGAGATCAGCGCGCTCGCGACGGTGGTCCGCGAGCGGGATGGCCTGTACGCGAGCCACATCCGCAACGAGGGCGACGACCTCCTCGCGGCGATCGAGGAGAACCTCGAGATCGGCAGACGGAGCGGCGCGCGGGTGCAGCTCTCGCATCACAAGGCCTCGCAGAAGCGGAACTGGGGCAAGGTGAAGGAGTCCACCGCGCTGATCGAGCATGCCCAGGGGGCCGGCGTCGACGTCATTGCGGACCAGTACCCCTACACGGCGTCGTCCACCGGGCTCGCGGTGACGATCCCAAAGTGGGCGCACGCCGGCGGCTCCGCGGCGCTCTGCCTGCGGTTGAAGGATCCGGCGGTCCGGCAGCGGATCCGCGGCGAGTACACCGAGACGGAGCGCAATTGGCCCGACATCGTCATCGCGCGGGCGCTGCATCACCCCGAGTGGTCGGGGAAGAGCGTCGCCGAGCTCGCGGATCGGGCGAAGCAGGACCCGCTCGACTGGACCTGCGACGCGCTCATCCTGCACGACGGCGCGATCGACATCATCCATCACTCCATGGACGAGGCCGACGTGCGGTACGTCATGGCGAAGCCGTGGGTCTGTGTGGGCAGCGACTCACGCGCGAACGCGCCGTACGGCCCGCTCTCGTTCGGCAAGCCGCACCCGCGCTCGTACGGCACGTTCCCGCGGATCCTCGGCCGGTACGCGCGTGACCTCGGCGTGATCACGCTCGAGGACGCGGTGCGCAAGATGACGTCGCTCACCGCGTCGCGGTTGAAGCTCCGCGACCGGGGCGTGATCCGGGAAGGAGCGTGGGCCGATCTCGTCGTGTTCGATCCGGACAAGATCATCGACCTGGCGACGTATGACGATCCGCATCGCTACCCAGCGGGGATCGACCATGTCATCGTGAACGGCGTCGCAGTGACGCATGGCGACGAGACGCTCGCCCCGCGGCCCGGGCGCTTCCTGCGCCTCGGGCCGGACACCGGTATCGCTCCCCGGGGGACCCGTGTCTGAGCGGCCGCGCGTCGCCATCCTCGCGGAGGGCCTGTTCACCCAGAAGACCGCGAAGACCGCGATCGGCGTCATCCGGTATGCGCCGTACCCCATCGTCGGGGTCGTGGACTCGACCCGCGCCGGGACGACCGCGGTGGACGCGGTGGGCGTCGGAGCGGGGATCCCGGTCGTGGCCACCGTCGGGGACGCGATCGCGCGGGGCGCGACCGTTCTGCTCGTCGGGACGGCCGCACCGGGGGGCCGGATCCCCGAGCCGTACCGGCCGCTCATCGCCGAGGCCCTGCGGGGTGGCCTGGAGATCTGGAGCGGTCTGCACGAGCGGGTGCTCGACGACCCCGCGTTGCGTGACGCGGCGGCCCGTGGCGGCGGGCGCGTGCGTGAGCTGCGCGAGCCCCCCGCGGATCTCCCGATCGGCGGGCATCGCGAGCGTCGCACCGGCGCGCGGATCGTCCTCACCGTGGGCTCGGATGCGGCGGTGGGGAAGATGACCGTCGCGCTCGAGCTCGTGCGTGCGCTCGAACGGGTCGGCCTGCGCGCGGCGTTCGTCGCGACCGGACAGACCGGGATCGCGAT
>DATCOD010000027.1:0-6271 GCA_036564905.1 Candidatus Limnocylindria bacterium
GCGGCCTGCCGATCGTGTTCATCGTCGTGCTCCTGCTCGTCGGCACGCTCGCGACGACGCTCGCGTTCCCGGCGTCGACGCCGGCGCCGTCACCGGATGTCCCGACCGGCAGCCTGCCCGCGCTTCCTGACATCACGGCCCCACCGACCGAGACGCCGTTCGGCCGCTATCCGCCCACGGCCGAGTCCGGCCTCATCGGCGCCTGCGCCGCGGGCATCGATCCGAACACCGTCCCCGCGCCGATCGCCCAGGCGTTCTGCGTCTGCACCGTGAACAAGTACGAGCAGCTCTACCCGACGTATCAAGAGTTCCAGAGCGCCAGCGCCGCGGGCGCGATCACCGATGCGGTGAAGACGGACGTCGCGAACCAGTGCGCGCTCCGGATCGCGGGCGGGTGATCGAGCGGCCGCCGGTCGCCGACGATGATCCGCGGCGCGAGCGTCCACGACGTGGCCGACCACGCCGCGATTCTTACCCAATCCTTAAAGGCTCGGGCCTAGACTCGGCTTCTTCGGATGACAGGTTCCAAGGCCGACCGCCCCTACGGCAACTTCCCCCGGTACGGCGTCGCGCCCGTGCCCGAGCCGCCCGTCGAACCGCCTCCGCGCAGCCGCCGCCGGCGGATCGGCGGCTGGTTCCGTGCTCGCTCGCGCCGCGAGCGCGTCGAGCTCGCCATCACGGCGCTCCTCGTGTTCGCCGCGGTGTTCATCTCGATCTCCGCGATCCCGAAAGGCTACGAGCTCGGGACCGTCGACACCGCGGTGCCCACGCCGACCCCGACCATCCCCGAGCTCTACGCGAAGCTCGCCCAGACGGTCGTGACCGTGCAGTCGGAGCTGGCCGGAGGGAAGACCGCTCTCGGCAGCGGCGTCATCGTCGATGACAACGCGGACATCCTCACCGCGAACCACGTCGTTGCCGACGCGATCAAGATCACCGTGACCTTCTCCGACGGATCGACCTACGAGGCGAAGGTGTTCACCCGCCAGCCCGAGAACGACATCGCCGGCATCCGCGCGCTCGGCCATCCCGACCAGATGGCCATCGCGACCCTCGGCAACGCGAACGCGTTGAACGTCGGCGATGACGCGATCGTGATCGGGAACCCGTTCGGCCTGACCCGCAGCCTCTCCACCGGGGTCATCTCGGGATTGCACCGCAGCATCCAGCCGCCGGGGTCCGACACGCCGATGACCGAGCTCATCCAGTTCGACGCGTCGGTGAACCCGGGCAACTCCGGCGGTCCGTTGTTCGATCGCGAGGGCGACGTGGTCGGCATCGTCAGCGGGCTCGCGAACCCGAACGGGCAGGCCTCGTTCGCCGGGATCGGGTTCGCGGTCACGATCCAGGCCGCGGGCGGCGGCCTCGGCATACCGCCGGACTAAGGGAGGGATCGATGGACCAGAACCTGGCAGCAGAGCGACAGACCGAGGTGGGCCGCCTCCTCTATGAGGTGAAGCGGGTGATCGTGGGCCAGGACCACATGCTCGAACGGATCCTCGTCGGCCTCCTCGCCCGTGGTCATCTCCTCGTCGAAGGCGTCCCTGGCCTCGCCAAGACCCTCGCGATCAAGACGGTCGCGGGAGCGGTCCACGGCGACTTCAAGCGGATCCAGTTCACACCCGACCTCGTGCCCGCCGACCTCGTCGGCACGCGCATCTACAACCAGAAGAACGGCGAGTTCCAGACCTCGCTCGGCCCCGTCTTCACGAACCTCCTGCTCGCGGACGAGATCAACCGCGCGCCGGCGAAAGTGCAGAGCGCGCTCCTCGAAGCGATGCAGGAGCGCCAGGTGACGATCGGCCGCGAGAGCCACAAGCTCCCCGACCCGTTCCTCGTCATGGCGACCCAGAACCCGATCGAGACCGAGGGCACCTATGCCTTGCCGGAGGCCCAGGTCGACCGCTTCATGATGAAGGTGGTCGTGGGCTACCCGAACGAGATGGACGAGTTCCTCGTCGTCGAGCGGATGGCCCAGGGTCTCGCGTCGGTCTCGCCGGTCATGACGACGGAGCGGCTCCTGCAGCTCCAGCGGGAGACCGACAAGGTCTTCGTCGATCCGGTCCTTATGGAGTACGTCGTACGCCTCTCGACCGCGACGCGGCGCCCGGCCGAGTACGGCCTGCCGGAGGTCAAGAAGTACATCACCTACGGCGCGAGCCCCCGCGCATCGATCAACCTCATCCTCACGGGCCGCGCGCTCGCGTTCATGCGCGGACGCACGTACGTGCTCGCGCAGGACATCCTCGATCTCGTCCACGACGTGCTTCGGCACCGGCTCGTGCTCTCCTACGAGGCGCTGTCGGACAACGTGTCGCCCGAGCAGATCATCGATCGGGTCCTTCAGAAGATCCCCGCGCCGACCCAGGCGCTGCAGGAGGCGCGTGTCTCCGCAAAGGCCTGAGGTCGTCCTCAGGCGTGTCGAGTGGACCGTGCTTCGCCGCCTCGACGGCTTGCTGCAGGGCGAGTACCGCACGCTCTTCCGCGGCCATGGCATCGACCTCGCTGACATCCGCGAGTACGAGCCTGGCGACGATGTGCGGTACATCGACTGGAACGTGAGCGCGCGCATGGACACGCCCTACGTCAGGCAGTACCTCGAGGACCGGGAGGTTTCCGCGCACTTCCTGTTGGACCTGTCACCGTCGGTCGATTTCGGGACCGTGAATACGTTGAAGCGCGATCAGCTCGTGGACTTCGTCGCCCTGCTCGCGCGGTTGCTGACGCGGCACGGGAACAAGATCGGCGCGGTCCTCTACGCGGGGAAGGTCGAACGGACCATCCCGGCCGCGACCGGGAGGATGCAGGTCCTGCGGCTGCTCAATGACGTGATCGACCTGCCGCGACTCCAGAGCGCGCCGTACACGTCGGTATCCGACCTCATCGAGCACGCGCTCCGGACGATCAAGCGCCGGTCGGTGATCTTCCTCGTGTCCGATTTCTTCACCGCGCCCGGCTGGGAGCGGTCGCTCGGGATGCTCGCGCGGAAGCACGAGGTGATCGCCGTCCGGCTCGAGGATCCCCGCGAGCGCGAGCTCCCGGACATCGGCATGGTCGTGCTGAACGACGCCGAGACCGGGGAAAGCGTGCATGTCGACACCCACAACGCGGGCTTCCGGAAGCGCTTCGAGGAGGTCGTGCGGAAGCGCGAGGCCGAGCTCACGAGCACCTTCGCGCGCCGCGGCGTCGACGTCCTCACGCTCTCCACCGAGGCGGATCTTGCCGGGGCGGTCCTGCGATTCGCGGCGCTGCGCAAGCAGCGGCGGGGCATGCGCGTCCCGGTGGCGGTATGACTCGATGAGCTTCCTCTGGCCGGCCTGCCTGTTCTTCCTCGTCGCCGTGCCGGTCCTCCTCGCCCTGTACATCTGGGCGCAGCGCCGTCGCCGCAGGTACGCGCTCCGCTACGCGAGCCTGTCCCTCGTGAAGGAGGCCCTCGGCAGGGGGCCCGGCATCCGCCGCCACATCCCACCGGCGCTCTACCTCATCGCGCTCGCGTTCATGATCGTCGCACTCGCGCGTCCGATCACCGTCGTGAAGGTGCCGAGCCAGGAGGGCACCGTCATCCTCGCGATCGATGTCTCCGGGAGCATGCGAGCCACCGACATCAAGCCCGACCGGCTCACCGCCGCGAAGGAAGCGGCGAAGGCCTTCGTCCTCAAGCAGAGCGACAACGTGAAGATCGGCATCGTGTCGTTCTCGACCGACGCATCGCTCGTCCAGCCCCCAACGACCGACCATGACCTCGTGCTGGCCGCGATCGACCGGCTGCGCCTGCAGCGCGCGACGGCCATCGGTCGCGCGATCCTCACCTCGCTCGATGCGATCGTCGAGGACCAGGGCGGCGGCGGCGAGACGGACCTTCCGTCGGCGGTGCTCACGCAGCCGCAGGATCCGAATGCCTCGCAAAAGCCGACGAAGACCGCGGTGCCCGGCGCCGCCAAAGCGTCGGCGTCGGTCATCCTGCTGACCGACGGACAGAACAACCAGTTCCCGGCGCCGCTCGCGATCATCGACCAGGCCATCACGCGCGGGATCCGCGTCTACACCGTCGGCGTCGGCACGCCGACGGGAGCGGTGCTCAACCTCGAGGGCCGCTCGATCCGCACATCGCTCGACGAAGCGACGCTCAAGCAGATCGCAGAGGACACCGACGCGCAGTACTTCCTCGCGACGAACGAGGCGGACCTCACGAAGATCTACGAGAACCTCACGACCCAGCTCGTGATCCGCAGCGAGAAGACCGAGGTCACGGCGCTCTTCACGCTCGTCGCCGCGATGTTCTCGATCGTCGCGAGCGCGCTCTCCCTGCTCTGGTTCAACCGCCTGCCGTAAGGGCACGCTCGACCGGGCGGCTAGACCTCGGCGACCGTCATCCGCGAGCCGCCCGCGCGCTTCGAGACGTACATGGCGGTGTCTGCCTTGCGCACGGCTTCGGTCGTGGTGAACCGCTGCGCGTCCGGAACGATGCCGATCGACGCGCCGACGTGGCGCTCGGGAGCGGTGCCGCTCGCGAGACCAGCGATGATCTGCTCGGCGACGTGTTCGGCGATCCGCGGGTCGGCGCCGGGGAGCAGGACCGCGAACTCGTCTCCGCCGAGGCGCGCGGCGAAATCGGTCTTGCGGAGCGACCCGCGCAGGATGCTCGCCACATCCCGCAACGCGAGGTCGCCCTCTGGGTGCCCGTGCGTGTCGTTCACTTTCTTGAGGCCATCGACGTCGAGGTACACGAGCGCGAAGCGCTGACGGCGGCGGTAGAGGTCGGAGAGCTGCATGTCGAACGCGCGGGCGTTCCCCAGCTGGGTCAGATCGTCCGTCTCTGAGAGCGTGAGCGCGCGCTCGGTCACGCGCTGGCCGCCGAGGTAGGTGAGGATGAAGCCGACCGTCACCGCGAAGATCGCGCCGAAGAGCGGGATCTGGTGCTCGACCGCGAGCGCGGTGCCCTGGGTCGTGAGGGCGACCAGCTCGGACGCGATGAACAGGATCGAGGTCATCCCGGCGATGAGCCAGATGGCGCGCCAGGGGCCCGGTCTCGACCACGGCAGCACCCGGAACAGGAAGAACAAGGCGACCAGCAGCGAGTCGATGATCGCGAGGACGACGAGCGGCTCGGTCTCCATGGCGCAGTGATACCAGACCACACCCCCGCCAGGGTGAGTAGATCGAGCACCGGCGACACCAAGACCGTGAGCGACGCGTGCAAGGCTGCGATTCCACGTGCTGCGACGGCCGTGAGCCGTCGCGGTGCCGCGTCCAGAGGGCGCCGACGGTGAGGGGAGCTGGATCCGAATCCCAGGTGGTGGAGTCCGACGTCGAAAGCCCCTAAACTTCGGCGGACCACGACACCACGACTGGGCAGATCGAGCAGGTGGTGAGCTCCGCTGACTGTAGATCAGCCGCCTTTGGCTGTGGGGGTTCGATTCCCTCTCTGCCCACCAGCATTCGCAGCAACGACGGGCCGAAAGGCTCGTCGTTCTGTTTTCAGCCCGCGACTGAAAGGCGGCTGACGCGCGTGGAAGGCTGCTGACCAAAGGCGGTTTTCTGCAATGGGTTCGGAAGTGTCCGCCGATCGTGATGGGGGACCGCGTGGCTATAGCGTTCGACTTGTTCCCAGCGTTGCCAGCCACCTTGGCGCTTGAGCTCCAGGAGTGAGGCACCGGGAACGCGCATGAAGTTCGTCGCCCACGTGTGTCGCATGAGGTGCGCCGAGAACGTCCGAAGCCCCGATGCGCGGTGTATGCGCTGAAACAACTTTGAGAAACCGTCCTCGGTGAACGGATCGCTTGACCGGGTGGGGAACAGCGGCGCGTCCGCTTCCCGGTTCGTATTGCGGTCGCGGAGATACCGGTCTAGGTCGCTCGCGATGGCCGGATGCAGAAAGACCGTCCGACCCTTGCCGAACTTCGAGGTTTCGGGTCGAACGTGGAACTCGCCGCGTTGAAGGTCTAGATCGCCAACTCTCGCCTCGCGTAGCTCGTTGAGCCGCAGGCCGGAGCCGAAGCCGAGCACGCAGGCTGCCCGAGCAACCGGGCCGAGCTTTGACGCGGCATTGATCGCTGATTCGCTTTCGGAATCGCTCAGTGGTCGGCGCACGTCATCGTCGACCTTGCCGCGCTTCACGTGCCGGAGCACGGACACACCGCCCGCGTCCGCAAGGATCCCATCGACCGCCAGATGACTCGCGAGACGCTTCAGGGTGACCGCTGCCGCCCGCACTGCGAACGGTGAGCCACCCGGGTACTTCCGAGTGGGAATGCTCCTGCGCACCTTGAGG
>DATCOD010000028.1:0-7318 GCA_036564905.1 Candidatus Limnocylindria bacterium
GGGCACGGCGCTATGGGAAGCGCGAGCGAGCCAGGAGCTCCGGTTCACCTCTGTCGGGTCGGCGTGCGCGATCTCAAGGCCTCGCTGAGCGCCTATCTGCGCCGGGTCTCCGAAGGCGAGTCGGTCGTGGTCACTGATCACGGCCGGCCGGTCGCCCGGCTTGTCCCGCCCGATGTGCCTGAGCGACTGTCCCAGCTGATCCGCGAAGGCCGGCTGAACTGGACCGGTCGACGGCTCGCTCCGCCGCGGACGCGGCCGAAGCTCCGTGGTGGCCGCACGACCCTCGCCGACATCGTTCTCCGCGATCGCGGGTGATCCTCTGCGGGGAGTGGACGCGCTGCCTCTTTGCGAGCGATTGACCACCCCGCTTTCCGTCGACGCGTGAGCCCGGACGCCCGAACGCCCCGCTCGAGGGCGGGGCGTTCGGCGCGAGGAGGGGATCTTGTTGGTGTGTTAGGGCTTGGGGCTGGCGCTCGGCTTCCCACCGGGCTGATCCGAGGGATTGAGACCGGGCACCTCGGACGGCTTCCCGTGGTCGCCGGCGCCGGGCTGGCCGGACGGCTTGCCGTGGTCCGGCGAGGGGAGCGCGCCGACCTTCGCCGTCGCGTCCGTCACGACCTGGTCCATGTCCGCGATCGCCTTGTCGACGATCGCCTTGATGTTCGCATCGAGCGTCGTGCGGTCGGCGACCGCGACGCGGCCCTGCTCGCTCGGCTTCGCGCTGCCCTCGGCCTTCGGTGAGCCCGACGGCTTCGGAGACTCGCTCGGCTTCGCTGACTCGCTCGCTTCGGGTGACTCGGACGGGCACGGCGACGCGGACGGCGCGGGTGACCCGGACGGCTTGGCCGTTGGCGAGCCGCTCGGCTTGTTCTGGCCGTCGCGGCCGAGGGTCAGCGCGGCCACGTCGTTGAGCGCCTTCGTGCGCAGGTCCTTGAGCTGACCGTCCGCGGTCTTGATGAGGTCTCCCGCGGCCTTGTTGTCGACGCCCTTGCCCCGCAGATCCTCGAGCGCCTTCTGGTCCTTCTGGAACGCGGCGTCGATGAGCTTCGTGGCGGCGTTGCGCTGCGCCACGACGGCCGGCTGGCCACCGCCGCAGTCGAGCTTGAATGTCTTGGCGGTGTCGCTGCTCTGGGTGGTCTGACCGGTGACGGCCTGAACGACGTTGTGCACGGCATCCTGGACCTCCGGCGACGTCGAGCCGACGGTGACGGTGGCGGCGCCGAGCACGACGACGGCGGCTACGGCGGCCCCTTTCGAGGCGGAAAGCAGGGTCAGCAGCTTTGCGAGCATTCGTCCCTCCCTGGGCGGTTCATCGGGCTAACGGGCGCCCTGCGGCCGGCATTAGGTGGCTGCAGGGTACTAGGACCTTCGGGTAACGCACCGGCCCGTCCCAGTGATCGGGACGGGCCGGTGCTCGCGCGATGGGGGACGGGAAGTTGGATGGGCTACTTAGTCGTGGTGCCCGCCCTGGTCAGGCTTGTGGCTGTTCTGGGGCACCCGCGGTGAGCGGGACGCCTCGGGGGAGTGGCTCGGCTTCGGGGTCGAGGCCGGGGCGCTCTGCGCGGTGTCGAACGCGACCTGCATCGCTGCGATGGCCTGGTCGGCGATCGCCGCCGGGTCGGTCCCGGTGAACACGATCGGGGTCGTGGCGTTGTTGCCGTGCTCGCCGCCGTTCTCTTCGTCGTTCAGGCGGTCGCTGTTGAGCGAGGTCGTGGCCGTGACCGCGTCGTGCGAGTCCGTGTCGGCCTCGTCCTCCGGGTCATCCTGCTTCGTGCAGGTCATGGTCGCGTGGATCGCCTTCACGGCGGCCTGACGGATCTGCTTGAGCATGACGTCGGCCGTCTCGATCGTGACGACCGAACGCTGGCCGCGGAGCTTCATGAGATCGGTGTGGAAGCCCTTGAACGCGGTGTCCACGCGCTGGACCTGGAACGCGTTGGCCTGGGCCTGGGCCGAGCATGCGTCCGTGGCCTTCGGGGAAGAAGAGGGATTCGGGGAAGAAGAGGGCTGCGCTGATGGAGAAGCCGACGGACTTGCGCTCGGGCTGGCGCTGGGGTTCGCGCTCGCGCTCGCCGAAGGGCTCGCGCTGGGCTCGGTGATGGTGATCGTGGTCACGCCGTTCGACGCGGACACGCTCACGAGGGCGCCGGTGGCTCCGAGCAGGAACACGCCGGAGATCAGGCCCGATTTCGCGTGGAGCAACAGGGATAAAAGTCTCTCGAACATCTCGCCTCCTTAGGGTGCTGACTGACTGAACGGCTGACCCCGCTCATCGTTATGAGGGAGGTCGACCGGCTGGCTGGTTAGAGTCCGGCCATGCGCCGCGCGTTACGGGTTCCGGTCGTCCTGGTCATCGTCCTGTTACTTGCGTACCTGGGCATCTCATGGAAGTACGCGGATGGCGTGACCCGCGTCACCCGCGACCCGCTGGTGAAGACGCCGGCCTACGTGCAGGCGACCTATGAGGACGTGAGCTTCAAGAGCCGCGACGGCCTCACCCTCAAGGGCTGGTGGTTCCCGGCTCCGGGAGCGGCTCCGGCGACGAAGGCCGTCGTCATGGTCCACGGGAAGGACCAGAACCGCATCGACAGCTCCTTCGACCCCGGACGCATCGCGCGCGCGCTCCTCGCCGACGGCTGGTCGGTGTTGCTGTTCGAGATGCGCGGCCACGGCCAGAGCGAGGGGCTGCGCTGGGGCCTCGGCGAGTTCGAGCCGAACGACATCCTGGGCGCGATCGATCTCGCCGCGCAGAAGACGAACGTGCCGCGCGGCCGCGTCGCGACGATCGGTGAGTCGATGGGCGGCGGGAGCGTGCTCATGACCGTGGGCAGGGATCCGTCGATCGGACCGGTGGTGACCGACTCCGCCTATGCCTCCGGGCCCGTCGTGGTCAACGAGGTCGGGCCGCAGTACTCCGGGCTACCGGCGTTCTTCACGCCCGGGCTCGTGCTCATGGCCCGGGTCGTCTACGGGATCGACATCGGCTCGGTCGTGCCCACGGACGTCGTGCGCGCGCATCCGGAGCGCGCGTTCTTCTTCATCCAGTGCGTGGACGACGGCACGGTCGCGATGCATCACGGCCTCGACCTGAAGGCCGCGAGCGCCAACCCGAACACGCAGCTCTGGCTGGTGAAGGACTGCGGGCACGTGAAGGCGTTCATCACGCATCCGCAGGAGTGGACGACGCGGGTGCTCGCGTTCCTCGACGGCCAGGTGAAATAACATTCGGGCACCGATGCGGCATCGAACCTACGTCTACCTGCTCGTCCTGCTCGTCCCGGCCGTCGCGCTCATCGGCGGATGGCTGAACGACACGACCGCGCGTGGGCGGATCCTCGACGGATCCACCGGGGATCCGGTCGCCGGCGCGCAGGTCATCTATGGGATCCGGGTCACGCTCACACAGGCCGACGGGACCTACGCGGTCGAGCACCTGCCGCGCGGGGCGCAGCTCGTGGTCCAGGCCCGCGGGTACGACCCCGGCACTGCCGACGCCGCGACCGCTGAAGTGACGCTGCATCCGTTCGCGCTCTCGATCCAGGTCAACGAGGTCGATAGCGGCGATCCGCCCAAGGCCGTGACGAAGGCCGAGATCCGTCAGGGCGACGCACGGCTTGGCGGGCCGGGCACCGATAGCGGCAGCGTCGTCGCCGCACCATACCCGCAGATCGGGTCGCAGCTCGTGGTGTGCGCGCCCGACCACGACACCCTGACCATCGAGGCGCGCGGCGGCGCGGCCACCCCGCGCGTCGTCGCGCTCACCCGCGGCAGCCAGGGCTGCCCGCCGCTCCCGACCCCGTCGCCCTCGCCGTCGCCCAGCCCGGTACCGGGTGTGAGCCCGTCGCCGGCCGCGACGCCGTCGCCCTCGAAGTCGCCCTAACGCGAAGCGGGCCGCCACCCCGCGGTCAGCGGCCTAGCGCGGAGACGTGGTCGCGCTGATCACGTCGAGCAGGCCCGCGTCCTCGGCCAGCGTTATCCGTTGACTTCCATCTGCGCTGACCGCGTCGAGCGAGAGACCCGCGAGGGCGCCGCCGCCGCCGCGGCGGAAGAGACCCCAAAGAGAGAGCAGCGCCTGCTACAATGTCTGACAAACAGACGTACAGAAAGAGGAACCCGATGGCTGTCGTGAATATGCGAGAGCTCGCGCGCAGCACGAGTCGCGTCGTCGACGCAGTGCATCGGTCGGGTAAGGCCGCGTTAGTCACCCGCGGTGGCCGACCGGTCGTCGCGATGATCCCGATCGATGAGGCCGCGCTCGAGGACTGGGTCCTCGCTCACAGCCCGGGGTTCGTCACGAGCCTGCGGACCGCGGATGCGGATCTGCGCGGTGGCCGAGCCCTGTCATTGGATGAATTCCTCGGGCGGAATCCGGCCCGTCGCGCAGCCTCTGCGGCCAAGACGGTCAGGGCACGTTCATCTCGTAACGGGTGAAGGCACACCTCCAGGTCAGTCCGCGCGCGGAAAAGGACTTCCGGCGGCTCGACGGGCCGGCGCGCAATCGGGTCCGATCCGTCCCGGTCGACAACCTGACCGTGACACCGCTTCCACGGAACCTTGACGTGAAGTCACTCGCGGGCCTGTCGCCATGGCTTCGCGTCCGCGTCGGGGAGCATCGGATCGTGTTCCGTCCATTGACCAGCGGCGAGCTCCGCGGGACAGGGTCGGTCGCCGGCTGGTACGTCGCGCGCATCATCGATCGCAAGGAGCTTCTTACGGCCGTGAAGAACCTCTAGCAGCGAGCGCGACGATCGCCTCAGCGAGCTCCGCGGGTCGATCGAGCTGCACGTTGTGGCCCGCGTCGAGCTCGAGGCCCGTCGCGTGGGGGATCGTCGCGAGCATGCGGGCGTAGGTCTCAGGTCGCAACGACTCCGACCGCGCGCCGCGCACCACGAGGACAGGCATCGGGAGCGCACCGAGCGCGCGCCAGGCGTCGTCGCGGCGATCGGGGCCGCCGAGGATCTGCAGCAGCGCGTCCTTGCTCGAGCGCCAGGTGAGGCCGTCGGGATCGCGATCGAAGACGTGCGCGATCCGGTTCGCGTAGACCGCGTCGCTGTACCCCGGTGAGGTCTCGCGCAGATATGCGAGTGCCTCCGCGTCGTCGGCGAAGCGATCTGGCCGGCCGAGCGACAGGCGTCGCGCGCGGTCGCCGCCCTCGTGCCCGATCTCCGGTCCGACGTCGACGAGCATGAGCGCCCGAACACGCTCGGGATGCAGAGCGGCAAGGACCAACGCGTGCGCGCCGCCCATGGAGTGCCCGACCACGACGGGGCGGGCGAGGCCGCGCGCGTCCATCACCGCGATCGCATCGGCCACGAAGTCCTCGGGGGCGTACCCATCTGCGGGGGCCGCGCTGGCACCGTGGCCGCGAGCGTCGGGGGCGACCAGGCGCAGTCGGCCGGCGACCTCGTCGGCGACGAAGTCCCACACCCGCCCGTAGTTGCCGATGCCGTGCAGGAGGAGCGCCGGTGGCTCGCCGCCGGCCCACTCCCAGCAGGCAAGCGTGCCATCCGGACCTCGCACCGCATGGTTGGCAGGCACGTTTCAAAGCGTACGTGGGCACTTTTGGGGTCATGGACGGGCGCACACCGCCGCCGTACCGTCAAGGTCAGAGGAAGGTGCCATGAACGCACGTGAACCCGTCGCCCAGCAGCTGACCGACCTGGCCGGTTCGGTCCGGAAACAGGATGCCGCGGTCGGCGAGCTCCTCGCCCGCCTGGCCACCGCGGTGAAGGACGGTCGCTACGACGAAGTGAAGGCCTACGCCGCCGCTCTCGATCCGCGTGCGCTCGCCGAGCTCATCACCGTGCGGCGGTCACCGGTGTGGGCGGTGCTCGAGGTCATCCGCAACACGCTCGTCTTCGCGCCGATCGCGGTCACGTGGTTCGGGCTCGCCACGGCGAGTGCCGCCTACGAGTCGCTCCTCAAGGCGAGACCGGAGCTGATCAGCAGGCCCTTCCTCCTTCTCTGGCAGGAGAGCTTCGAAGGGACGAGCGCGGTGCTGAGCTTCAGCACCCTCGCGATCATCGATGCGAGCCTCATCGTGTTGCTCATCGTGCTGTCGCTCATGATCCATGTCCGCGCCGACGTGCGCGACGTGAGCACGCGGACCCGGGTCCTCCTCCGCGAGTCGGAGCTGCGCCTCCTCCTCGGGCACGCGCTCAGCCTCTCGGCCGGCCCGTCGCTCACCGATGCGTCCGCCGACTCGGTGCTCGACGAGATGGTGGCGGAGGAGCGGCGGATCTACGAGCGCGCGATGGAACGGGAACAACAGCTCACCGATCTCCAGATGGTCGTCCGCGATCTTCGGGTCGCGGCGGACGACCTCGCGCGCGCGGCACGGGCGCTCCCGAGCCCGACCGGCGATGACGCGGGGGACATCCGCCGCATCTCGCCGGCGCGCTAGGCCATGCTCGGCATCGGCCGCGGGGTCACGCTGTCGCTCGCCGGCTGGCTGTGGGCGGACATCCTCCTCGGCCTCTTCGCGATCTTCCTCGCCGCGAACAGCGTCGGCGCAGCCACCCCAGCGGCGTTGCCGGGCATCGATCCGCGGCCCGTGACGCTGTCGCTCGTGATCGATGGTCCGAAGCTCTTGGGCTTTGACGCCGCCGCGGGGGTCGAAGAGCAGCGGCGCATCGCCGCGGCGGTGAAGACCCAGGTCGCGCAGCAGACCGGCGGACATCAGGTCGCCATCGTCCTCGCCTTCGCATCGAACGCCGACCCGAGCGTCGGCGACGACATCAGTCGCCTCGCGACCGCCCAGCTCACCGACGGCGCGTTCGCCGGTGCGACGATCAAGACGTACCACAGCATTGTCGCCGGAGACCGCGGCTCGACACTTGACCTCGAGATCTATGTCTACCGCTAACGACCTCGACGCGATCCGCCGCGCCGCGTTCCGCGACGCACGTCGGCGTGGCGATCCGCTCGCAGCTGCCCGCGCGGCGGCGCAGCTGCGCCCCGGGTCCGGCGATCTCGATCCACGTGATCTGGCGGCACTGCGCGCGGCCCGTCAGGTGGTCGGCCGCGCGATCCGTGACGCTCGAGCGCGCCGGCTGCGTCCGGTCCTGCCGGCGCGGGCGCCGATCCGGTCGCGTCGCCGGCTGCGGTTCCCGTTCGCCCTCGCCGCGACGATCGTGCTCGTCGTGGCGGTGCTCGCCGCCCTCTTCGCGCAGCCGGTGGATCAGAACGGCGGCGGCGGTCGCGCAGCGCCCCCCGTCCCGACCGCGACGACGGTCCCGATCGCCCTGCAGAGCCGAGGCCGCGTCGTGCTCGCCGTGCGCGCCGTCGTGCCCGTGCTCCCGCAGCCGCAGCCGGCGCC
>DATCOD010000029.1:0-2873 GCA_036564905.1 Candidatus Limnocylindria bacterium
GGACAGGGGTGCGCGTGCTCGTGACGAGCACGGCCGCCTCGCCGCCCCGCCAGTCGACGGCGTATCCAGGGCCGAGCACGCGCGCGCGTCCGCCGACGAATTCATTGGTCGTCGCGCTGAAGCGCGTCTCGCCGGCCGACGGATCGACGACCGCGATCTCGGCGCCACTGTCGCTCTGGCCCACCGCGATGGCGAGCCACGTCCCGTCAGCGGACCATGCGACCGGCTGCGGAGGGCTGCCCACCCGCTGGGGCATGTCGTTCACGAGCCGGGTCGGTGTCGGAGTGCCACCGCCGATCGTCGCCACCCAGACGCCGTTGATCGCGGGATCGGTGGATGTGCGGGCGTACGCGACGCGCTGCCCGTCAGGCGCGATGACCGGCGGCCCGAGGTCGGGCCCGTGCAACAGCGCCCGGATCTCACCGGTCTCCGGCCGGATCGCGTAATAGGTCGTCTCCTGTTCGGACAGGCGGCGCATCAGGACGAGGACCCGGCCATCCGCGGACACGGTGAACGCCTCCGATCGGACGTCAGGTCCAGGAGGTGCCGGTGGTCGGCCGCTGGTGAGCACGACGACCGGCGGCTCCGTCTTCTCCTCGTCGAACAGGAGGATGCGATAGCTCTCGCCCTGTCCCGTGTCGAAGTAATGGAACGAGCGCGGGATCGTGCCGACCGCTCTGGCGACGTTGAGCGGGCCGGGATCCGCGGTCGCCGACGATGACGCCGTCGGGGTCACGGTCTCCCGCACACTCGGGCTCGGTGATGCGACGATCGTGACCGGCGCCGGGGCGCATCCGGCCGCGACTGCTGCGGCGATCACGAATGCGATCCGCTTCAACGCGGCTCCGGCAGCACGCCTCCGTCCGCATCGAGATAGCGGTCGGGGTTCTCCTGGAAGATCCGCTTGCAGGCCTCGCGGTCGAACGCGTAGATCCGGTCCTCGTAGCGAAGCTTGAACGCGGGCGGATCCGCGAGCGGCACGCGGCAGGTCGGGCAGGTCGCGCTCGTCACGCGAGGTCGAGCTCGATGAGCGGTTGATGCGCCCGGACGAGCTGGCCGTTGTCCGCGACGATCGCCCGGACCGTGCCGTTCTTCGTCGAGCGGATCTCGTTGAACAGCTTCATCGCCTCGATGAGCCCGATGACGTCGCCGGCCGCGACGGCGCTCCCGATCTGCACGAACGACGGCGTCTGCGGCGAGGGCGAGCGGTAGAAGATGCCGGTGAGCGGGGCGGTGATCGCGTCCGCGTTCTTCGCGGCCGGGTCGGCGCTGACGACCGCGGGACCGGCGGCTTGGGCCGCGGGGCGCGCGGCCGGCGCGGCCGTGGGAGCGGGGGCGAACGACTGCTGCGGCGCGTGCTTGGCCACGCGCACGCGGATCCCGCCGCGGGTCACCTCGAGCTCGCGCACGTCGGAGGCGTCGAGCCGCGTCAGGAGCTCCTGGACGAGCGCGTTCGCCTCCGCGCGGACCTTCTTCGGATCGGCCACTTAGCCGGCGCCGGTCCGCCGGCGAATGATGAGCGCGACGTTGTGCCCGCCGAAGCCCATCGAGTTGGTGAGCGCGTACTCGACCTGCGTCCTCCGCGCGACGTTCGGGATGTAGTCGAGGTCGCACGCGGGATCCGGCACTTCCTGATTGATGGTCGGCGGGAGCACGCCGTCACGCATCGCGAGGACGCAGATGACCGCCTCGATCGCGCCCGCTGCGCCCAGGGTATGGCCGGTCATCGACTTGGTCGACGACACCGGCGGGACCGTCGCGCCGAACACGGTCTTGAGCGCGGCTGTCTCGGCGCCGTCGTTGGCCTGGGTCGAGGTGCCGTGCGCGTTCACGTAGCCGATCTGCGCCGGCGTGATGCCGGCGTCCTCCATGGCCATGCGCATCGCCCGGACCGCGCCCTCGGCACCCTCCGGCGGCGCGGTGACGTGATACGCATCCGCGGTCGCGCCGTAGCCGACGATCTCGCCGATGATGTGCGCGCCGCGCGCCTTCGCGAAGCCCTCCTCCTCGAGGACCAGGCAGGCCGCAGCCTCGCTGAACACGAAGCCGTCGCGCTCCTTGTCGAACGGCCGCGAGGCTTTCTCCGGTTCGTCGTTCCGGCGCGAGAGGGCGTGCATCGCGTTGAACGCGCCGACCGCGACCTTGATGATCCCGGCCTCGCTGCCGCCGGCAAGCATCACGTCGGCCTGGCCGCGCCGGATCGTGTCGGCCGCCTCGCCGATCGCGTGCGCGCTCGAGGCGCAGGCCGAGACCGTCGCGACGTTCGGACCCTTGGCGCCGTACTTCATCGCGATCTCGCCCGCGGCCATGTCCATGATCATCATCGGGATCATGAACGGCGAGACCCGTCGCGGATCCCGTTCGTGGACGAGGATGTTGTCCACGAGGGTCTCGACCCCGCCGATGCCCGAGCCGAACGTGACGCCCATCCGCGGTGCGAGGTCCTTGGTGATCTCGAGCTTCGCGTCCTTCAGCGCCTGACCAGCCGTCGCGACCGCGAACTGCGCGAACCGGTCCGCTCGCTTCGCTTCCTTGCGCTCCATGTACTCGAGCGGATCGAAGTCGTGGACCTCGCCGGCGATCTTCGTCTCGAGGTCGACCGGGTCGAACCGGGTGATCGGACCGATGCCGCTCTTACCGGCGATCAGGCCGGCCCACGACCGGTCGAGCGTCGCGCCAAGGGGCGTGATCAGGCCGAGCCCGGTGATCACGACGCGGCGCTGCTGGGGGTTCATCGCGTCAAGTCTATCTATCCGACCCGCGCGGGCTAGGCTCCGCTCGTGGCCACGACCACGTCCCCCACACCGATCACGGCGGCGCAGCTCGAGGCCCGCGATCGCGACCGGCTCGCACGCGCCACGACGCTCCTCGAG
>DATCOD010000030.1:0-10567 GCA_036564905.1 Candidatus Limnocylindria bacterium
GGTCCTGATGCCGATCGAGACCGTGATCCGATTGTCCGGTGGACCGCTCTCGAACAAGATCGTCAACGCCGGTCCGGTGAAGCTCGGTTCGCTCATCCGCCTGACTCGTCAGTCGGGCTCGCCGGTCTTCTATCGGATCACGAAGGTGGATGAGGTCCCCAACCGCACCTCGTACACCGCGAGCGCGAAGTTCGAGCCGAAGGGCGACCTCAAGAGCGCCTAGCGTCCCGCGGTCGTCCTCTTCGTGGCCTTCTTCAGCGACTTCCTCGAACCTCGGGGCAAGCTCCGGCGGCATCTTCTTCCGGTCCCTCGCCGTGATCGTGGCCTCGCGTGGGCGAGCTACGCGGTGTCCTTTGGACCGGCGCCGAAGTGCGTCGCGGGGATCGAGCCCATGCGGCCGGCCTGGTAGTCCGTGATCGCCTGGAGGATCTCCTCGCGCGTGTTCATCACGAACGGGCCGTACTGCACGACCGGCTCGCCGATCGGGCGGCCGCCCAGCAGCAGCACGTCGAACGCGTTGGTGCGGCTGTCCTGGCGCGGGCTCCCTTCGACGCGGATCGCATCGCCGGCTCCGAGCACCGCGAGCTGACCCGACTCGAGCGGCGCACCCTCGGTCCCGACCGAGCCGAAGCCGCCGAGCGCGTACACGAGCCCATTGAAATCGGGACGCCACGGGATCTCGAGCCGGGACCCCGGCATCAGCGTGACGTGGGCGTACGTGATCGGGGTCTGCGTCACGCCGGGTCCGGCGTGCCCGGCGAGGTCGCCGGCGATGACCCGCACGAGCGCGCCACCGTCGTGCGACCGCACGAGCGTGACCGACTTCGCGGCGATGTCCTGATAGCGCGGCGGAGACCACTTCTGCGCCGCGGGTAGATTCACCCAGAGCTGCACGCCGTGGAACAGGCCGCCGGCGCGGATGAGACGCTCCGGTGGCATCTCCGAGTGCACGATGCCGGCGCCCGCGGTCATCCACTGGGTGTCGCCGTTGGCGATGACCCCGCCGCCGCCCGTCGAATCTCGGTGCACGAACTCCCCGTCGATCATGTACGTGACGGTCTCGAACCCGCGGTGCGGGTGATCCGGCGCGCCCTTCGCCTCGCCGACGCCGTACTGCACCTCGCCCATCTGGTCGAGCAAGATGAACGGGTCAGCGACGGTGCGCTCGAGGCCGGGGAACGGCCGGCGCACCGGGAAGCCTTCTCCTTCGTAGGTCTGGATCGCGTTCACGACGCGTTGGACGCGGCGGAACTGCGCTCCCGGAGCGGCTTCGACCGCGGGAAGGGTGAGCGGATCTTGGACGGTGACAGCGGGCACGGTGGTCTCCTCGAGTAGTTGTCTCAGCAACTATCTTACCACAGCCGGTAAACTGCCGCGATGCTGGATGCGGTCGTCATCGGTGCCGGCCACGCAGGCCTCGCGGTGAGCTACCGCCTCCGCGAGGCGGGCATCGAGCACGTCGTCCTGGAGCGCGGCGAGATCGGCGAGAGCTGGCGCTCGCAACGGTGGGACTCGTTCACGCTCAACACGCCCAACCGGATGAACCGGTTGCCTGGTGCGTCGCCGGACGGATTGGACCCCGACGCGTTCGAAGGGCGCGATGCCTGGGTCGCGCGGCTCGAGCGGTACGCCTTGGACCAGCAGCTGCCGGTCCGGATCCGCACGACGGTCACCTCGGTGGATCGCGACGGAGAGGACTTCGTCGTGTCCGCCCGCGACCATGCGCCGATCCGCGCGCGCAACGTGATCGTCGCATCCGGCATGGTGAACGAGCCGAAGGTCCCGGCGATCGCGGGGAGCCTCGATGGACGGATCGGTCGTCTCACCACCGGCGCCTACCGGCGGCCCGATCAGCTCCGTCCGGGCGCGGTCCTCGTCGTGGGGAGCGCGCAATCGGGCTGTCAGATCGCCGAAGAGCTGAGCGACGCCGGCCGGTCGGTGTATCTCGCGACCGGCAGCGTTGGCCGGAGCCCGCGACGGCTTCGGGGTCGTGACGCGCTCGTCTGGCTCAGCGAAACGGGCTGGCTCGATCAGCGGCCCGGCGATCTCCCGGATCCGGCGATGGTCCGCTGGGCCCAGCCGCAGATCTCGGGCGTCGGTCCCCGGGGTCACACCGTGAGCCTGCAGTCGCTCGCGACCCGCGGCGTGACGCTCCTCGGGCGGCTCGAGCGGGTGGAGGGAACGCGCCTCGCGTTCGCCGGGGACCTCGGAGAGCATGTCCGGTTCGGCGATGAGGTCGCCCGGCTCATCCGCGGCCACGTCGACGATCACATCGCGCGATCGGGGATCGCCGCACCGCCGTCGGAGCCCGATCCCGCCGACGTGACGTGTGATCCACGGGCGTTCGACCCACCGAGCGCCATCGACCTCCTCGATCGCGGGATCACCACCGTCATCTTCACCACGGGGTTCGCGGCGGACCTGTCGTGGCTGAAGCTGCCGGTGCTGGACGATCGCCGCGAGCCGATCCACGACGAGGGCCGAATGCGGATCGACGGGCTCTGGTTGCTCGGCTGGGCCTGGCTGCGGCGGCGGAAGTCGGGGATCATCTGGGGCGCGACCGAGGACAGCGCGCACGTCGCCGATCAGGTGCGCGCTCGCGTTCAGGGGTCCGCTGCGGCACAGACCGGGATCCCCGGGGCCCGCCGCTGAACGATCGATACGGTCACCCTGCCGGTGACGCGGCGCTGGTGCGGCTGGGGCTAGAGTGCCGTCGCGAAGACCGCTGGGAGGACCGTTGATGCTGGGCGATCATCTCGTGTTCCCGATCGTGCTGTCGATCGACATGGCGGCGAGCCGGGCCTTCTATCACGACACGCTCGGGCTCGACATCCTGCGCGAAGAGGCCGACCGGATCGTATTTCGGTGCGGCGGCGGATCTCAGCTGACGGTCAGCCTGAGCACGATCGGGACGGCCGACACGCAGACCCAGCTGGCCTGGCGCGTCCCCGACCTCAAGGCGGAGCTGGCGGATCTCCGGGCCCGCGGCGTGACGATCCAGGAGTACGGCCCGCCCGACCCGAAGACCGAGAACGGGATCGCCGACATGGGCTTCGCGTGGGCGGCCTGGATCATCGATCCGAGCCGGAACGTCCTCGGGATCATTCAGCCGAAGGACTCTCCGACACACAGGTAGGTGACCGCGGCGTCGAGGTCATGGCCGCCTGAGACGGTCGAGCTCGCGGCGTTCGCGCTTGGTCGGGCGGCCGGCGCCGCGCTCGCGGACGAAGGCCCGCGGCTCCCGCTTCACCACCGGGGCGGGCGGGCTGTGGTCGACCAGGCACGTCGCCGCCACCGGGGCGCCGACCCGCTTGTCGATGACGATCACCACCTCGAGGATGCGTTCGCGCTCCACGAACGCCTCGACGCGATCGCCGACCTTCACCGGCGTCGCCGCTTTGGCCGGCGCCCGGTTCACCCGGACGTGGCCGCCCCGGCAGGCGGCCGTCGCCGCCGAACGGCTCTTATAGAGCCGGACGGCCCAGAGCCAGGCGTCTACCCGGGTCGTGTCGATGTGGCCATCCTGCCAGCATGGACCGATGGCTGCTCGCGATCGAGGGCGAGCAAGATCCTGCGGATGCGGTCGACGCGGCGGCGCGACCAGCCGGGCTCACGTTCGTGCGTGTCGAGACCCGGTGCGGAGTTCACCTCCAGGACGGTGCAGCGCTTCGGTGGCGCATCGGCGGGTCGGCTGAGGACGAGGTCAACACTGGCGAGGCGCAGACCCAGGTCCCCGACCGCGCGGGTCGCGAGCGCCCGTAACGTGGGGTGCAGCACGTCGGTCACCACGCGAACATCACCACCGACGCCCAGATTGCCGCAGGGGAGCAGCTCGACGCGTTGACCCGCGGTGGGCACGGTCTCGAGCCCCCGGCGACCATGGGCGAGGTGCCTGACCAGCCGCATGTCGTCCGCGCGCAGCTCGGTCGGATGCCCCGCCGCGCGGCTCCGTCGTCGGCTCGAGGCGATGAGCGCCCGGATGCTCGAGTGACCATCGCCGAGGACGTACGGCGGCGTCTTCTCGCTCGCCATCAGGACCTCGCCATCGAGGACGACGATCGAGCAGTCGCTGCCGCGCGCGAGGCGCTGCACCAGCAGCTTCTTGGAGGCGGCGAAGATCTCACGGGCCGCCTTGTAGAACTGCGCGCGGGTATAGACGACGAACACGTGCTGGTCGCCGTAGCTGTCGTTCGGTTTCAGCAACACCGGCAATCGGAGCCTCCGCGCGTACGCGTACGCAGGCCCGATGTCGCGCGCCTCGCGCAGCCGACCGTCGTAGGAGAAGCTGCGTCCCGTCGGGACCGTGTAGCCGGACCGCCTGAGCAGGTGCGCGGTGGCATCCTTGTCGAGGGCGATCGCCGCGGCACCCAGGGTGTTGAGGTCCCAGCGCAATCGGTGGAAGTGGCGCACGCGACCTGACGGCAGGGTGATCCTGCCCGAGTTATCCGCGTCCGGTATGACCTCCAGGGTGGCGCCCACGAGGTCGCAGGCCTCCTGCAGACGCGAGAGGAACGGTGTCTTCACCTTCGAGACGGTGCACCCCTATCGGTCGTCGACCCGCGTGGACCCAGTCTGACAGGTGTGCCCATTCATTCCTCGCGGCGGGGAACGATCGCTTCGCCTGTCGCTCCCGGCCCAAGGCCGCATCACGTTCGCGAGGGATCATCCACGAGAAGTTCTGCGTGACCGCGCACGGGCATGCCGCGCTGATGCACCGGGCCACCCCGAGGTCGGCGAGATCGACGCGAGGTTCCGCGAGCACTACGGCGGCAGCGCGTTCGACTGGAGCGAGCGCGGCGTGTACGTGCGCCTCGACGCCGACCGCTTCCTCACCTATTCGCGCACGCGAGGGGAGCATCCCGATACGTGAGGCCTGCCGGCGCGCCTCCGCGCGATCGGCTACATCGCCTTGACGGTCTCGTAGACCGCGATCTGGCCGCCGCTCTTCAGCACCGGGCAACCCGTCGCGAGCTTCGCGGCCTCGTCGATCGATCCGGCCTCGAGGATGCTGTAGCCGGACGCGATCCGGGCGATCGGACCGTCGCCGATCACGCCGCCGGCCGACACGCTCTTCACCTTGCCGCTGAACGGGTTGCCGCCATCGACCGCCGCCTTGCCGAGATCCTTGAACCAGGCGTCCCAGGCCTTCATGCCCTCCGCCTGGGCCGCGGGCGTGCTGGCCATGGCGCCGCCGTAGTAGACGAGTACGTACTTCATCGTTGTTTCCTTCCGTTCGCGTTCAGGCGATCTGGGATCCGCAGCCAGCGTAGCGATCGCGCGGCTCAGCGAAGAAATCTACCGTGATGAGCCTCACCCATCGCCTGACCGCCTGGTGAGGTGGATCGTGAACGCTCGCCTGGCCGAGATCGCATCGACGATCAAGGAGCCGCGCCGCCCGAGCTCGCGGTGATCTACGTTCGGGCTCAGAGTCGTTCGAAGTCGACATCCTTCGTCTCGACCGTCCCGGCCGTCCGCCCCGGCGCCGTCTGGTAGGTCCAGTACAGGTTCGTGTGCGCGATGACCTGGTCCGGCGGCGGCGCCCCCCACGCGGTCTGGTCCTCCGTCGTGTGGGCGTCGCTGACCAGCGTCGCGTCGTACCCCCTGACGAACGCGCCGTGCAGCGTCGAGCGGACGCACGCGTCGGTCTGTGCGCCGACGACGACGAGTCGCCCGATTCCGCGGCCTGACAGCACGGTCTCGAGGGTGGTGTCCTCGAATGAGTCGCCGTAGTTCTTCTCGACGAGCGGCTCGGTGTCGCCCGGAGCCAGCTCGGGGACGATCCGCCAGTCGTCGCTGCCCCTCGCGAGCTGCTCATCGGAGTGCTGGACCCAGACGACGGGGACCCGTTCCCGCCGCGCCTTCTCGACCAGGCTGCCGACGTTCGCGACGACCGACTCGCGCTTGTGAGCCCCCCTGACGACTCCGTTCTGCACGTCGATGACGAGGAGTGCGGTGTTCGGTCGGTCCTTGAGTGTGGTCATGATCTTTCCTTGCTCAACTCACGCTGCGCTCCGTATCGACCCTCGACAGTTTTGGGTATCAGAGTCCCTTACGACTTCGCTTTCTTCGAAGGTTTCGACTTGCCAGGACTGTTGCGGGCGACCGCTTGGCGAACGAGCGTCTTGAAGGCGGACTCGCCAACTTCTTCTCCGTCGTGGATGTCGATCGCGCGGCGTACGTTTCCGTCGAGACTCGAGTTGAAGAGATGGGCCGGATCCTTCAGAGACGCGCCCTTCGCGAAGGTAAGCTTCACGACATTCTTGTAGGACTCGCCAGTGCAGATGATGCCGTCGTGCGACCAAACTGGGGTGCCCGGGGACGAGGACTTCACCCACTTCAACTCCTCGACGACGTCCGGGTCTGCTTCCTTGATGAGCCTGCGCATTCTGCTGAGGGTCTTCCCGCGCCAGTCCTCGAGTTCGGCGATCCTTTTCGAGATGAGCTCCGATGCCGACTGGCCTTGGCTCGCACCCGACGTTTTCATGTTCTCATCCTAGAAGTGAGACATATGGTGAGTCTTGACGGGCCACGGAGATCCATCCATACGTCGAGGACGAGACCAAGCTCGCCTGAGCCCGGGGGAGGTGCGGCATGAGACCATCACTGCGTTCGCCGTCAACGTGCTCCTGACGATGCTCGGCGCGGTCGGCGTCGAGTCGACGAACGGCCCCGACGTGCCGATCCGGATCGCCTTCCGCTGACCGAGTCGAACGCGCGCCCGCTGCTGCGCGGCTACCTCCACGCCGGGGCTGCGGTCGTCGCCGCAGTGGGTGGAACGTACCTCGTGGTGCTGTCGAGCGGCGATCGGCCACGGCAGCTGTCGATGCTCGTGTACGGCGCCGGCCTCACCGTGCTCTTCGCCGTCAGCGCCCTCTACCACCTGCATACGTGGACCCCGGACCGCCGCGCGATCCTGCGCCGGATCGATCACGCGAACATCTTCGTCCTGATCGCCGCGACCGACACCCCGCTCGCGCTCAACCTGCTGTCCGGCTGGTGGCGGGTCGGCATCCTCGGCGCGGTGTGGGGCGCGGCCCTCGTCGGGGTCGTGGCCGCAGCCGCCGGAATGCGGCTGCGCCGCTGGGTGCGCGCGGGCTTGTACGTGGGGATGGGCTGGATCGCCCTGGCGGCCCTCGGGCAGATCTCGGCGGCACTCCCGTGGCCCGCCATCGGGCTCCTCATCACCGGCGGCGTGCTCTACTCGGCGGGCGCGCTGCTCTACGCGCGCAGGTGGCCGGACCCCTGGCCACGCGTCTTCGGGTATCACGAGGTATTCCACCTCTTGACCATCGCCGCAGCCGTCGCGTTTTACGTGGTCGTTCTCCTCTACGTCCTGCCCGCGCCGCGCCCGTAGCGCCGGGGTCTCCGTTCGCCTCGTCTTTGGATCGGCGCGGTCGCGGCGACCAACGACCTCCTAGCCCGAACGCGGTATCGCCGCCGGCCAGTACAGCTCGGAGCGGACGTGATCCTCCGAGAATCCACGTGCGACGAGCAGGTTGCGGGAGGTCCCGACCATCTCGGGGTTGCCGCACAGGTAGACGACCGTGTCCTGCGGCGTGAGACCGAAGTCATCCAGGACCTGTGGGAGCTGCCCTTCGGCGCGGCCGGTCCGGCCCTGCCACCCGGCGTTCTCCGGCGCTCCCGGGCGCGAGAGCGTGGGGAGATAGCGGAGCGGCAGCGCACCCGAGTGCTCCCAGTCTTCAAGGAGCGCACGGTAGCCGAGCTCGGCGACGTAGCTCACGCCGTGCAGGAGCACGACGCGACGGGGCTGGCCCTGGTCGAGGAGCGTCCGCACCATGGCAAGGAACGGCGCCAGCCCGCATCCGGTCGCGACGAAGAGGTGCGTCCGTTGATCGTCCACGTCGAGCACGAATCGACCCTTCGGCCTTCTCACCAGGAGCCGCTGGCCCACACCGCTCGCGAAGAGCGACGGGGTGAACGCGCCGCCGGGGACCTTACGGATGTAGAGCTCGTAGCCATCCCCGAGGCGAAGGGCGCTCGACGCGATCGAATAGGGACGCTGCACGAGCCCCCGCGAGAGCTCCAGACCGATGGCGATGTACTGGCCCGGTTCGAACGGAAACGGGGCGGCATCGAGCGCGACGCGGAACGTCGCCACCGTTGGCGTCAGATCCTCGCGGGCGACGATCCGCCCGTTGTATGGACTCGATCCGGGGGCGATGGCGAGGTCCTCAGCCACGATCCGAAGGTTAGCCATACCGCGCTCGCAGCATTTCGGTGTGGTCGCGGGCCGGTCGGCTCGACTTCGCGGTCGCAACGCCGGAGCGTCGTTAGAGCAACTCAATTAGGGCAATCCCGTACTCCCCACCGATAAGGTGATCAGATTCGCGCCTCCTCCGAGTGGCGCCGACGTGCCCGGAGCTGCACCGGCGCTGGCATCAGACATGGCATCAAGCTCGCTCCGCAACCGTCGCATCGTGAGCCGCAGGGCCAATGTTTATTGCCGTTTTCCACTCCGAGGGGTGGCAGAGCGGTCGAATGCGGCGAATCGAGGTCCGTCAAAACCCCACCACGTGACTGGTCGCTGCCCCCTTGAGCCGCAACCTGGATGTCCAATGTTTAGGAAAGCCGGCTGTAGGCTCCGATCCGTGCCCGAGTGAGTGTCGCCGCACCGGCCGCGAAAGAGCCCGACCGTGCGATTCGGGTGCTCGTTGTGCTTGGGGACCGGTCTCTCGCGAACACCGTTGACTTCACTCTCCAGCACGGAAGCTACGTCCGGCGGATCGAATCGACGGTGAGCGACGCTCGGACGGCGATCGCGGAATGGAAGCCGCATCTCGTCCTCGTCGAGATCGACCTCGAGGCAGGTGCAGGGATCCAGCTCATCGGCGACGCTCGGGCCGGAGGGCCGATCGGGGTCATCGCGCTCACCCGGCGCAGCGACCTGCGCGGGAAGCTCGATGCCTTCGAGCGCGGCGCAGACGACTACATCGGGCTGCCATTCGTTCCCGACGATCTCGTCGCCCGGTCCCGCGCGGTGATCCGCCGGACCCACGGCAGCGTCGGAAAGTTCATCCCGCGCCTGCGCGTCGGCGACCTGGAATTCGATGTGCTCAATCGGAAGGTGCTTGGTGGGGACCAGGAGGTGCACCTCACCTCGCTCGAGCAGGCGTTGCTGTATCTCCTCGCTGCGAACGCTGGAAGTGTGCTCACCCGGGAGCAGATCCTCGACGCGCTCTGGGGCACCGACTTCGTCAGCGAGAGCAAGGTCGTCGACTGGCACGTCCGGGGGCTGCGCGCGAAGCTCCAGGACAATTGGCAGGCACCGCGGTACATCGAGACCGTGCCAGGGACCGGATATCGATTTGTCCCCGCGGCCGGCGCCGAGGTAAACCGACCCGGCTAACCGCAGAGCGGTAGGACGCCGGGTCGTGAAAGAAAAGTCGCGGCGGTGAGCATTCATTCGCCTAGTTACCTGCCGCGAGGTCGTGCGCTCTACGGTGTTCCGACGGCGTCCTTCAACGTGGCGAGGAACCCGAGGACGAGGAACGGCTTGTCGATCACGCCTGCATAGCCGGCGGCCTTGCTCCGTGCGCTGGTACCAGCCCGCGCCTCCGTGGTGGCGGCGGGTCTGCCGTAAACATCAACATAGGAAGCGACGGGTGCGCACGACGGATGGCGGCCGCATCGGCCCACGAGCGCTCATGACCCGCCGAACCTGGCTCGCTGTCGAGGATGATGCACCGTGGATGCCATTGCTCCACGGCAGCCGCGATCTGTCGGTGATCCGCGATCGACACGTACGCATATCCCGCCTCGTCGAGCAGCCGACCTATCACCTTGCTCACCGAGGGCTCATCCTCGACAAGCAGGACCGTCTTTGGGCGGCTCTCGTCACTGATCCAGACATCTGCGATCTCTCACGAATGTGCGACCCGGGGTTCTGGAAGCATGACGGCTCCGTCACAACGTCCGTCGGCACCGAACGTGCAGGTGAGGGCAAGACGTCAGTCGAAGGCCTGGCGCGAGGCGTCTCGTAATCCTTTTGGCGACCTGATCATTCAATCATCAGCGGTGTGGTCGCCGTAAGTGCGGCAGTTCCCGTGCGCCGAGCCGGTAGAGCCGTCTCGGCTGTTCGCCGGAATCCGGCAGAAGGAGTTTCACATGGGTCAGGTCAATGTCAATTCAGGCGGAGGCCCCAGCGGTGCGGGTACTGGAATGATCGTCGGCATCATCCTCGCCATCGTCGTGCTGGTAGCGGTTGTCCTGTTTGTCTATCCAGGCATCTACCGAGGCTCGTCGAACGCCCCGACCTCATCGGCCGGTCCGGTCGCGAGTGGCGCTCCAGCCGCCTCACCCACGCGGTAAACGTCGGTACGGAAATAGCGGGAGGTACTTATGGGACTGATTGAGCTGCTCATACTGATCCTGGTGCTCGTTTGGGCGTTCGGCTATTTCGGGCGCGGGAGGTTGTACGGGCAGGGCGGATCTGGTGCCGCGGCCGGCGGCGGATCCAATCTCGTTCACACACTTCTCGTCATTGCCGTGATCCTCTTGATCTTGCGGTTGCTGCACGTCCTATGACGAGTGCCGCAAGGGGTCAACA
>DATCOD010000031.1:0-4106 GCA_036564905.1 Candidatus Limnocylindria bacterium
AAGCCGCCGCAGCCGGCCCGCGGGCTCGCGAGGCGCGAGCGCCCGCCGCGGAAGCGCGGCGCGACGGCGCCGCGGTCGCCCGATGATCTGCGCAACGGGACACCCTGCGTGATCGTCATGGACTGCCGCGAGGGCGAGCCCGATCGGACAGGCGCCGCCGCGGTGTTCGAAGGGTTCTTCGACCTCGAGACCGGCGATCCGCGCCGCGCCGGATACGGCGTGCCTCGCCTCCGTATCGTGCGACCGGGCCCGGCTTCGCCGGCCCCGGTCGAGCCCCAGACAACGGAGCGGGTGTGGGGATTCGAGTGCTGGTGGCGACCGGATCCGACGAGCGCGGGACTGACCGACGCCGATCGCGAGGAGGTGGAGCAGAGCAAGAAGCTGCTCCGTGGCCTCATCAAGGACTCGCGTCGCTCGACCCGACCCGCGCTCGCGCGTTAGCCAGCACGTCGATCCGCCAAAGGTACTAGGCCGCGCGGGTACGACGTGCTCATGCGTTGTGACTAGGAGCCGTCTCTCCATCTGACGACACTCCGCACACGGTCGCGAGAGCGATGGGGGCACAGCGGAGGGCGGACGTGACACGGCAGAAGCGCGTGCACACCGGCACCAAAAGTACGAGCGTGGTCCGGTTCTGGCACAAGGTCCTCGCGGCCCTGTTGGTGGTCGGCGTCGTGCCGATCGTGCTCGTGAGCGTCGTCTCGATCCGCCAGACGCGCACCGACCTGACCGACCTCGGCGTCACGAACATCCAGCAGCGGTCCACCTCGACGGCAGCCGCGCTGGATGCGTACCTGCAGAACCGCCTCGACGACATCGTGCTGGTGAGCCGGCTCCCCGATGTCGTGCGCTACGCGAGCACGCCCGATCCGGTGACGAAGGATGCGGCGCTCGCCGCGCTCAAGGCCGCGACAGACCGCTCGGCGGAGTACGAGTCCGTCGCCGTGGTCGACCTGACCGGGAAGATCGTCGCCTCATCGGCCGCGGGGGATGAAGGCACCGATGTGAAGTTCCGGCAGTACTTCATCACGCCGAGCACGACCGCGCTGCCCTACATCAGTGACCCGAGCTACTCGGTCATCACGAACAAGCCCGCGCTGTTCTTCTCGGCGGCCGTGAAAGGCGCGACCGGCACCGTCATCGCGGTCGTGCGCTCACGCCTCAACCTGACCGCGATCTGGAGCGTCGTCGAGGCCGACACGAATTCCGTCGGCGCCGGCGCGCACAGCTTCCTGCTCGACGACTACGGCATCCGTCTCGCGGTCTCGGAGACGAAGGGCCACCGCGATCAGGCGGAGAGCCTGATCTACAAGCCGATCGCGCCGATCGCCCCGGACGTCGCGACGAAGCTCGCGGCGGACAAGCGGTTCGGGACCCTCACGCCGGACAAGCTGGTCATCGACCCGCTGCCGACGCTCAAGTCCGCGCTCGACCCGTTGAAGACCGGGTCCACGACGTTCGCCTATGGCGCGGGCGCGGCCGAGCAGCGCGGGGTCGCGGCGCGCCTCGTGGCGAAGCCGTGGGCCTACGTCCTCGCCGTGCCGCTCGCCACCTACACGAAGGCGGCGGACGATGCGACGTTCAATGCCGCGAGCGTCGTGGCGATCGGGCTGCTCCTGTCGTTCATCGTCGGCATCCTGCTCACCCGGTCCCTCGTGCGACCGCTCCGGCAGCTGGTCGGCGTGGCGACGAGCGTCTCGACGGGCGATACCGATCTGCGCGCCGCGCACTTCGAGACGAGCCACGGTGACGACATCACCCGCGAGGTCGCATCGGCGTTCGACCGGCTGTTGAACGCCCTCCGCTTCTACGCGTTCGCGGACGAGCCGGGCGAGGAGTGAACGCGCTCGGCGAGCAGGTCCTGGAAGTCGCGAAGGAGTACCTGGGCCCTGCGGCACGGCAATTCCTGTCGAAAGAGCTCCGCGCGCTCGAGTGCAGCGCCGACACCATCACGCCGTGGCATCTCCCGGCGTTGTCAGAGCGTGCGCGTGTCGCCGCCTCCCGGATCATGGACAGCGAGCGAGCGAGCGAATTCGCATCGCGCGTCGGAGGCCTCGCTGCCGCTGACGCCGGGCCGGCGGCCCCCGTGCCCGCCGTGCAGGTGAGGGCCGCGCAGCACCTGAAGGACGGCGGCGCGCCGCGCCTCGCGCTCGACGCCGCCGCCAAGCTGCACGCGGGCGGCAAGCTCCGGCAGGCCGAGGAGGCGTACCGCCAGCTCGCCGAGAAGCACGGCGACGCGGAGTCGTACCGCGGTCTCGCGCACACGCAGGTCGCGCTCGAGGATCTCGGCGCCGCGCTCCTGGCGCTCCGCGACGGCGCTGTGAGCCTGGGGAAGCGTGGCGATCGTCTCGCCGCCATCGGCCTCCTGACCGAGGCCGTGTCGATCGGACCGGGCGATCTCGCCGCTCACCGCCGCCTCGCGGCCGCGCTCGCGAACGCCGGCGATCAGGTCGCCGCGTGCGCGGAGTACGAGCGGTTCGTCGACTACGCGCTCGCCGAAGGTGACAGCCGCCGCGCGTGGCTCGAGCTCACCTACGCCCGAGAGACGCTCGGCGATCTGCCCGCGCTCGTCCGCCTGGTCGACCGGCTGATGCCGGGCGGCGCCGCGGCGACGCCGACCCGCGCATCGGCGCCGGCTGCGCACGCGGTCACGCAGCAGGTCAGCCCACCCCCGGCGCCACCGCCGGCGATCCGGCGGCTCGTGCCGGCCGAACCGCCCGCCCCGCAGCGGATCGTCATCGACGATCTGCCTCGGACGCGACCGATCGGTTCGCCGAGCGCGATGGTGATGGCGGACGCGCGCACGATGACGTCGGTCGACGCGTTCGACGAGGCTCCGGTCGACCTCGCGCAGCGCATCGCGCCGCGGTCGAAGGAGGCCCAGCGCAAGATCTCGCAGGCGAGCTGGAAGGCGCGGCCGGCGGTGGACATCGAGGCCGCGCTCGCCACGCTGACGCCCGGCACGACTCCCGAGCAGCAGGCCGCCGTCATCGCCATGCGGGCGACGATCCTCATCGGTGCGCGGGACGAGCGGGCGACCGAGTCGACGATCGACGCCGCGCGGCGGCTCCTCTCGCTGCACAAGCTCCAGGCCGCGTCGGATCTGCTGCTCGACTACATCGGCGCGGGCTACACCGATCGCGAAGCGCAGCGGCTCCTGATCGAAGTGGATTGCGGCCTCGGTCGCCGGGACGTCGCGCGCGACAAGTGCCGGCTGCTCGGCGCGGCCTACCGCCTCGATGGGCGCATCGATCGCGCCGACGACGTGGAGCGGCTCGCCGCGATCATCTAAGAAACCCTGAAACGGGGCCCTGCGGCTCGGTCGGGCAAAGCCCGCCCTCACCTGACTACGCGCGCGTAGCCGAGCCGCGGCCGTAGCCGACCACGTGTGGGCCGACGGCGCGATCCGAGAACGGCTTCAGGACGAACGCGAGCCCGAGCCCCGCGCTGAACCCACCGATATGCGCCATGTACGCGACGCCGCCGGTCTGCGCGCTCAGCGATGTCGCGGCGAACCCGTTGAAGAACTGGATGAGCGCCCAGAGCCCGATCATCGCGACCGCGGGCACGGTCGTGATGAAGTACCCGAGCAGCACGCGAACCCGATTGGACGGGAAGAGCACCAGGTAGCCGGCGAGCACGCCGGCGATCGCTCCGGATGCGCCGAGGCTCGGCAGGATCGAATCGGGCCCCGAGTAGACCTGCGCGAGCGACGCGACGAGCCCGCAGACGAGGTAGAACGCGAGATAGCGGACGTGCCCGAACGCCTTCTCGACGTTGTCCCCGAAGATGAACAGGAACAGCATGTTGCCGCCCAAATGGGTCCACCCGCCGTGCATGAACATCGAGGTCAACAGGGTGATCCAGACCGGCGACGGGCCGCGCGTTTCGTCGATGAAGGCGCTCGTGCCGTCGGGGAGCGCGATCTGGAACTGCCCGATGAGGTCCCGGCCGGTGGTGATCTCCGCGGGGACGGCCGCGAAGCCGTTCGTGAAGTCGGGGCTGACGAGCTGGTAGAGGAAGACGGCGACGTTGATCGCGATGAGGATGAGATTGACGATCGGGAACGTCGGGCTCGGGTCGTCATCATCGCCGATCGGGAGCAT
>DATCOD010000032.1:0-50598 GCA_036564905.1 Candidatus Limnocylindria bacterium
GATCCGCTCCACGCGCACCGTCGTGCAGGGCGCGGCGCAGAACATCCCACTGCAGCTCGATCTGCGCGGGGCGCGGGCGGAGGAAGCGCTCGCCGAGCTCGACCGCTACCTGAACAACGCCGCGGTCGCGGGCTACGACCGGGTGCGCGTCGTGCACGGGAAGGGGACCGGCGCATTGCGCAACGCGGTACGCGAGGCGCTGTCGGCGCATCCGCTGGTGCGGGAACAGACGCCCGCCGCCGCGAACGAGGGCGGCGAGGGCGCCACGATCGTCCGGCTCTAAACGCCCTCGAGCCGGCCCTGGCGCCGCGATTGGGTCTCGAGCCAGCCGAAGAGGAAGAAGCCGGCGACGGCGTAGACCGCGCCGATCGCGAGGTCCGCGGCGAGCAAGCCGAGCCCTGCCTCGAACGGCGCGCCGGCCGCATACATCCGCGCGGCTGCGATGCTTCGCGTCAGCGGCAGCGCCTGACCGATGGCCGCGGCGAACGGCGGCAGCTCCGACAGCGGCACGTTCATCCCGGTGAGCAGGAGGAGGATGAACATCGCCCAGTTCGCGAGCAGGATCGCGTCGAGGAAGATGTACGCGAGCGCGCCGAGGAGCAACCCGACACCGCAGATCGCGAGCGTGGCCACGAGCATCGCCAGGATGAGCCCGGCGAGTCCCTCGAGCGGCAACCGCAACCCGAAGATGAGCACCGCGAGGAGGAAGGCCGCGGCCATGTTCAGCATCCCGTCGACCACGTGGTACGCGGCGCGTCCGAAGAAGATCGGCACGCGCGGCGCGGGCGCGGCGAGGATGTATGAGAGCGTGCCCTGCCAGCGCTCGTCCGCGACCGCCTGGGAAACGCCGAAGCAGCTCAGCGTCGCGACACCGATCGCGTTCCCTACGAGGTAGAAGGACAGCGACTGGCTCCCCCCGTACTGTCCGACGAGCGCGAAGAACGTGAGCTGCACGAGTGGGAAGAGCACGCGATTGACGACGTAGGGCACCGGGCGCAGCCAGTGGAAGAGCGCGCGGAAGCTGTAGTCGGCGGTGACGAAGAACAGCCGCATTTATGAAAGCGCCAGGCTGCCGGAGCGCCGCGCGCGCTGGAGGACCGCCTCGAAGAGCCGGCTCGCAAGGAGCATGAGGATCGCTGCCGTGACGAGCAGGACGGCCCAGACCGCGACGAGCGCGGCGAGATCGAGCGTTCCGCTCGCCGAACCATGGAGCGCGACCGCCGCCCAATACGGCGGCAGCAGGTAGCTCACCGGAATCGTCCACACCGGGAGGAGCAGGATCGGGAAGAGGAATCCGGAGAGCGAGTAGATCGGGTACTCGAGCACGCCGAGGAACTGGCCGACCGCCCGCCACAGGATGCCGAGCGGCGCGAAGAGCATGCCGGTCGCCCAGAGCGCCACCAGCGCGAAGACCAGCGAGGCGGCGAAGCCGAGCGGATCGGCGACGGCGATCGGGTACCCGAAGAGCCAGGCGCCGATCGCATACGAGAAGAGCACGGAGACGAGGGAGAACGCGAGCGTGCCGGCGATCTTGCCTCCGTACAGCGCGACGAAGGATGCCGGCGAGCCGACGACCAGCTCGAGCGTGCCGAGGCTCCGCTCGTGATTGATCGCGCCCGTGCCGGCGAACAGGAGGACCGACCACAGGCCGGAGAGCGCCGCGCCGACCACGACGTAGACCGGGTCGAAGTCCGGCCGGTGGCGCAGCATGAACATCGTCATCACGCCGATGAAGAACGGCTGGACGAGCGCGCCGAAGAGCAGGAAGCCGCTGACGGCGACCTCGCGGAACTGCAGCTCCGCCGCCGCCCGGGCGACGCGGAGCATGGCGATCACTCGATCCGCCCGACGAGCCGGACGTACGCGTCCTCGAGCGTGGCCTCGCGGACCGACACCCGTCCGACCTGCGTGCCGGCGAGGGCCGCGAGCAGCGGCGCGACCGCGCGTTCGGCGAGCCGCGTCTGGATCCGCAGGAGCTGCCGCAGCTCCCGCTGCTCGACGACGATGGAGTCGACGAACTCGAGACCCCGGAGCCGATCGACGGAGTCGGCGTCGACGCCGAAGACCTCGAGCTCCACGACGCCGAGATCGCTCACGTTCGCCTTGAGCTCGGCCGGCGTGCCGAGCGCCACGAGGCGGCCGCGGTCGATCACACCGATCCGCTGGCACATCGCATCGGCCTCGAACAGGTAGTGCGTCGTGAGGATGATCGTCGTGCCGTCGGCGTGCAGGTCGGTGACGATCTTCCGCAGCTCGCGGGCGCCGATCGGATCGAGCCCGATCGTCGGCTCGTCCAGGAACAGGAGCCGCGGCCGATGCAGGAGGGTCCGGGCGAGGTGCAACCGCTGCTTCATCCCACGCGAGTACCCCTCGACGTTCTCGTCGGCTCGGTCGGTCAGGCCGACGAGCGCCAGGAGCTCGTCCACCCGTGGGCCGATAGCGCGCGGCGCGACGGCGTACAGCTCGGCGAAGTACCGAAGGTTGTCGCGGCCCGACAGGCGGTAGTAGAGGCCCCGCTCGCCGCCGAAGACGAAGCCGATGCGCTTGCGGATCTCCTTCGCATCGCGCACGACATCGAGGCCGAGCACCGTGGCCGTCCCTGAGGTCGGGATGAGCAACGTCGTGAGGATCTTGATGGTCGTGGTCTTGCCCGCGCCGTTCGGGCCGAGGAGACCGAAGAGCTCTCCGCTCGGGACCTGGAGCGAGAGCCCGTCGAGCGCGACGACGTCTTTCCGGCGCCGCCGGATCGTGCCCGTCGTCACGTGGAAGGTCCGGCGGATGTCGAGAAGCTCGATCGCGTTCACGGCGCGAGCGTACTAGGTCAGGTACTCCATCCGGATGCCCGCGGCGGTCAGCGCCGCTTCGATCGAACCCTCATCGTCACGGCCCGCGCCCGCGTCGAAGAGCTGGCGGCGGAGCGCGGGGTGCGGGTCCGGGATCGCATCGAACTCGAACCAGCGTGCGTCGCTCCCGCGCTCGGGCACGAGCGTGCCGGTCGCGGGGCCGCGATACATCAGGACGGTGAGGTCGTACCCGTCCCCGCTCGTGCAGTACCCCGTGACGTAGCTCGCATCGGTCAGCGTGAGGCCGGTCTCTTCGCGGACCTCACGGACGAGCGCGTGGACCGCGCTCTCGTCCTCGCCGGCCCGCCCGCCGGGGAGGAGCCAGGCACCGGCGAACGGTCCCCCGGTCTGTTTCACCAGCAGCACGCGCCCACGGTCGTCGCGGATGAGTCCGATCGCCGCGACGCCTCCCATTACGGCCTCGGACGGGGAGAGGGCGTCGGGATCGGGGGTACCGTGAAGATCGGCGGGATCGTCTGGCTCGGGCGCGGCGGGGTTGGCGACGATCCGCCGGGTGATCCCGACGGGCTTGGGCTCGGGCTCGGGCTCGGGCACTCTCCGTTCGGCGGTAAGAGAGTCCAGGTGTAGCGGCCGTAGCTCCGTCGACCGGCGATCGCATCGGTGATCCATTGATCGGTGTACTGCTTCCAGACCGCCGGGCCGACCTCCTTGATCTGCATCGCGACCTTCTGGGCGCCACCCGGGTTCGCGCAGCCGGCGGTGAACCAGTCATCGACCTTCCGCGGCTCGGTTCCTTTCACGAAGATCTCCCGGGTCGAGAACGGCGTGAGGCTGGATGGCAGGAGGCCCGAGCCGTAGCCACCGAACGCCCCCGGCGCGGTGACGACGCTCGCTTCGACGATATTCGGTGGACGTTTCCAGTCGGATGCGGGGAATCCGGCGAAGATCTCCTTCATGTAGTCGCGCCAGAGCAGGCCCGGTCCGATCGCGGAGGAGATGCCCTCCATGAGATCGCCGTTGCTGTTGCCCATCCACACGCCGGTGACCAGTGTCGGGGTGAAGCCGACGGCGTACACGTCCTTCAGGTTGTCGGTCGTCCCGGTCTTGAGGCCGGCCGGGCGGCCGATGTTCGTGAAGCTGCCGAAGATGAAGTCGCGGTCCGGTTGGGTCGTGTCCTTGAGGATGTCCACCATCACGTACGCGAGATTCTCGTCGACCACGCGCTTCTGCTGGTAGTCCTTGTGCTCCCAGATGATCTTCCCATGCGGATCCTCGACCCGAAGGATGAACGTGGGGTCGACGTGCACGCCGAGGTTCGCGACGGTCCCATACGAACTCGCCATGTCGATGAGCTTGACCTCGGCGGCCCCGAGCGTCAGCGAGAGTCCGACCTGCGACGGATCGATCGGCGTGGTGATGCCAAGGTCGTGCGCGGTCTGGATGGTGTCCTCGATGCCTGAGTACTGCTGGAGGAACTTGATCGCCGGCACGTTCCGCGATTCGCGGATCGCCTGTCGCATCGTCACCGGCCCGTGGTATTGGAGGTCCGCGTTCTCGGGGCAGTAGCCGCATTGAGAGTGCTGACCGGGGCCGCTGACGAGGCTCGCGGGGGCTCTGCCGGTGAAGTCCGTCCGCGCATCGACGACGACGGTCGCCGCGGTCGCGCCCTTCTTGAGGGCCGTGAGGTAGTTGAAGAGCTTGAACGAGGACCCCGGCTGGCGCACGCCGATGCCCGCGACGTCGAACTGGCCCTGGACCTTCGGGTCGGCGCGGTCGTTGTAGTCCACCGAACCGACGTACGCGAGGACCTCACCCGACCGCGTGTCCAGGGACACGAGCGCCGCGTTGTTCACGTTGCTCCCGTCCTTCAGCTTCGCCACCTGATCCTTCACGTGGCTCTCGGCGGCCTGCTGGAGCCGCCAGTCGAGCGACGTGATGACCTTGAACCCGCCGCGCGTGACCGCACCCTCGTCGCCGCCCAGGATCGCCGTGAGCTGGTTGCGGACCTGGAAGACGAAGTGCGGCGCCTCGATCTTCGCCACCGTCACGCCGATGGTCTTGATCGGCGTCGCGTTTGCCTGATCCTCCTCCGCCTGCGTGATCGACCCGAGGCTCTGCATCTGGCCGAGGACGTACGCCCGCCGGTCCGTCGCCCGCTGGGTGTTCTCCGCCTTCGAGGGATCGAGGATCGACGGGAGCTGCGGCAGTCCGGCCAGCAGCGCGGCCTCGGCGAGCGTCAGGGTGTTCAGGTCGGACTTCCCGAAGTACGACTGCGCTGCGGCCTTGATCCCGTACGCCTGGTTCCCGTAATAGATCTGGTTGAAGTAGAGCTCGAGGATCTGCTCCTTCGAGTACGTCCGGGTCACCTGGATGGAGAGGATCGCCTCGCGGATCTTCCGCGTGATGCTGTTCTCATTGCCGACGAGGCGGAGCTTCACGAGCTGCTGGGTGATCGTGGAGGCGCCGCCGGCGCCGGTGTCCCGATTGGTGAGGTCGGAGAATGCCGCGCGCGCGATCCCCAACACGTCGACCCCGGGGTTCGTGAAGAACGTGTGATCCTCGGAGGCGACGGTGGCGTCGATGAGCACCTGCGGGATGTCCTTGTACTGCACGATGTCCCGGCGCTCCTCCTCGAACTGGTACAGGAGCTCCTTCCCGTCGCGGTCGTACACCTTGGTCGACTGCGCGAGCGGTGCCTTCCCGATGTCCTGGGCCGAGGGGAGGTCGCGCGTGAAGAAGGCGAACGCGATCAACCCACCCGCGATGGGCAGGCCGATGAAGGTGATCAGGAGGGCGATCAGGACCGGCGAGAGGACCGCGGCCTTGGGACCCAGCCCCTTCTTCTTGGGCTTGCTGTCCCGGTACGGCCCGCGCCGGAATGCGTGATCGCGTGTCATCGAGCGCGGTATGCCTCAATCCTAGACTGAAGCGCATGCCCATCCGGCCTAGCGAGCAGGAGCTCGATGAGTTCCTGACGCGCGGGATGTCCGAAGTCATCGTGCGCGAGGACCTCCGGAAGGTCCTCGCGGCGGGCGAGCGTCGGCTCCGTATCAAGATGGGCTTCGACCCGACGTCCCCGAACCTGAGCCTGGGCCACTCCGTTGGCTTACGGAAGCTCCGCACGCTCGCACGTTGGGGACATGAGATCGTGCTCATCGTCGGTGACTGGACGACGCAGATCGGCGATCCGACCGACAAGGACGAGACCCGGCCGATGCGGGCGCACGACGAGGTCATGGCGAACGCCAAGACGTACCTGGAGCAATTCCATCGCATCGTGCCGACGGAAGGCTCGCGCGTCGTGTTCCAGAGCGAGTGGTTCGGGAACTTCGGGCTCCGCGACGTGATCGAGCTCGCGTCACGCTTCACCGTCCAGCAAATGCTCGCCCGCGAGGAATTCCGTAAACGGCAGACCGCCGGCACGCCGATCCCGATCAAGGACCTGCTCTACCCGCTCCTGCAGGCGTACGACTCGGTCGCCGTGGAGGCCGACGTGGAGGCCGGCGGGTCCGATCAGCTCTTCAACCTGCTCGCCGGGCGCGAGCTGCAGGCGATGGTCGGCCAGCGTTCGCAGAACATCTACGTGACGCATCTTCTCGAGGGCCTCGACGGCGAGCGCATGAGCAAGTCGAAGCCACAGACGGCGATCGGGCTCAGCGAACCGCCGAACGAGATGTTCGGCAAGATCATGTCGATCAAGGACGATCTGATGCCGCATTACTTCGAGTGGGCGACCGACCTGCCGCTGGTCGACGTACGCGCGATCCTCGATGGCCTTGCGAAGGGCGACGTGCACCCGCGCGAGGCCAAGGAGACGCTCGCCCGGCAGATCGTGACGGAGCTGCACTCCGCGGCGGCGGCCGACGAGGCCGCGGCGGCGTTCGGCAAGCAGTTCCGTGACCGGGAGGCGCCGGCCGACATCCCGGGCATCCGCGTCGCGAAGGACGGCGGGCAGACGGTGAACATCGTCGAGCTGCTTGTGCGTGCGTCACTGGTGAAGAGCAAGGGCGAGGCGCGGCGGCTCGTGGAGCAACGTGGCGTGAGGGTCGACAACGCGGTCGCCGACCTCGGGACGGAGCTCGGCTTCACCGGCACGCCGGTGATCCAGTACGGCAAGCGCAAGTACGCCCGCATCACCTGGGGCTAGCGGTGACCCGGCGGTCCGTCGCGGTCGTGCCGTTCGGCGCGCGGTCCGCGGACCCGCGGGCCGGTGCCTGGTCCAGGCAGATCGCGCGGCGTCTCGTGGATCGGTTCGCCGATCACCCCGAGCTCGAGCTCAGGCCGGTGTTCCTCGTCGCGCTGCCGGAGGACCGGTCGGCCGCCGGCTACCTCGTCTTCGGGTCGAGCCCCGAGCCATCGCTTGCCGCCCAGTACGGCGCATCGCTCGGTACCACACACGCGCTCGTCGGCGTGCTCCGCGCGGAAGGCGACGATCGCGCGCTCGATGCGACTCTGGTCGACGTCGCCGCGAAGAAGGGCATCGCGACCCTCGCACATCCGATCCCGGCGGGCGCGCTGGCCGCGGCCGAGCGCGCGCTCGCGGCGTGGCTCGCCTCGGCCCTCGACGCGGAGGTGCCCGCGGCCGCTCAAGACCTGGCCGAGCCCGCGTACGCGGCGCTCCTCGAAGGCATGGACGAAGAGGTCAACGCGACGCTCCTCACGGCGAGCGACGCGCACGGCGCCGCGGAGGCGCGCGCGCGGGCGGCGGCGCGGTACCTCGAAGCCGTCCGGTCGGACCGGTCGGCGACGGCCGCGGAGGAGCGTCTCCTGGTCCTCGCCGCAGGATCGCTCGAGCGCGGAGACGAGGCGGAATTCGTCGAGCCGCTGGAGACGCTCACCGAGCTGGCGCCCCGTTCGTGGCGCGGGCAATACCTGCTCGGCGAGCTGCGCCGCCTCTCCGGGAACCCGGGCGGCGCGATCGTCGCATTCGAGCATGCCGACGCGCTGCATCCGCTCAGCGATGCGGAGAGCATCCGCCTCGCGGAGCTCTACATCGATGCGGACGCGGAGAGCGCCGCGCGATCGCGGCTCCGCCGGATCAGGGCCGGCAGCGCCGAGTACCCACACGCGCAGGACGTGCTTGGCGTGCTCGCGGTGCAGCGGGGCGATCTGGATGAGGCCGTCGCGGCACTGGAGCGCGCCGCGAACGCGGGACCGCGCGACGGTCCGATCATCACGCGGCTCGCGCAGGTCCTCGCCGCGAAGGGTGACCTCGCCCGCGCCATCCGCCGCTTCCGCGAGGCGATCTCGCTGGGCGCCGCAGCCGACGGCCGGCTCGGTCTCGCGCGCGCGCTCGTCGCGTCCGGTGACCACGAGGCGGCGGCCGACGAGCTCGATGCGCTGCTGCGCCTCGAGCGGACCGGCGAGACGGCCGCGCACGCACGGCGCCTGCGCCTCGGGCTCCGGCGGCGAGACCTCGAAGAGCGCCTGGAGCACGCGGGGCAGGCGGCCGTCGCCGGTCCGATGGCCGATCTCCCGTCGGCGCAGAGAGAGCTCGAGCAGGTGATCGCCGTCGAACCGGAGCTCTGGGAAGCGCAGTTCGCCGTCGGACTGATCGCCCGCCGTGGTGGTGACACGAGCGGCGCTGAGCGCG
Source organism: Candidatus Limnocylindria bacterium (assembly GCA_036564905.1). GTDB lineage: Bacteria > Chloroflexota > Limnocylindria > P2-11E > P2-11E > UBA4735. The sequence continues at coordinate 8,398 of DATCOD010000032.1, forward strand.
CGTTCAGGCGCGTCCTCGAGCTCTGGCCGGATCAACCCGATGCGTTGCACGAGCTCGGTGTGGCGCTCCTGGCGGCCGAGCGGACCGGTGATGCCCTACCGATGCTCGACGCGGCCGCGCGCCTCCGGCCGGACGATGCCGGCTATCTCGCCGATGCGGGCTTCGCGCACCTTCGGGCCGGGAACCTGCGCGCGGCGCGCGAACGCCTCGTCCTGGCGAGCGAGCTCGACGCCGAGGACCCGATCACGCAGGCCTACCTGCAGGAGCTCGCGCGCGTCGAGACCGCGGCGCGGCCGAACTGATCTCAGTGCGTCGCCGCCGGCTCTTCCACCGCTTGGTGCGCGGCGACGACCTTCTCCGCGATGTGGGAGGGGCACTGCTCGTAGGCAAGGAACTTCGAGGTGAAGCTGCCGCGCCCGCCGGTCATCGAGCGTAGATCGGTCGAGTAGCGGAACGTCTCGGCCATCGGCACGTGGGCCTTGATGCGCTGATGTCCGGCACTCGCCTCCATCCCGAGCACCCGCCCGCGGCGTGAGTTGAGATCGGAGAGCACGTCGCCCATCTGATCCTCCGGCACGAGGACCTCGAGCTCGACGATCGGCTCGAGCAGGTAGGGCTGCGCCTCCTTCACGCAGTTCTGGAGCGCGAGCGATCCGGCGATCTTGAACGACATCTCGCTCGAGTCGACCTGGTGGAACGAGCCGTCGAACAAGGTGGCCTTGAAGTCGGAGAGCGGGTAGCCCGCGATGACCCCCTTCTCGGCCTGCTCGCGCACGCCCTTCTCGACGGCCGGGAAGAAGTTCTTCGGGACCGAGCCACCCACGACCCGCGTCGCGTACACGACCCCGCTTCCCGGCGGCAGCGGCTCGATCTCGAGCCACGCGTCGCCGAACTGACCGTGGCCGCCGGTCTGCCGCTTGTAGCGGCCCTGCGCCGAAGCCTTCGTGCGGATCGACTCGCGGTAGGGCACCCGCGGCGTGCGCGTGTCGACCTGCACGCCGAACTTGTCCTTCAGGTGATGGACCGCGACCTCGATCGCCGACTCCCCGATGGCCGACAGGATCGTCTCGTGCGTCGCGTCGTCGCGGCGCACGTGGAGGGTCGGATCCTCGTCGATGAGCTTGTGCAGCGCGGCGCCGAGCTTGTCGAGGTCCGCCTTGCTCGAGGGCTCGATCGCGACGCCGAACGATGGCTCGGGGAACGCGATCGGCGCGAGCTCGATCGGGGCATCCTTGTCGGTGAGCGTCGAGTTCGTGTTCGAGGCGGCGAGCTTCGGCACCGCGCAGATGTCGCCGGCCGTGACCGCCTCGGTGATCTCCTGCTCCTTGCCGCGGAGGAAGAAGATCTGACCGACCCGCTCGATCTCCTTCTTCGTGGCGTCGAACACCTGCGTGTTGTGGTGCAGCGTCCCGCTGTACACGCGGACGTAGCTGAGCTTGCCGACGAACGGGTCGGCGAGCGTCTTGAACACGAACGCGGCGAGCTTCTCGTCCGGTGACACCGTGCGCGCGATCTCCTTGCCGTTCCCATCGGTGCCGACGGCCGCTCCGGCCTCCGCGGGTGAGGGGAGCATCTGCACGACCGCGGACAGCAACCCGGCGAAACCGACCCGCTTCGTGGCCGACGACGCGATGACCGGGACGACAGCGCCGGCACGGACCGCGGCATGCAGCGCGTCGCGAAGCTCCTCGTAGCTCATCGCGATGCCCTCGAGATATCGGTTCATGAGGTCCTCGTTGGTCTCGACGATCGCCTCGACGAGCTGTCGCTGGTACTCGCCGACCCGGTCCTTCTCGGTCGCGGGAAGCTCGCCGATCGGATCCTTCGGCCCCTTGAGGAGCTGCCCGTGGAGGAGGTCGATGGTCGCCGCGATGTCCTGGTGCGCGCCGACGGGGACGTGCAGGGGCACGACCTTGATGCCGTACGCGTCGCGGAGCCCCTTCAGGACGGTGTCGAAGTCGGCGTTCTCACGATCGAGTCGCCCGACGACGACGATGCGGGGCGTCTTCGCGGCCTCGAGCTGATCCCACACGGACTGGGTACCGACCTGGATGCCGGCGGAGCCGTCCACCACGACCAGCGCCGCGTCGGCCACGCGGAGCGCGGCGTGCTGGTCCCCTGCGAAGTCGGCGAAGCCGGGGGTGTCGAGAAGATTGATCTTCGTGCCCTCGTGGGTGAACGAGGCCAGGGCCATGTTGATGGTGATGCGGCGCTTGTGCTCCTCGGGATCGGTGTCGAGGATGCTCGTGCCGTCGTCCACCTTGCCCAGACGTGTCGTGGCGCCGATGAGATGGAGCAGCGTCTCGACGAGCGTGGTCTTGCCGGATCCGCCATGGCCGGTGACCGCGACGTTGCGGATGTGGTCTGGTGCCACTGAAGCCATCTTGCGCACTCCCCTGATGAATGGCCGTCCCGCATAGTATTCACACACCGATGTCAGGTCATTCCAAGTGGTCCCAGATCAAGCGCCAGAAGGGCGCCAATGACGTGAAACGTGGCGCGATCTTCACGAAGATGACCCGCGAGATCATGCTCGCGGCGCGCGAAGGCGGCGGCGACCCGGAAGGCAATTTCCGGCTACGGCTCGCCATGGATCGGGCCCGCGCCGTGAACGTGCCGCTGGCGAACATCCAGCGGGCGATCGACCGTGCGACCGGCGGCGTCGACGGGGCGCAGGTCGAGAGCATCGTCTACGAGGGGTACGGCCCGGGCGGCGTGTCGATCATGGTCGAGGCCGCGACCGACAGCCGGAACCGCACCGCCGCCGAGGTCCGCGCCGCGTTCACGCGGCACAACGGCAAGCTCGGGGAGTCGGGCTCGGTGCAGTGGCTGTTCGAACAGAAGGGCATCATCGAGATCGATGCGGCAGGACGCGACCCCGACGAGATCGAGCTCGCGGCAATCGACGCGGGCGCCGAGGACGTGGAGCGGGATGGAAGCCTCGTGACCGTCTACACCGCCCCGAACCGCTTCGAGGCGGTACGCAAGGCCTTGGAGGCTCTCAAGCTCCGAATAAGCGATGCCGAGCTCTCGATGCGGCCGTCGAATACCGTGCGCCTCGAGGGCGAGCAGGCGAAGAAGGTCCTTGGTCTGGTCGAAGCGCTCGAGGATCTGGACGACGTCCAGAAGGTCCATGCGAACTTCGACGTGCCGGAGGAAGTCCTCGAGACCGCCTAGGGTCATCCTCGGTATCGACCCCGGGACGACGGGGATGGGCTACGCGCTGCTCGATGCCGCGACCGATCCGGCCACGATCGTCGACTGCGGCCTCGTCCCGGTCCTTGCTGCGGCATCGGCGGCCGAACGCCTGCTGGCGATCGCCGAAGCCCTGGACGCGCTCATCGCGCGGCACGGACCCGCGGCGCTGGCGCTCGAGCGTCTGTACTTCAACAAGAACGCGAAGACCGCGATGCGCGTCGCCGAGGCGCGTGGCGTCGTGATGCTCTGCGCCGCGCGAGCCGGGCTCGTCGTCGCCGAATACACGCCCCAGGAAGTGAAGCTGTCGGTGACCGGCACGGGGAGCGCGGACAAGAGACAGGTCCAGCGGATGCTCACGCTCGTCCTTGGGCTTACCGAGCCGATCACGCAGGACAACGTCGCTGACGCCGTCGCGATCGCGCTCGCGCACGCCCAGCGCGAGCGGTTCGGCGCGGCCGTGGCGCTCGCCTCCACGTGATCGCGTCGATCCGCGGGCGCGTCCTCGCGCGCGGGCCGGACCACGTCGTCGTGGAGGCCTCGGGCGTCGGCTACAAGGTCTTCCTGCCTCGGCATCCGACGAGCGAGCGCGATGAGCTGCTCCTTCACACCCACCAGGTGGTGCGTGAGGATGGCCAGTTCCTGTTCGGCTTCGAGACCCGCGAGGAGCTGGCGCTCTTCGAGCTCCTGATCAGCGTGTCCGGCGTCGGCCCCAAAGCGGCGCTCTCGATCCTCTCGGTGTCCCGTCCCGTCGACGTGGCCGCCGCGATCGCCGCCGGTGATGCCGGGGCGCTCGCGAAGGCGCCCGGAGTGGGAAAGAAGACGGCCGAGCGGCTCATCGTCGATCTCCGCTCGAAGGTCGGCCGGGTCGCGATCGGCCCGACGGACCTCGACCTGTCGGACGCGGGTGATGAGGCGCTGACCGCGCTCCGGGCCCTCGGCTACACGCTTCCGGAGGCCCAGGCGGCGCTCAGAGGGGTCCCGCCGCCGGGCAAGGCGACGACGGAGGAACGTCTCGCAACGGCCCTGCGGGCCCGCTGACGCGGAGCGGCACTAGGAGGACCGGGCTAGTACGGAAGGACGTCTCGCGGGGGCCCATCCGCCGGTAGGGTCAAGCATCGGAGAAAGGGGCCGATCCTGGTCGCGGGAAGGAGCGATCCGTGGCGTTCTGGCGTGACGACGAAGGCCAGGGCCTCGTCGAATATGCACTCATCCTCGCCGTCATCTCGATCACCGTCATCCTGGCGATGATCTTCCTTCGCGGTCAGCTCCAGAACCAGTTCTCGAACATCGGCAACCACCTGACGTAGCGCGTGGCCCGGCGGCCCCTTTCTCCGACCCCTGCACTCATTTGGTACACTGTCCTTTGGCTGGCGGGGCGTTCCCGCCTGCCGCTCGAGCCGTGAAGGTGGGGCGACCCACCTTTTTTGTCGCCGGAAACGGACGAGCAATGAAGTAGGGGGGGCGTGCCATGAACCGAGAACTCGTTACCGGTCTCGCGCAGCTCTCCGCTGAAAAGGGCCTCCCCAAGGAGGTCGTGAGCGACATCATCGCTCGGGCGATCAAGCGGGCCTACGGCGCGGAAGAGAACATCGACGTGAAGGTCGACATCCAGACCGGCGCGTTCAAGGTCTTCCTCCTCAAGACCGTCGTGGACAAGGTCGAGGACCCGAAGCTCCAGATCCAGATCGACGCGGCGCGCCGGATGAAGCCGGACGTCGCGCTCGGCGACACCATCCCGCTCGAGGAATCCGCCGCCGCCCTTGGCCGGATCGGCGCGCAGACCGCGAAGCAGGTCATCCAGCAGTCGCTGCGAGAGGCCGAGCGCGAGCAGGTCTATGCGGAGTACGCCGACCGCGAGGGCGACATCATCAACGGCCAGATCGAGCGCTTCGAGGCGGGCGCCGCCATCTTCGAGCTCGGCAAGGCGAAGGCGATCTTGCCGCGCAGTGAGCAGGCCCCGCACGAACGGTACTTCGTCGGGCAGCACCGCAAGGTGCTGGTCCTCGAGGTCCGCCGCTCGATCCACGGTCCCCAGATCATCGTGAGCCGCGCGCACCGCGGTCTCGTGAAGCGGCTGTTCGAGCTCGAGGTGCCGGAGATCTACCACGGACAGGTGGAGATCACGGGCATCGCGCGCGAGGCCGGCTCACGGACGAAGATCGCCGTACGGTCACGTCAACCCGGGCTCGACCCCGTCGGCGCATGCGTCGGCCAGCGCGGCCTGCGGGTGCAGGCGATCAGCAACGAGCTCGGCGGCGAGCGCGTCGAGGTCATCCAGTTCGACGACAAGCCCGAGGACTTCGTGAAGAACGCCCTCTCGCCTTCGCCGGTCATCCGGGTCGACATCGTGGTCGAGGAGAAGACTGCCTACGTCGTCGTCCCGGATCGCTATCTCTCGCTCGCGATCGGCAAGGAGGGCCAGAACGCCCGGCTTGCCGCGAAGCTCACCGGCTGGCGTATCGACATCCGGAGCGAATCCGAGGTGCGCGCGGAAGCCGAGCCCGAGCCTGAGCCCGAAGCCCTCGCCGTCGAAGCGGTGCTGCCGGCGCCCGCGGTCGAAGAGGACCAGGAAGCCATCAGGCACGATCTGGTCGCCGAGGTCGAGGCGGAGTCGCTCGCGGCGGACGAGGACGAGCTCGAGGACGAGGACCGCGCCCTGCTCGGCGGCAAGAAGAAGAAGGATCGTCGCTAGGGCCGTCCCGCAGCGGACCTGCGTGGCGTGCCGACAGGTCAAGGCGAAGCGCGAGCTCATCCGGGTCGTCCGGGACGCGGACGGCAGGCTTTCGGTGGACCTTCGGGGAAAGGCACCGGGGCGCGGAGCGTATCTGGACCCCGATGACGCGTGCCTGGAGCGCGGCATCGTCGAGGGCTCGCTCGGGCGGGCACTCGCGGTGTCGATCGACGAGGCGACGAAGCTGCGGTTGCGAGACGAGCTCGCTGCCGGAGCGGAAAAGAGGTCAGGCGAGGGAGGGCTTCGCCCGCTCAACGAGGCCCGCGAAGCGGGGGCCGAGTTGCCGCGAAGCGGTGCGGAAGCCGCAGGGCCCCGAAGAAGAAGGAGGACGTAATGCCGAAAGCACGACCAAGGCGATTCCCGCCGCAACGCGGACCGCGCCCGCGCCGCCGACCGTCACGCGGAAACACGGCGCCACAGGCGCCGGTCGCGGCCGCGCCGGTCGCGGTCGCCGTCCTCCCCGCAGGCGGGGTGCCGGTCTCGCTTCCGAAGACGATGCAGGTCGGCGAGCTCGCGCACACGCTCGACCTCTCGATCGTCGACGTCATCCGCGCGCTCGTCAACATGGGCGTCATGGCGACGATCAACCAGACGATCGACTACGAGACCGCGTCGCTCGTCGCAGGTGAGCTCGGGCTCGAGGTCGTTCCGGAGGAAGAGATCGCCGCGGTGATCGACGAGGCCGAGGAACAGGCGCCTGGCGGCAAGGAGATCCTCTGGACCGACGACGATACGGCCAAGATGATCACGCGCCCGCCGGTGGTCACGATCGTGGGACACGTGGACCACGGCAAGACGAGTCTGCTCGACGCGATCCGCGAGACGAACGTCACGGCGCGCGAAGCGGGCGGCATCACCCAGCACATCGGCGCATATCAGATCGAGCACTCGGGCCGGAAGGTCACGTTCCTCGACACTCCCGGTCACGAAGCGTTCACCGCCATGCGTGCCCGCGGCGCGCAGGTCGCCGACGTGGCGATCCTCGTCGTCGCGGCCGACGATGGCGTGCAGCCGCAGACGATCGAAGCGATCGCGCACGTCCGCGCGGCCGGTGTGCCGATGGTCGTGGCGCTCAACAAGATCGACAAAGCGGACGCGAACCCGGACCACGTGAAGGGGCAGCTCGCGGAGCACGGCGTCACGGTCGAGGAGTACGGCGGCGACACGCCGCTCGCGCCCGTGTCCGCGCGCACGAAGCAAGGGCTGCAGGACCTCATCGATGTCGTCTTGCTCGTGGCCGACGTGGCCGACCTCAAGGCGAACCCGGATCGCCCGGCGATCGGCCGGGTCATCGAAGCGCACATGGACAAGAGCCGCGGTCCGATCGCCACCGTGCTCGTGCAGACCGGAACGCTCGAGCGCGGCGACCTCATCGTGGTCGGCAAGCACTTCGGCAAGGTCCGCGCGATGACCGACGACAAGGGCAAGAACGTCGGCCGGGCCGAGCCATCCCGGCCGGTGCTGATCCTCGGCTTGCCCGACATCCCCGAAGCGGGGGACGTGCTGCGCGCCGTCGCCGACGAGAAGACCGGCAAGGCGCTCGCGGAGCGGAACGCCCGCGAGCGCGCGGCCGCGGCGGGGAGCGAACGACCGGCAACGCTCGACGAGATGTTCGCGCAGGTCAAGGAGGGCAAGGCCAAGGAGCTGAAGCTCGTCCTCAAGGCGGACGTGCAGGGCTCGCTCGAGGCGATCAAGGGTGCGCTGGCGAAGGTCCACCAGGACGAGGTCGCGCTCGTGGTGATCCACGACGCGGTCGGCGACATCAGCGAATCCGACGTCACACTGGCCGCCGCGTCCGGCGCCGTGGTGATCGGCTTCAACAACAAGATCGACGTACCCGCCAAGCGCGCCGCCGAGCAGACCAAGGTCGACGTGCGTCAATACAAGGTCATCTACGAGCTGCTCGATGACATGGAGAAGGCGCTCACCGGGATGCTCGAGCCGGAGATGGTCGAAAGCGTCCTCGGTCACGCCGAGGTGCGACAGATCTTCACCGCGAACAAGACGACCATCGCGGGCTGCATGGTGTCGGACGGCATCATCCGCCGCGGTGCGCAGGCCCGCCTGCTGCGCGGCCAGGAGTCAGCCTGGGAGGGGAGCATCGCGACCCTCCGGCGCGTCAAGGACGACGTTCGCGAGGTCGCGACCGGGCTCGAGTGCGGCATCGTGCTCGAGGGGCAGAACGACGTGCAGGTCGGCGATGTCATCGAGGCCTTCGTCGTTCAAGCGAAGCCACGCTGAGGTGGCGTACCGACGCGTCGATCGCGTCAACGCGCTCCTGCAGCGCGAGCTCGCGACGCTGATCAGCGAGGAGCTGCGCGACCCACGGATCGCATTCCCCACGGTCACGAGCGTCGAGACGACGTCGGACCTCAAGACCGCGAAGGTGTTCGTGAGCGTCCTCGGGGACGACGACGCGGTCGCGAGCACGATGCAGGCGCTCAGGGAGGCCCGGCCATTCATCCGCCGCGAGGTGGGGGAACGGACCGATCTGCGGTTCGTCCCGGAGATCGATTTCGTCTCCGACACGTCGGCGGCGCGCGCGGCTCGGATCTCCAAGCTCCTCCGTGAAGCCGGCGGCGACCGTTGAACGCGGTCGTCGACCTGATCCGCGCGGCCGATCGCATCGCGCTCGTCTCGCACCGTGACCCGGATCCGGACACCATCGGCTCGTCGATCGCGCTCGGGCTCGCGCTCGAGCGGATGGGGAAGCAGGTCTCGTGGCACTGCGCGGATCCGGTCCCGGATCCCATCCGGTTCCTGGCCTCCGCCGAGCGTTACCGGCAGACGGCTCCGCCGCAGGACGTCGACCTCATCGTCTGCCTCGATTTCGGTGACCGCGACCGCGCGAAGTTCGCGTTGCCCGCGGGGCCGAAGATCGCGGACATCGACCACCACGCGACGAACACGGCATTCGGTGACGCGAACTTCGTCGATGTCACCAGCGCGGCGACCGGCGAGATGGTCGGCCGGCTCATCGACGCCCTCGGCACCGGCTGGACGCCGGACATGGCGACGGCCGCACTCGTCGCGATCATGACCGACACCGGCTCGTTCCAGTTCCCGAACACCGACTCGCGAGCCCTCGAGCGGGCGGCGATGCTCCGCCGGGCGGGAGCGGACCTCCAGTCGATCACGTACAACGTCTTCCGCAACAAGCGCTTCGAGGCGCTGAAGCTCTGGGGCTTCGCGTTCTCCCGCCTCGTGCGCGAGGTCGACGGCCTGCTCGTCTGGACCTGGATCGAGAAAGCCGATCTCGATGATGCCGGGGCAGCCGAAGAGGACGTGTCCGGCCTGGTCGAGCAGATCGCCCGCAGCAAGGGGATGCGCGTCGCGCTCCTGTTCAGCGGCACCTCCGGAGCGTTCAAGGTCTCGTGCCGGACGTCCGCCTCGGTGCCATCGGTGGATGCGGCCGCGCTCATGGCGAGCTTCGGCGGAGGCGGGCACGTCCGCGCCGCGGGCGCGCTCATTCCCGGCGGCGATCACGCGGCGCTCCGCGAGCGCGTGCTCGCCGCGACGCGCGAGGCGCTCGACCGGGCCCGACAGCCCGCATGACCGGGACCCCCGACGGGGTCCTGCCGGTCGACAAGCCCCTTGGCTGGACCTCGTTCGATGTCGTGGCGGTCGCCCGGCGGTCGCTCGGCGCGAAGCGCGTCGGCCATGGCGGCACCCTCGATCCGCTGGCGACCGGTCTGCTCCCGCTCCTCGTCGGACCGGCCACCAAATTCGCCGACCGGCTCCACACCGCGTCGAAGGTCTATGCGGCGCTCGTGACCTTCGGGAGCGAGACCACGACCGATGATCGCGAGGGCGCGGTGACGCGCGGGGCCGCTCCGCCCGACCTGACGCTCGAGGAGCTCGACCTCGCGCTCGCGCCGTTCCGCGGTGAGCTCGCCCAGGTCCCGCCCGCTTTCGCGGCGGTGAAGGTCGACGGCGAACGGGCCTATGCCCTCGCGCGGCGCGGCGTGACGGTCGAGCTCTCCGCACGCACGGTGTTCGTCGAGCGCCTCGCGATCGCGAGCTGGGACGCGCCCGGGCTGCGCCTGCTGGTCGTCTGCTCCACCGGCACGTACATCCGTTCGCTCGCGCGCGACATCGGGCGGGCCGTGGGCTCGGCCGCGCATCTCGGCGGGCTCCGCCGGCTGGCCGTCGGCGCGCTCACGGTCGAGGACGCGATCGGCATCGAGGGCCTCCGCGGCGGGACCGGACCGGCCCTGCTGCGGCCGGCCGACGACCGTATCCTCGCGTTAGCGGATCGGTTCCGTGAGGCGCCGGCCGCGGAGCTGCTGTCGAGTTGGGGGCGATCCACATGATCATTCGGAGCGCGGAACGGGCGGCCCGCTGGCTCATCGAAGCCTGGCGAGCGCTGTCGCTCGACGCGAAGGTCGTCGGGTCGGTCGCCGTCGCCAACTGGTGGCTGCTGTTCGCGAACCACACCACCGTGGCGGCCACAACGGACGAGACCCTCTGGCGGCTGTTCCCGGGCATCGCGGGACCGGTGTTCCTGGCGGCCGCCGGGATCGTCGCGTTCAGCTACCCGTTCCGGGATCGGCGCCAGGGCGCGTCGTTCACCCCCCGAGGCCGCTGGCTGCACCTCGCGCTGATCGTCGCGGTGTTCGTGGTCGTGCCGACCATCGCGTCGATCGTCCTCCGCGAGACCGGGAAGCCCTACACGTACATCCACGACGGCGCGCTCATGATCGAAGAGGCCGCCCGCAAGCTGCTCGCGGGTCACAACCCGTATGCGACCGACTACCTGGACACCCCCCTCTATTACTGGCCGATGGTCAACAATCCGGCGCTGTACCACCTCACGTACTTCCCGGTCCTGTTCCTCATCACCGTTCCGTTCGTCTGGGCCTTCGATCACCTCGGCGTCTTCTGGGACGAGCGCTACCTGTACCTGCCGGCATTCCTCGCCACGCTCGCGATCCTTCCCCGGCTCGTGAAGCGGACCGATCACCGGCTCGCGCTCGTCGCGCTGGTCGGCCTCAATCCGCAGCTCTTCCCGTTCGTCGTCGAGGGTCGGAACGACTTCTTCGTGCTGCTGTTCCTCTTCGCCGGGATCGTGCTGCTGCAGCGGGAACGCCGGTCGTGGGGCTCGCTCGCCGTGGCCGCCGCGGCGGCGGCGAAGCTGCACGCGCTGTTCCTGCTGCCGTTCGTCGCGGTCTACCTCGTGGCGACGCGGAGGCCGAAGACCGTCGGGCAGGCGCTTCGCGCACTGACCCCGACCATCCCGGCACTGGTCTTTCTCGCCGTGACGTTCCTCCCGTTCCTGGTGAACGACTGGGGCGCGTTCTATGACGACCTCGTCCGCTACAACGCCGGCGGTGCGGCCTGGACCTACCCGATCTCCGGGGTCGGCTTCTCGGCGCTGCTCCTCTGGCTCGGGGTCATCCCGTTCCGGCAGGCCGACTTCCCGTTCGCCGCCATCGAGATCGCCGTCGCCGCGCCGATCGCCCTCTACACGTTGATCTGGCTCTGGCGCACGCCGACCATCGCGCGGATGCTGACGGGCTACGCGTTCACGCTCCTCGCCTTCCTGTTCTTCGGCCGCTACTTCCAGGGAAACTACCTGGGGTACATCCTTGCGGTCGCCACACCGGTACCGTTCCTCCTCCGCGAGGCCCGACCGGTCCGCGCGCCACGCCGCCGCCGGGCGCCGATCGCGGAGCGCACACCGCAGCCGGTGCAGGCGGTCGGGAGCATCGAATAGTCCTCCACGACTTCGCCCGCTGGCCGAAGGGCCCCTTGCATCTCGCGCTCGGCGTCTTCGATGGCGTGCACTTGGGCCATCAGGCGCTCATCCGCGGGCTCGTTGGCGGCGCGCGCGCGGCCGGCGCGACGGCGGTGGCCGCCACGTTCGATCCGCTTCCCGGCCAGGTGCTCGCGCAAGACCCCCCGCAATCGACGCTCGCCGACGCGCCCGAGCGGGCGACGCTGCTCCTGCACGCCGGCGCGCACGACGTCATCGTCTTCACGTTCGACAAGACCTTCTCGCAGCAGTCCGCGGACTCGTTCATCGAGCGCGTGACGAACGCCGGTCAGGTCACGCGCATCGTCGTCGGGCCCGACTTCCAGTTCGGGCACGGCCGCGAGGGTGCGGTGCCCGCGCTCCGGACGCTCGGCGAGCGATATGGCTTCGCCGTGACGGTCGTCGAGCCGATCTCGCTGGGTGGCGCGGTCGTGAGCTCGACGCGCATCCGTCAGGCCCTGCGGGAGGGCGATCTCGTCACCGCGCAGTCCCTCCTCGGTCGGCCATATTCGGCGACCGGGACGATCGTGAAAGGGGAGCAGCGCGGTCGTGCGCTCGGCTACCCGACCATCAACGTCGCCACGCCGCCGGACAAGCTGCTCCCGCAGGACGGCATCTACGCGACCTGGGTCACGCTGGCTGAGGACGGGAGCGGCAAGCGGTACCGCGCGGCGACGAGCCTCGGGGTCCGGCCGACGTTCGGGGGCGGCCCGCGCAAGCTCGAGGCCTACATCCTCGACTTCGGTTGGGAGGTCTACGGGCAGGAGGCCACGATCGCATTCGTCGAGCGGCTCCGCGATGAGCTCCGCTTCGACAGCGCCGAGGAGCTGGCCGCGCAGATCGCGAAGGACGTCGAGCGGACGCGGGTCGCGCTGCGCTGATGTACGGACTGCACGGGAAGATGATCGCGAAGCCCGGCCACCGCGACGCGCTCCTGGCGCTGCTGCTCGAGGCCTCGCGCGGGACGCCGATGCCCGGATGCCGGCTCTACGTCGTCAGCGAGGTGCCGGCCGAGCCGGACGCGATCGCCATCACCGAGGTCTGGGATGACCGCGCGGCGCACCAGGCGTCGCTGCAGCTCGACCGGGTGCGGACCCTGATCGCGCAGGCCCGCCCGCTCATCGCGCAGATGGCTCCGCCGCTCGAGCTACGGCCGGTCGGCGGCCAGGGACTCGACTGACGGCGCGGGCGCCGCGAGGTAGCGCTCCGCGTGCCCGAGCGGGCTGAAGAGCCGGAAGTAGAGCGGGATCGCGAACATGACGGTCCCGACCACGGCATACACGAGCTGCACGTCGTGCGTCCGTTCGACCGCGATGCCGCCACCGATGGCGCCGATGGGGTTGGCCGACCACGCGAGGACCATCGCGATCGTGATGACCCGGCCGAGCATCTGGTTGGGGACGATCGCCTGGCGCAGGCTCCCGGTGTTGATGTTGAACAGCGTGCCGAGCCCCGAGCTCAGACCCCAGAGCGCGACGGCGATGGGGAACGTGGGCGCGTACGCGAGACCGACGGTGAGCAGGCCGGAGACCATGAGCGCGCCGAGGGCCACGTTGCCGAAGCTCCACCGCCGGCGGAGCGGACCGGCAGCGAGCGCGAACAGCACGACCCCACCCCCGCCGGCGGCGAAGAGCAGCCCGATCTCCGAGTCGCTCGCGGCGAAGCGCTCCTTGGCGAGCAGGACGAGCTGCGCGAACGCCGTGACCGACACGAGGTTGACGAGCGCCATCATCGCGGAGATGTTCCGCAGCACGGGATGGCCGAGCACGTAGCGCAGCCCCTCGACGATGTCCTGTCGGATGGTGGTGTCGCGTGGCGTGAGCGGCGCGTTGAACGGTCTGCGGATGAGCGACAGCGCGATCGCCGACACGACGAATGTCGCGGCATCCACGATGAGCAGCCGATCGACCGGGAGCACGACGAGGAGCGCGCCCGCGACCAGCGGGCCGAGCACCGTTGCGCCGGCGAAGGTCGCCTGGATCCGGCCGTTCGCGCTGACGAGGTCGGTCTGCTCGACCAGGCTCGGGATCGCGCCGAAGGACGCCGCGTCGAAGCAGATCCCGAGCGTCGAGGAGACGAAGACCGCCGCCAGGATCCACCACACGCTGAGCAGGCCGGCGGCGGCCGCGATCGGCACGGACGCGACCGCGGCCGCATGGACCAGATCGGTCGCGATCATCAGCCGCCGCCGGTCGGTCCGATCGGTCCATGCGCCGATGAACAGGCCGAACAGGAGATGGGGGACGGTGAAGAGCGCGGCGCTCGCCGCGAGGTAGATCGCCGACCCGGTCAGCTTGAACACCAGGAGCGGGATCGCGAACTGGGTGAAGGACGACCCGAACGCGGATACGGTCTCCCCGACCCAGAAACGCCAGAAATCGCGGCTCACGGCCGCACGGTAGCGCCCGGGCTGCGGGTGGACCGCATCGTGGTTTGCGGTCGCCCGCCTGTCCGCTCCGATCACCGACGGGCCTCTTTCCGGTAGACTGAACGGAGAAATAGAGATCTAAGAGATCTAGGAAAGGACAACGGGTGCCGCTCGCAGAAGCCGCTCCTCAGAAGAGTGAGGTCATCAAGGCGAACCGCCAGCACGAGAAGGACACCGGGTCACCGGAGGTCCAGGTCGCGCTCCTCACCGAGCGGATCAAGCATCTGACCGATCATCTCCGCACTGCCGCGCACGACAACCACAGTCGGCGCGGGCTGCTCATGATGGTCGGACAGCGCAGGCGGCTGCTCGCCTACCTTCACCGCAAGAGCCCCGAGCGCTATCAGGAGATCATCGGACGCCTCGGACTCCGTCGGTGAGCGTGGTGAGCATCTAACGAGGGATCCGTCCTTCGTGCGTCCGGGACGGCTTCGCCGGCCCGGACGAGCCCCAGAAGAGTGGGCACCCAGGACCAAATAGTGGCAGTCACACGCTCGCAGGCGACCATCAACGACAAGCCCCTGACCTTCGAGACCGGCAAGTACGCGCGTCAGGCCGGCGGCGCGGTCACCGTGCGCTACGGCGACACGATCGTGTTCGGCGCGGCGACCGTCGCCAAGACGACCCGCCCGGGCATCGACTGGTTCCCGCTCACGGTCGACTTCGAAGAGCGCCTCTATGCCGCGGGCAAGATCCCCGGCTCGTTCCCGCGCCGTGAGGGCCGCCCGTCCGAAGAGGGCATCCTCACCGCCCGGCTCACCGACCGGCCGATCCGTCCGCTCTGGCCGAAGGGCTTCAAGAACGACGTCCAGATCATCGTGTCGGCCTGGTCGAGCGACCAGGAGAACGACTACGACGTCCTCGCGGTGAACGCGGCATCCGCCGCGCTCCACATCTCGAACGCGCCGTTCGAAGGTCCGATCGGCTGCGTCCGCGTCGGCACCGTCGATGGCAAGCTGACCCTCAACCCGACGATCCAGCAGATGCTCGAGAGCGAGCTCGACCTCGTCGTCGCGGGCACGAAGGACTCGGTCATGATGGTCGAGGCCGGCGCGAACCAGATCGCCGAGGACAAGCTCATCGAGGCCCTCGCGCTCGCGCAGCAGGGCATCGCGAAGCTCTGCGCTGCCCAGGAGGAGCTCCGCCGCGCCGCGGGGAAGCCGAAGCTCGAATGGACCCCGCCCGTCCGCGACGAGGCCCGCCTCGCGCCGATCCGCGAGTTCTTCGCCCAGCGCCTTCGCGCGAAGCTCCGCAACGCGGACAAGGCCCAGCGCGAGGCCGGCCTCGACGCCGTGAAGGACGAGGCCATCAAGCAGTTCGTCACGCCGGAAGGCAAGACGACCGCCGATGAGGTCGCCGCCGAGTGGGACGCCGTGCTCGAGCACGAGTTCCGCACCGCCGTCGTGGAGGAGAACCTCCGCCCGGACGGCCGCGGCACCAAGGACATTCGCGAGCTCGAGATCGAGGTCGGCGTGCTGCCACGTGCCCATGGCTCCGCGGTGTTCCGCCGCGGCCAGACGCAGGTGCTCTCGGTCGCGACGCTCGGCCCGTCGGGCGACGAACAGATCATCGACACGCTCTCTCCGGTCGACTCGAAGCGCTACATGCACCACTACAACTTCCCGCCGTACTCGGTGGGTGAGGTGCGGATGATGCGTGGCGCCGGACGCCGGGAGATCGGCCACGGCGCGCTCGGCGAGCGCGCGCTCCTCCCGGTCGTTCCGCTCAAGGAAGAGTTCCCGTACACGATCCGCGTGGTGAGCGAGACGCTCGAGTCGAACGGCTCGTCGTCCATGGCCTCGACCTGCGGATCCACGCTCTCGCTCATGGACGCCGGCGTCCCGATCAAAGCGATGATCGGCGGCATCGCCATGGGCCTCGTTCTCGAGAAGGGGAA
This sequence comes from Candidatus Limnocylindria bacterium, assembly GCA_036564905.1. GTDB lineage: Bacteria > Chloroflexota > Limnocylindria > P2-11E > P2-11E > UBA4735. The sequence continues at coordinate 24,407 of DATCOD010000032.1, forward strand.
GCACACGATCCTCACCGACATCCAGGGACTCGAGGACCACTACGGCGACATGGACTTCAAGGTCACCGGCTCCGACTCGGGGATCACGGCCCTCCAGATGGACATCAAGGTGAAGGGCATCACGCTCGAGATCATGCGCGAGGCGCTCGCGCAGGCCCGCGAAGCGCGGCTCTTCATCCTCGGCGAGATGCGTCAGGTCATCGACAAGCCGCGCGCCGACCTGAGCAAGTACGCGCCGCGGATCGACACCGTGAAGATCAACCCGGACAAGATCCGCGACATCATCGGGCCCGGTGGCAAGATGATCCGCGCGATCCAGTCCGAGTCCGGCACGAACATCGAGGTCGAGGACGACGGCACCATCCGCATCACCGGTGCGAAGCCGGAAGGACGCGAGAAGGCCCGCGCGATGATCGAAGGGCTCACGAAGGAGCCCGAGGTCGGCGAGGTGTACGAGGGCAAGATCACGCGGATCATGTCCATCGGCGCGTTCGTCGAGTACCTCCCGGGCAAGGAAGGGCTCGTCCGCGTGTCCGAGATCTCGAACGAGCGCGTGAACAACATCGAGGACGCCGTGAAGATCGGCGACCACGTCAAGGTCAAGGTCGCCGAGGTCGACCGGCAGGGCCGCGTCAACCTCTCGATCCGCGCCGTGAACGAGGACCCGGCCGAGTTCGATCGCCGCTCGCGCGAGCAGCGCGCGCGGTTCGCCGAACGCGGTCCGGGGGACGGCGATCGGGGCGGATTCCGGCCCGGCGGCGGCGGCGGGTTCCGGCGGAGCGGACCACCGAGGGGCTAGCGTGCCCGGTGGCACGACGACCGCGGCGCTCGACCGGGCGGTCCATCGCTATCGCGACACCTCGCTCGTCGCGCGGGCACACGTCCATGCCCGGGCATTCCTGTCGGATCTCGCGTTCGTCGACCGGTACGTGCCCCGGCACGGATTCATCGTCGACCTCGGTTGTGGCCACGGGCTCTTCGCGAATCTGCTGGTCGAATCCTCGGCCGGGAGGCGGGCTCTGGGCGTCGACCTCGACGAGCGCAGGATCGCGGTCGCCCGGTCGACGGTCGACGACCGTGAGTCCATCAGGTTCGAGCTCGGCGACATCGTGCACGAGGCGGTCCCCAAGTGCGATGCGGTGACGATCATCGACGTGCTCTACCTCTTGCCGCCCGGCGACCAGGAGGAGGTGCTCCGGAAGGCCGCGGGCGCGCTCTCGGAGAATGCGCCGCTCGTGGTGAAGGCCCAGGAGCGCGCGGTCAGCCCGCGCTACGCGCTGGCCTACGCGCAGGAGCTCGTCGCCACGTCGATCGGCCTCACCAGGGGCCGGCCGGGGCGGTTCCACTTCCTGGCCCGCGCGGAGGCCGTGGCGATGTTCGAACGAGCCGGTTTCCACGTCGATGTGATCGAGATGCCCGGCCGCCCGTACACCGATGTCGTCTATCTCGCGCGGAAAGCGCCGGGACCGCGATAATCGGACCGGTGGACGAAACGCTGGTCGCGCTGGCCGCCCAGATCCAAGCCTGCACGGCCTGCCCGCTCCACCGCAGCGCACGGCAGGCCGTCCCGGGAGAGGGCAGCGCGGAGTCCGGGATCCTGTTCCTCGGCGAGGCTCCCGGCTACAACGAAGACGTGCAGGGCCGACCGTTCGTGGGCGCGGCGGGTCAGCTGCTCGATCAGCTGCTCGCCGGCATCGGCCTTGATCGCAGCAAGGTCTTCATCACGAACGTCGTGCGGCACCGCCCGCCCGAGAACCGCGACCCGCTCCCGGAGGAGGTCGCCGCGTGCCACGTCTGGTTCGAGCGGCACCTGGCCCTGCTCAAGCCCAGGGTCGTCGTCACGTTGGGCCGCCACGCCATGTACAAGTTCTTTCCCGGCGAATCCATTTCGCGCGTCCATGGACGCGCGCGAAAGAAGGACGGCATCACGATCTTCCCGGTCTTCCATCCCGCGGCCGCGCTGCACCAGCCATCCCTGCGTGCCGACCTGCAGCAGGACTTCGAGGCGCTCGCGAAGTTCCTGGAAAGCGTCCCACGTCCCGCCGCGCCGGCTCCCGAGCCGGCGAAACAGCCGATCGAGCAGATGACCCTCCTTGGCTAGCACTGTGCGGGTCATCCCGCTGGGTGGTGTCGGCGAGATCGGCAAGAACATGATGGTCATCGAGCAGGGCGATGACATCCTGCTCATCGATGCCGGCCTCATGTTCCCGGACGAGCAGATGCTCGGCATCGACATCGTGATCCCGGACATCAAGTACCTCCGCGAGCGCAAGAACAAGGTGAGGGGGATCCTCATCACGCACGCGCACGAGGATCACATCGGCGCGCTGCCGTACGTCCTCCGCGACTTCCCGAACGTGCCGATCCACGGCACGAAGCTCACCCTCGGCCTCATCAAGACGAAGCTGCGGGAGCACAAGCTCGCGGACCGCACGACGTTCCAGGAGATCCAGCCGGGAACGCCGTTCAGCATCGGCGCGTTCCGCTGCGACTCATACTTCGTCTGCCACAGCATCCCTGACGCGGTCGGCGTGACGATCGACACCGCCCAGGGGACCATCGTGCACTCGGGCGACTGGAAGTTCGACCACACGCCGGTCGACGGGAGGCAGACCGACTTCGCTCGCCTCGCGACCATCGCCGCGAAGGGCGTGCTCCTGCTGCTCTCGGACTCGACGCGGGCCGAGGTCGCGGGCTACACCCCGTCCGAACGCCACGTCGGCGAGATCTTCGACGGCATCATGTCCCGCGCCCAGGGCCGCATCATCACCACGACGTTCGCCTCGAACATCTCGCGCATCAAGCAGATCGTCGACATCGCGCACGCCTGGGGTCGCCGGACGGCGATCATCGGTCGATCGATGGAGAACTACACGAAGACCGCGCGCGAGCTCGGGTACCTCGAGTACCCCGAGGGCGCGATCGTCCATCCCGCGGAGATCGGCAAGTTCCCGGACAACGAGCTCTGCATCATCACCACCGGCAGCCAGGGCGAGCCGACGAGCGCGCTCTCCCGGATGGCCCTCGGGGACCACCGGCACGTCGCGGTGAAGGAGGGCGACACCGTGGTCATGTCGTCCAATCCGATCCCGGGCAACGAGGAGCTCGTCAGCCGCACGGTGGACAATCTGTTCAAGCTCGGGGCGGAGGTCGTCTACGACGCCGGGTCGCGGCCGCACGTCTCCGGCCATGCGAGCCAGGAGGAGCTGAAGCTGCTCCTCAACATCCTGCAGCCGAAGCACTTCGTGCCGATCCACGGCGAGTACCGGATGCTCGTGCGACACGCCCGCATGGCGATCGATGTCGGCGTCGATGCCGACAAGTCGTTCATCATCACGAACGGCGACGTGCTCGAGATCAGCGACCGCGGCGCGAAGGTGGGGGAGCACGTGCCGTCCGGCCAGGTCTACGTGGACGGCCTCGGGGTCGGCGACGTGAGCCAGTCGGTCATGCGCGACCGAGTGTCCATCGGCAACGAGGGCGTGTTCCTCGTCGTCGTGACCATCGACCAGCAGACCGGAGCGGTCGTTGCCGGTCCGGACATCACGACGCGCGGGTTCGTGCCCGAGCACGACGCGAGCGACCTCCTCGAGGAGGCGAAGCAGCGGGTGCTCGACGGTCTCGCGCAGGCGCAGACCGGACCACACTTCGCGGAGCCGTCAACGCTCAAGGACGCGATCCATCAGAGCCTGAGCTCGTTCCTCTACGACCGCACGAAGCGCCGGCCGATGGTGCTGCCCGTCATCATGCAGGTGTAGACAGCGGGGGCGACCAGCCGAGCTGCTCGCCCCCGCTCTCCCGGTAGCTACCTACTTCACGTCGGCGCAGATCGCGTAGGCCTTGAAGTCACCGGCGTCGGTGAAGCCATTTTCGCCGAACACGAACCACCCGGTCCCATCGGTGAACGGCTCGCTCGTCTTGATGTCGACCGTACCCTGCGAGTAGTAGCCGCCCCCCAAGACCTTCTGGCCATACCCGCAGTAGAGCTGGATGTTCCGCCCGTCGTCTTCGACGTGCTGGAGACCGCTGACGATGACCTGATAACCGGTGAGCCCACCCGGACCCCGGTCGCGTTCCCTTCGACAGGACGGCCGGTGGCGGGAGACTAGCCCTTGATGCGAGCCCAGGGCTCACCGCAGTGGGCTCAGCTCCGTCGGTGCATGGTGAATCAGGCCTGTTGGCCGTAGTCTTGACGCAATTGACCACCTATCTGCCGAACAGCAGCGAACCCCTGCCAACACAGGCGGATGCGGACGCTGACAGAACCCGGCAGGAGCGCTGATGGCGAGGAAGACGAGCACCCGGAAGACCGCGACCCGCCGCGAGGCGACGCCGGGCGCGCGGATGCGTGCAGAGGTCCGCGATCACATCATTGGCGTCGCGCTCGCCCTGTTCGGGCTGCTTTCGGTCGTGGCGCTCCTCTGGAGCGGTGGCTCCGTCCTCGACTGGTGGCGGTCGGTGATGACCGGCGCCCTCGGCTGGGGCGCGATCCTCATCCCGGCTGGATTCTTCGTCGCGGCCGCGGTCGTCTGGCGCCGGGCCCTCGTGCGGCGGCTCCTCCTCCCGGGGCTCGGCACGCTCCTCGTGGTCGGCTCACTGCTCGGCATCGCGGACGTCGCGACCGGTAACGGCGGAGGGTTCGGCCATGCGCTCGGGTCGTCGTCGACCCGCGCGCTCGGCAACGCCGGCGGGGTGATCGCTCTGCTCGCCGTCCTCGCGATCGGGGTCGTCGTCGCGGCGAATCGCACCCTCCAGGAGCTCGCGAAGCCCGCGCTCGACCGCCGACCACAGTTCGCCTTCCGCCCCGGCACGGCGCTTCCGGGCGGGACCGCGGCGACCGGCGAGTGGCGGGTGCCGGAACGCCCGAGGCTCGCGCAACCGGCTCCGTCCGAGCCGCACACCGATCCGAAGATCAACATGGACCAGGAGCGGCCGATCCGAAAGCCGGTGAAGCCGGCGGCGCAGCAGGAGGTCCTCCCGCTGCCGGTCGAGGTGATCACGCCGCCGGGGGGTGCTCTGGCCGGCCTGCCGTCCGCCATGGTCGCGGCCGAGGGTGTGATGCACGCCGATCCGCCGGACGTGCCGTGGCAGCTGCCGTCGCTGGACCTCCTCGAGGAGGGCTCCGCCGCCCGCTCGGGCAAGGACGAGGTGCTGCGCAACACACGGGTCATCGAGGAGACGCTCGCGCACTTCAACATCGTCGCGAAGGTCGTCGAGGTCAGTGTCGGGCCGGTCGTCACGCGTTACGAGCTCAAGCCCGCCGCCGGCGTGAAGCTCTCGCGCATCGAGGCGTTGGACAGCGACCTGTCGCTGGCCCTCGCCGCCCGCACGCTGCGCATCGAAGCTCCGGTGCCCGGCAAGAGCGTCGTCGGCATCGAGGTCCCGAATCTCGCGATCGGCATGGTGACGCTGAAAGACGTCGCCGAGACGGCGATGTTCAAGGACGCGAGCTCCAAGCTCACCGTGGCCCTCGGACGGGACGTGTCCGGATCGCCGATCGTCGCCGACCTCGCCAGGCTGCCGCACCTCCTGATCGCGGGCCAGACCGGGTCGGGGAAGAGCGTCTCGATCAACTCGATCATCTGCAGCCTGCTCATGACCGCGACGCCGGACGACGTGCGCCTCATCCTCGCCGACCCCAAGCGCGTCGAGCTCGCCGGGTTCAACAACATCCCGCACCTGGTGGTCCCCGTCGTGACGGACCACGACAAGATCCTCAACGCCCTCTACTGGGCGGTCGGGGAGATGGATCGGCGCTACCGGCTGTTCGCGCGCGCCACCGCGCGGAACATCGAGGCGTACAACGCGGCCCGTACCGGCCCCGATCGCGTGCCGTACATCGTGCTCATCATCGATGAGCTGGCGGACCTCATGATGTCCGCTCCGATCCAGGTGGAGAAGGCGGTCACGCGCCTCGCGCAGCTCGCGCGGGCGACCGGTATCCACCTCGTCGTCGCGACGCAGCGGCCGTCCGTGGACGTCATCACCGGTCTCATCAAGGCGAACATTCCGGCGCGCATCGCGTTCGCGACCGCCTCGGCGATCGACTCGCGCACGATCCTCGATATGAGCGGCGCGGAGAAGCTCCTTGGCCGTGGGGACATGCTCGTTCTGCCGCCGGACATGCCCAAGCCGATCCGTGCCCAGGGCGTCTACGTCTCGGACCGCGAGATCGAGGCCGTGACCCGGTTCTGGAAGGCGCAGCGCGACCCGAAGTACCGGCTCGAGATCCTCGAGGATCAGGATCGCGCGAGGCAGCGCGAGGTCGGCGGCGACGCGGATATCGAGGACGACCGCTACGAGGAGGCCGTCGAGATCGTCAGGCGTGCCGGCCAGGCGTCGGTGTCCATGCTGCAGCGGAAGATGACGATCGGCTTCGCGCGCGCCGGCCGGCTCGTCGACATCATGGAGCAGGAAGGCGTGATCGGTCCGTCCGTGGGCCCGGGCAAGATGCGTCAGGTGTACGGCGCGCGACCGTCGGCGACGCCCGGGGGCGATGCGTAATGGCGCGCCTCGGTGATGCCCTCCGGCTGCAGCGCGAGCAGATGGGCGTCACCCTGCAGCAGGCCGCGGAGGACACGCGGATCCGGGAAAAGTTCCTGCAAGCGATCGAGAGCGGCGACTATCAGTCGCTCCCCGGCACCGTGTACACGAAGGGCTTCCTCCGGAATTACGCCGGCTACCTGAACCTGGAGGCGGAGGAGATGCTCGCGCTGTACACGGGCGAGCGTGGCGGCTCCGAGCCCGCGCGGACGTTCGACCCGATGAAGCCGCTCGTGAAGCGCAGCTTCATCTTCACCCCGACCGTGCTCGTGCCGGTCACGGTCCTCGCGGGCATCGTGCTCTTCGTCGCCTACTTCTATTACCAATTCACGAGCTTCGCGGTCCGGCCGCAGGTCGACATCACCGACCCGCCGAGCGACGCGGTGTCGCAGGTCGCGGAGTACATGCTGAAAGGCAAGACGAATCCCGACGGCCGTGTCACGGTCAGCGTCTTGCCCGGCCAGGACACGATCAACGACGTGCACCCGGCGCGCGACGGGACGTTCAGCGTGCTCGTGCCGCTGAAGCCCGGCCCGAATCACCTCGAGGTGCAGGTGCTGGACCCGGCCGGCAAGCTCTCCGAGCCGGCCAGGCGGACCATCACGCTGAATCCCGCCGTGTCGAACGAGCCGCAGGCGCCGCAGCTCATCGTCGAGCAGCCGTCCAGCGGCGGGACGTACAGCAATGTCCCGGTCACGGTATCCGGGCGCGTCGATCAGTCGGTCGCGAGCGTCACGGTCAACGGGACGGCGGCGACGGTCGGTACCGATCTGAAGTTCAGCGTCACCGTCAACTTCGTGGCCGGACCGCAGACGGTCCGGGTGATCGCGAAGACCGCGACCGGTGGAGAGGTCCAGGAGACCCGCACCATCACCGTCTCGTACACCGCGGCGGTCGTGACCGTGCGGATCACCGGCGGCGAAGCCTGGATCCTCGCGACCGTGGATGGCGCCCAGGCGCCGGGAACGAACAAGATCATCTCGAACGGCCAGGTGCTCACGTTCAGCGGAAAGGCCGTCACCATACGCTCGGGCAACGCGGGCGCGACGTTCCTCGCGTTCAACGGGCAGGATCTCGGCAAGATGGGGGAGGTGGGCCAGGTGACCGAGCGGTCGTTCAGCTCGCCGTGACGTTCAACCTTCCGCTCGCCCTCGTCTACGCGCGGATCCTCGCCGTCGTTCCGATCGTCCTGCTGCTCCAGGTCGGTGACGAGCACAGCGCGACCTGGGCGTTCCTCATCTTCTCCCTCGCCGCGCTGTCCGATGCGGTGGATGGCCGCCTTGCGCGGCGAATGGACCAGGTGACCCGCCTCGGGACGTTCCTCGACCCGCTCGCGGACAAGCTGCTCGTGATCGGGACACTGATCCCGCTCCAAGCGGTCGGGCTCGTTCCACCGTGGATCGTCGTGGTCATCGTCGCGCGCGAGCTCGCGGTCACCAACCTCCGGGCGATCGCATCCGCGCGCGGGTACAGCGTCGGCGCGAGCCTGTTCGGCAAGGTGAAGACGATCTTCCAGACCTGCTCCGCCGCTGGCCTGCTGTTGCTCCTCGCGGTCCCATCGCTTCCGCTGGCGTACCTCGCCTACTCGCTGCTCAGCGCGGCGGTGGCGCTCACGATCGTGTCCGGCGTCGACTACCTGTGGAAGGCCTCGTTCGCCATCGCCGGACGCGGGGTGCCGGAACGGTGGCGGCTCGCACCACGCGATGGCTCCGCTCGCACGCGTGTCCGTTAAGCCCCCCGCCTATGCGGACCTTGCCGCCCGCATGCGGACGCTGCACCCGGTCCTGCGGCGGAAGAAGCTCACGATCGCGTGCGCCGAGTCGTGTACCGGCGGCCTGCTGGGCGCGATCCTGACCGAGCACTCGGGGTCGAGCGACTACTTCCGCGGCGGCATGGAGGTCTACTCGGACGACGCGAAGACCGCGCTCGCCGACGTGCCGCCCCAGCTCATCCATTCGCACGGCGCGGTCTCGTCGGTCGTCGCGGGCGCGCTCGCCCGTGGGGCGCGCGAGCGGCTCGGCGCGAAGATCGGCATCGGCATCACCGGTATCGCCGGACCGACCGGCGCCACGCCCGGCAAGCCCGTCGGCCTCGTGTACATCGCGATCGACGGTCCGAAGCTCCAGACCGTGAAGAAGAAGCAATGGGCGTTCGACCGGGCGGGCAACCGGCTCGCGAGCGTCGGCGTCGCGCTCGATCTCCTCGCGGAGGCGGTCCGATGACCGCGAAGCCCGAGTTCCTCGCCGGCGAGAACGCCCTGGCGTTCGACGACGTCGACGTGGCACGGAGCTACCGCTACCGGCCCGAGTACCCGGCGGAGACGTTCGAGCTGCTCGCCGGTCTCATCGTCGGACCAGCCGTGGTCCTGGACGCGGGCACCGGGACCGGTGCGATCGCGCGGTACCTGGCCGCGCGGGTGGAACGGGTCGATGCGCTGGATCCCGCGGCCGCGATGCTCGCGGAAGGGCAGCGGCTCGAACACGGTCATGACCCGCGGATCCGGTGGATCCTCGGGGCCGCCGAGACCGCGCCGCTGGACGGCCCGTACGGGCTGATCACGACCGGCCAGAGCCTCCACTGGATGGACTGGGAGGTCGTGCTGCCACGTTTCGCGCAAGCCCTCTCGCCGGGCGCACGCCTCGCCATCTCGGATGATCCCGAGACTCCCGAGCCCTGGGCCGAGGAGCTGCGGACGATCGTCGGCCGCTACTCGATCATGCGGACGTGGCATCAGTTCCGGCTCATCCCGGAGCTCGAGCGCCTCGGACTGTTCGTCCGTGAGGGTCAGGTCAGCACGCAGGTGAAGCCCTTCACGCAGACGGTCGACGAGTACATCGCCTCGTTCCACGCGCGCAGCTCCCTCGCGCGGCACCGCATCGGGGTCGCGGCCGCGGATGCGTTCGATCGCGAGGTCCGAGCGCTGCTCGGTGACCGGACCACGGTCGAGCGACAGGCCGCCGGCCGCATCGTGTACGGCCGGCCGGTGGCGGCATGACCGCCAAACCGCTCGGCGTCGGGCTCCTCGGGGTCGGCACCGTCGGCAGCGCCGTCGGGCGCGCGTTCGCCGACCGGCAGAGGCGCATCGATGCCGCCGCGGGCCGGGCGGTGCGGCTGCTCGGGGCCGCGGTCCGCGACCCGAAGAAGGCCCGCGACGCCGGTGACGTGCGGCTCACCGCCGACCCGTTCGAGATCCTCGACGATCCGGAGATCTCCGTGGTCATCGAGGCCGTCGGGGGGCACCAGCCCGCGTTCGACCTCCTCCTCGCGGCGTTCGAGCGCGGCAAGCATGTCGTCACCGCCAACAAAGAGGCCGTCGCGAAAGAGTGGGATCCGCTCCACGAGGCCGCGCGGCTCGCCCACCGTGAGCTGCGCTTCGAGGCCGCCGTCGGCGGCGCGGTGCCGGTCGTGCGCGGCGTCATGGACCTCGGAGCGGTGCGCCCACGGGTGCTGCGTGGCCTGTTGAACGGCACCACCACGTACATCTGCGCCCGGCTGGAGAACGGGGTCGCCTTCGCGGAAGCGCTCGAGGAGGCGCAGGCGAAGGGCTACGCGGAGTCCGACCCGACGAACGACATCGACGGCTTCGACGCCGCCTACAAGCTCTCGATCCTGGTCAGCCTCCTTGAGGGCCGGCACTTCCGGCCCGATCAGGTCCGGCGGACGTCGCTGCGCACCGTGACCGCCGCCGATGCCGACGCCGCCACCGCGCGGGGCGCGCGGCTGCGCTACCTGGCGGTCGCCGACTTCGGCGAGAAGGCCACGAAGTGCCGGGTCGGGCCCGAAGAGGTACCGGCGGACTCGCTCGAGGGACGTGCGTCGGGCCCGACGAACGTCATCACGCTGGAGTCCGACCTGGCCGATCGCCTCATCTGGAGCGGCCCGGGCGCGGGCGGAGACGCGACCGCTTCCGCGATACTCGCGGATGTGATCGCGATCGCGAGGTCCGCTCGCTGAGCAAGCCGCTGGTCTTCAAGTTCGGGGGCACGTCGGTGGCGTCGCCGCCCGCGATCGAGGCGGTGGCCAAGATCGTGGCGGCCGAACAGGGCCAGCGGATGGTCGTCGTCTCCGCGACCGCGGGCACGACCGACGCGCTGGTGAAGGCCGCCGCGCAGGCGGCGGACGGTGATGCGTCGGGGGCCCAGCAAGCCATCGAGCGGCTCTCGGAGCAGCACCGCAACCTCATCGCCGACCTCGTGGGGGTGAATGGCGCGACGGCGCTCAGCGAGATCGTCGACCTGACCGACCGCACGATCGCGCTCCTGCGCAGCGTCGCGCTCCTGCGTGAGTGCAGCATCCGATCCCTCGATGCGATCCTCTCGTACGGCGAGCGCGTCTCCGCGCCGATCGTCGCCGCCGTGCTGAATGCCAGAGGTGTCGCGGCGGAAGCACTGTCGGCCGAAGGCCTCCTCGTGACCGACGACGCGTTCGGCCGCGCGAACCCGCTCCTCGAGCTCACCAGGCAGCGCGTCGAAGCCCAGCTGGTGCCCCGGATGCGATACGGGACCGTGCCGGTGGTCACCGGATTCGTCGGTTCGACCGTCGACGGGGTCACGACCACCATCGGCCGCGGGGGTTCCGATTACTCCGCGGCGGTCTTCGCGGCAGCCCTCGGGGCGCGCGAGTGCCGGATCTTCACTGACGTGAGCGGCGTCATGAGCGCCGACCCGCGGATCGTGCCCGATGCGAGACCGCTGCCGGCGATCAGCTACGCCGAGGCGGCGGAGCTGTCGTACTTCGGCGCCAAGGTCATCCACCCCCGCACGGTCCTGCCGGCGATCGAGTCCGGCATCCCCGTGCGGATCCTGAACACGTTCGCGCCCGACGATCCGGGCACCACGATCACCGCGACGACCCCGCGGGACAACACGGTCGTGAAAGCCACGACCTCGCTGGGCGGGCTCGGGCTCATCACGGTGCAGGGCGCGGGCATGAGCGGGGTGCCCGGCTTCGCGGCACGGGTATTCGACACGACCTCGGCCGAGCAGATCTCGGTCCTCATGATCAGTCAGGCCTCGAGCGAGAACTCGATCTGCCTCGTCGTGCCCGACGATTCGATCGAGCGGCTCGAGACCGCACTCCGGAAGATGTTCTCGCGCGAGCTTGCGCGCCACGATGTCGAGAAGGTGGCGATCGAATCCCCTGTTGCGATCGTGTCGGCGGTGGGGGAGGGCATGCGCGGGACCCCCGGCGTCGCGGCACGGCTGTTCGGCGCGCTCGGCCGAGCGAAGGTGAACGTGATCGCGATCGCGCAGGGCTCGTCCGAGCTCAACATCTCGCTCGTCGTGGGCGAGAAGGACCGCGAGCAGGCAGTCAGGGCGATCCACCAGGAGTTCCACGCGGGATCGCCCGGGGATCGGAAGGGGAGCGCGAAATGACCCACGATCTCGGGGGGCCCGCGCGGCTCCCAGGCACCGACCTCGAGTTCGTCGACCTCGACGTGGTCCGCCGGGCCGGCCTCGGCGATCCGGCGTCGTTGCCGATGACGGTCAAGGTCCTCCTGGAAGGTCTGGTCCGCGAGGCGCAGGTCGGCCGGGTGCGGCCCGAAGACGTCGCGGCCCTGGCGAGCTGGCCGAAGGCACAGCCTGCCGGAGCGCAGCTCCCGTTCCGACCGTCGCGGGTGCTGATGCAGGACTACACCGGCATCCCCGCGGCCGTCGACCTCGCCGCGATGCGTGCGGCGATGCAGCGTGCGGGGAAGGACCCGGCGCGCATCGAGCCGCTCATCCCCGTGGACCTCGTGATCGACCACTCCGTGCAGGTCGATGCGTTCGGGACGCCGATCGGCTACGAGCGGAACATCGAGAAGGAGTACGAGCGGAACATCGAGCGCTACTCGCTGCTGCGCTGGTCGCAGCAAGCGTTCGAGACGTTCCGCGTCGTGCCACCGGGGATGGGCATCTGCCACCAGGTGAACCTCGAACGACTGTCGCGGGTCGTGCAGATCCGCGCCACTGCCGGTCGCCGCCTCGCCATCCCGGACACGCTGGTCGGGACCGACTCGCACACGACGATGGTGAACGGCCTCGGCGTGCTGGGCTGGGGCGTCGGCGGTATCGAGGCCGAGGCCGCGATGCTCGACCAGCCGCTCTACCTGCCGGCACCGATCATCGTCGGGGTCCGGGTCTCGGGTCAGCTGCCCACCGGCACGACCGCGACCGACCTCGTCCTGACCCTCACCGAGGTCCTCCGCCGGAAGGGCGTCGTGAACAAGTTCGTCGAGTTCTGTGGCGCCGGCCTCTCGGGCCTCGCGGTCGCGGACCGCGCGACGCTGTCAAATATGTGCCCGGAGTACGGCGCGACGGCCGCGCTGTTCCCCATCGACGCCCAGACGCTGCGCTACCTCGCGCTCACCGGACGCGAGCGGGCGCACATCGATCTCGTCGAGACGTACGCGAAGGCGCAGGGCCTGTTCCGCACGGACGACAGCCCGATGCCGGCGTTCGACGAGCTCGTCGAGCTCGACCTCGGGAGCATCGAGCCATCCGTCGCCGGGCCGAAGCGCCCGCAGGACCGCGTGTCGCTGGACCGGGTCTGGCAGTCGTTCACCGCGGCGGCACCGAAAGCGGTCGCCGGTACGGTCGCGACCGCGACGAGAGCCGGCGCGGTGGTCGACGGCGATGTCGTCATCGCGGCGATCACGAGCTGCACCAACACGTCGAACCCATCGGTGATGGTCGCGGCCGGCCTGCTCGCGCGCAAGGCGGTGGAGCGCGGACTCAGCGTGAGGCCGACGGTGAAGACGAGCCTCGCGCCCGGATCACGGGTCGTGACCCGCTACCTCGAGAAGGCCAAGCTCATGGAGCCGCTCGAGAAGCTCGGCTTCTACCTCGTCGGCTACGGCTGCACGACCTGCATCGGGAACAGCGGCCCGCTCGCCAGCGCCGAGGTCGAAGGGGCCGTGAAGGACGGCGATCTGAACGTCGTCGCGGTCCTCTCGGGCAACCGCAACTTCGAGGGCCGCGTGCACCCGCTCGTGCGGTCCAGCTACCTCGCGTCACCGCCGCTCGTCGTCGCGTACGCCTTGGCGGGCACGGTGCATATCGACCTGCAGGACCAGCCGCTCGGCACGGGCCGTGACGGACGTCCGGTGTTCCTCCACGAGATCTGGCCGAGCCCGCAGGAGGTCGCGGATGCGGTGGCGTCGTCGGTCGACACATCGATGTTCGAGGCTGAATACGCGAAGATCTTCGACGGGGACGAGCACTGGCGCGCGATGCCGGCACCGACGGGGAAGCTGTTCCCGTTCGATGCGACGTCGACCTACGTGCAGGAGCCGCCCTTCTTCCAGGAGCTCGGCCCGGCGCATGACCTGGCGGATATCGTCGGCGCGCGCGCGCTCGCGGTCCTCGGCGACTCGGTCACCACTGACCACATCTCGCCCGCCGGCAGCATCCCCGCCGCGAGCCCGGCCGGCCGGTACCTGATCGCCAACGGGGTGGCTCCGGCGGACTTCAACGCCTACGGCACCCGTCGCGGCAACCACGAGGTGCTCGTGCGTGGCACGTTCGCCAACATCCGCCTGCGCAACGGCCTGGTGCCCGGCACCGAGGGCTACTGGACGAAGCACCTGCCGAGCGGCGACAAGATGACGATCTTCGACGCCGCGATCCGCTATCGGGACGAACAGGTCCCGCTCGTCGTCCTCGCGGGCAAGGAATACGGGTCGGGAAGCTCCCGCGACTGGGCGGCGAAGGGCCCGAAGCTCCTCGGGGTCCGCGCCGTCATCGCCGAGAGCTACGAGCGGATCCACCGCTCGAACCTCGTCGGGATGGGCATCCTCCCGCTGCAGTACGAGACCGGATCGAGCGCCGCCGGGCTCGGCCTGACCGGGGAGGAGACCTTCACGATCCGCGGGCTCGCCGGCATCGCGCCCCACGCGCGGATCGAGGTCGAGGCCACGCGGGCCGATGGAACGACCATCCGGTTCAAGACGCTGGCCCGGGTCGACGATCCCACGGACGTCGAGTACATGCGCAACGACGGGATCCTGACGATGGTGCTGCGACAACAGCTCCGGTAGGAGCCACGGGTCGCTCGGTCTGTCACACTTTGCGCGGATGACGCAGCAGCGGACGGTCGCGGTCCTCGGGGCGACGGGGACGGTCGGGCAACGCTTCATCAGCCTGCTTGCCGATCACCCGTGGTTCAAGCTGACCGCGCTCACGACGTCCGAGCGGAGCGCCGGCCGGCGGTACGCCGACGTCGTCCACTGGCATCTCCCGACGCCGATGCCGGCCTCGGTCGCCGACCTGCGGCTGGAGCCGACCCGCCCGGACCTCGGCGCGGAGCTCTGCTTCAGCGCGCTGCCGACCGAGGCCGCGGGCGAGCACGAGGCCGCGCTCGCGAAGACCGGCCACCACGTGTTCAGCAACGCGAGCACGCACCGCATGGATGGCGACGTCCCGAACCTGCTCGCGGAAGTGAACTTCGAGCACGTGAAGGCCCTGGCGAAACAGCGCGAGGCCCGCGGCTGGACGGGCTCGATCGTCACGAACGGCAATTGCACCGCCATCCACCTGACCCTCGCCATCGCGCCGCTGCATCGCGACTTCGGGATCGAGCAGCTGATCGTCACGACGATGCAGTCGATCTCAGGCGCCGGCTATCCCGGCGTGCCGTCGCTCGACGTCCTGGACAACGTCGTCCCGTACATCGGCGGCGAGGAGGAGAAGGTCGTCGAGGAGACCCAGAAGTTCCTCGGCGGCTGGAGCCCGACCGGGTTCGAGCCGGCGCGCTTCCCGATGTCCGTGCACTGCAATCGGGTGCTCGTCCGTGACGGTCACACCGAGACCGTGAGCGTCCGGCTGACGGGCGCACCGAGCGTCGCCGCGGTGACGGCGAGCTTCCGGAGGTTCACCGGCCGTCCGCAGGAGCTGGGCCTTCCGTCGGCGCCGGCGCACCCGATCGTCGTGCGCGACGAGCCGGATCGCCCGCAGCCGCTCCTCGACCGTGACACCGAGCACGGGATGGCCTCGTCCGTGGGGCGGATCCGCGTCGATCCGGTGCTCGGGCTGAAGTTCGTCGTCGTGGGACACAACACGATCCGCGGGGCGGCCGGCGCATCGGTGCTGAATGCCGAGCTGCTCGTCGCGGAGCGGTGCATCTAGCGATGGCGGCCGAGACCTTCCTCACGCGCCTCGATGGGCTCCCGCTGAACCGCTTCCACTGGCGGCTCCTCGTCGTCGCCGGTCTCGGCTGGATGTTCGACGCGATGGACGTGATCCTCATCGCGTTCCTCCTGGTGCCGATCCGCACCGAGTTCGGCCTCGATCCGACGCAGACCGGGTTCGTGGCGAGCGCCGGGTTCGTCGGGATGTTCTTCGGCGCGGCGATCGCCGGCCGGCTCGCGGACCGACTGGGTCGGAAGACGGTGTTCCAGGCGACGCTCGTGCTCTTCTCGTTCGGCGCGGTGCTGTCCGCGTTCGCGCCGAGCTTCGAGACGCTGCTGGTCGCGAGGGTCATCGCCGGGCTGGGCCTCGGCGGCGAGCTGCCGGTGGCATCGACGCTCGTGTCCGAGTACGCGCCGCGTGCGTCGCGCGGCCGGTTCATCGTGCTGCTGGAGTCGTTCTGGGCGTACGGGACGATCCTCGCGGGCGTCGTCGCGCTCGTCGTCCTGCCGCAGTTCGGGTGGCGCGGCGCGTTCCTGGTCGGTGCGCTGCCGGCCCTCTACGTCGCGTACCTCCGCCGGGCCCTGCCGGAGTCGCCGCGGTTCCTCGCGGAGCACGGACGCGCCGCCGAGGCCGACGCCGTCGTGCGCCGCGTCGAGCGCGAGGGCGGGGGAGCGCTCATCACGGTGACCAAGCCGGTCGCGCCGGAGCGGTCGGTCGGCGGGAGCAGCGCCTCGATCGGCGCGCTCTTCGCCCCGCGGTATGCCCGCCGAACGCTCATGCTCTGGATCCTCTGGTTCGGCATCACGCTCACGTACTACGGGATGTTCACGTTCCTGCCATCGCTCTTCGCAGGGCGCGGCTTCACGGTGAACCAGAGCAACACGTACTTCTTCGTGTCGACGCTGGCGCAGGTGCCGGGGTACTTCAGCGCGGCCTGGCTCGTGGAAAGGGTCGGCCGGCGGCCGACGCTGGTCGCCTACCTGGTCGGCTCGGCGATCGCGGCGGTGCTCTTTGGGAATAGCGGCACCCAGAACGATGCGATCGTGTTCGCCGCGCTCCTGTCGTTCTTCAATCTCGGGGCCTGGGGCGTCGTGTACACGCTGTCGCCGGAGCTCTACCCGACGGCACTCCGGGCCACCGGCAGCGGCACGGCCGCGGCGGTCGGCCGGATCGGCGGGGTCATCGGCCCGTTCCTGACGGCCACGCTCGTCGCCTCGGCCGGTCAGCCCGCCGTCTTCGGCCTGTTCACGGGGCTCCTGCTCCTGACCGCCGTGGCGGTCGCGCTGCTGGGCGAGGAGACCCGCGGGAAGTCGCTGGAGGAGATCGCTCCCGCCGCCTAGTTGACCGCGCGTACACAATCCGGCGGATTGTCTAGTCCAACCGAACGACCTAGCCTGCACCTGTGATCGAGCGCGAGCGCAAATACCAGGTCCCCGACCTCGCCGTGACCGAGCTGCGGAAGCGGCTCGAGAACGACGGCCGCTGGGTCCGGGCCGGCGCCGAGGGCGACGTGTTCTTCGATCACCCGAGCCTTCACCTCCAGGACGAGGACCGCCGGCTCCGGCTGCGGTTCCGCGACGAGGGTGGGGTCCAGGAGCTCACGTACAAGAGCCCGCGCGAGATGCACGGCGTCGACAAGGTCCGCAAGGAGATCACCGCGGTGCTCGTGTCGGGGCCGATCGAGGAGCTCATCGCGGAGCTCGGGTTCCGGCGCATCCGCAAGTTCGTGAAGCTGCGCGAGGTCTACGTGATCGGCGAGTTCGAGGTGTCGCTCGACCACATGGACGGGGCCGGCTGGTTCTGCGAGATCGAGGCGCTGACGCCGACCGCCGACATCGACGCGATGGCCTACGACCTCGGCCTGCGCCCGCGCCAGCTCGAGCCACGCACCTACTCGGAGATCGTCGACGAGATGTCCGCGGCGGGGGAGCCGACGCCGGTCGCGTAGCGGTCAGGCCCGCGTGATCTCCAGGACCCGGCGCGCCTTCAACTCGACCTGCTCCCAGCGCTTGCGGAACGCGCTGTACGCCATGCCGCTGATCCCCTCCCGGATGCAGTAGCAGCGCAGGCGTTCAGCGAAGTGCGGGATGGGGATGCTCAGTGCCTCGTAGTGCGCGCGGGCCTCTGCGGCGAAGTCGATGCCCCGCCACTGCGGATACCACGGCTCGTAGAACACGAGCTTGGCGAGGTCGTAGAGGAAGTCGCCGTAGATCGAGCTGCCCCAGTCGAGAACCGCGCTGATGCGGTCGCCGTCGACAAGGACGTTGAAGTTCATGAGGTCCTCGTGGACGACATGACGGTCCTCCGGGCAGAACCCGACCAGATCCTGGATCCGCGCGAAGCCCTCCTCGAACGTCGCCGTGTGTGTGGGCGAGTAGCGCAGCAGCTCGCGCCACCCGGTGCTACCGCGCGTCGCCCGACCGCTCGCGACACCGACGAGATACTCGTTCCACGTCGGGTACCACGTACGTCCGTCGACGCGCCATCCGCCGTAGCCAGCACCGGCGAAGACATCGACCGCGCGTAGCGCATCGAGCGCCTTGAAGAACGATGGCAGCACGCGGCGCATGCCCGCCTCGTCGAGGATGTCGATGTGGCGGCCCGGCATGCGGGGAGCGACCGCGTAGTAACCGCTGCCGGCCGGACCCCGCTCGATGATCGACGGGATCGGCAGGTCCGGAGAGGCGTAGCGGGCCGCGTAGGCATCCTTCTCGAAGTCCTCGTCGTAGGCACTGAACCGGGCGACAAGGTCCGCGTCCGCGGTCCGGACCGAGTACGCCGCAGACCAGTCGCCGGGACGCATCACATCGACACGCGCCGCAGGTCCGAAGCGCCGGAAGAGAAAGGCGCGCGCCGCCGGCTCGTCCATTGCCGCAAGATAGCGCGGAACGGGTCTACCCCGGTCGACGCTCGCGGCGATCGGCCTCGTCGAAATGCGTCTTCAGCTCGCTACCGGTGATCTTCGTGTAGCGCTTGGTGGTCTCGGGACTCGCGTGTCCCGCGAGCTCCTGCGCCGCCAACAGGCCGGCGTGCCGCGCCACGATCGTCAGCCGGCCATGCCTGAACCAGTGCGGCGAGAACTCGTCAGGCAGGCCGGCACGGAGCGCGAGCTGCTTCACGATGTGCTCGACCGTATTCGGGTGCAGCGGGTATACGTCTTTCTTCGGCCGTCGTGCACCGGTCTTCGGATCGGGCACGTTCCGGACCGTCTGGCGCGAGATGAACAGGTAGGGACTGTCGTCCCGGCGGGTGTTCAGGTATCGCTGCAGCCAGTCGGCCGCGGAGTCGGTGAGGAATGTGCCGCGGACCTTCTTGCCCTTGCCGATGACCTCGACTTCGCGCGTCTTCAGATCCACCCGCCGGCGGGTCAAGCTACAGAGCTCCGATAACCGGCAGCCGGTCGCGAACAGCACTTCGAGGAGCGCACGGTCACGCAGCGCCTGCGGCGAGTCCTTCGTGATCGCGGCGACGATCCGCTCGAAGTCCGCCGTGTCCATCCGTCGCGTGCCACGGTCACCGACCTTCGCCAGGACGATCGTGTCGGGGGCCGGCAGCTTCAGATCGAGGACCGTGACCCCGTGCCGGAGCATGCCGCGGACCGCCGAGCCGAAGAGGTTGCGCGTCGCAAGGGACAGCTTCTTGCCGCTCGGCCCGTTGCGCGTCGCCAGGCGGACCTGGAACGCGGTCAGCAGCTCGCGCTCGAGCTTCGTCGCCGGAGCCGTCGGCGGCACGCCACTCGTCGTCGCGAACGCGATGAACTCGTCGAGGTACGCGCCGTAGCCCTCCAGGGTGCGCTCGGACCGGCCCTTCAGCACCAGGTGCTGGAGGTAGGCCGCCTTGAGCTGCGCGACGGTGGTGGTCACTTCCCTAATCTTATGGATAATCGCTCTTGGACACAAGTGTCCTAGAGCGTCAGCTCCCAGGTCTCGCCGACCAGATCCTTCCCGAAGCTGTGGTGGCTCTCCTCCTCCACCAGCTCGAACCCGGCCTCCTCGTACAGGTGGCGCGCGGCGCGAAGCACGCTGTTCGTCCACAGGCGCAGCTTCTTGTAGCCGGCCGTCCGGCTGAACGCGATGCACTCGTCCACGAGCTGCTTGCCGATCCCGAGGCCGCGCGCCTGCGGTTCGACCAGGAGGAGGCGCAGCTTCGCGACGCTCGCCGACTGCTTGACCGCGAAGACGCAGCCGACGTTCTCGCCACCGCGCTCCGCGATCCAGCACCGCTCGCGCGTCGGGTCGAGGTGCTCGACGAATTTACCGACGATGCCGGCCACGAGCCCCTCGAACTCCTCGTTCCAGCCGTACTCTTCGGCGTAGAGCGCTCCGTGGCGTTGCACGACCCACCCGTAGTCTCCTGACCGCGGCGGCCGGAGCACATAGCCAGCACCGGTCGTCGACTTCGGCTCGCTCAGCAGCCGCTCGACGGTCGCCATCGCCCCCACGAGCCGCGACTGGTCCGGCACGGCGAGCCGGGCGAGCTGTGCCCCGATGTCATCCCTCGATCCGGCATCGAGCGAGGCGAACACGCCCCTGCCCCGCTTGGTGAGGCGGAGCTCGCTCCGGCGGGCGTCTTCCGCCGACGCGCGACGCTCGATCAGGCCACGCCGGCGGAACGCCGCCAGGATCCGGCTGAGGTAGCCGGCGTCCAGCCCGAGCTCCTTCGTCAGATCGGCGGCGATCGCGTGCTCGCGGCTTGCGACCTCGTACAGGACCCGAGCCTCGGTCAGCGAGAACGGGCTCGCGAGGTAGCCGTCGCGGAGCAGCCCGACCTGGCGCGTGTAGAAGCGGCTGAACCGCCGGACGTCCGCGACGCGGCGATCGAACGCCGCCGCCGGCGTCGGCCGGGCCACCTGATGCTTGCCGATCTCAACAATCTAGTTGCCTCTGTCAAGGGTCGGGCCCGCGACCGCCAGGAGCCACGCGGCGATCTCCGGGTCGGCCAAGCGCGCGGCATCGAGCTCGGCGTCCCCCACCGCCACCACCGGGATCCGGACGACGTACCGGAGCTCGAGGACCGGATCGGCGGCGATGTCGACGCGCTCGATGGCCAGCGGCCGGTCGAGGCCGATGCGTCGCAGGGCACGGTGGGTCTCCTCACACAGGTGGCAGCCGGCGCGCTCGTACAGCGTCACGGTGACGGCAGGCGTGCGGTGCGTGCGGAGGCGCACGAGCCGGAGGCCGCGCCGAAGGTTCCCGCGGAGCACGGCTAGATTGTCGCGGTGAGCACCTTCGCGCGCCCGGACCTGTTCTGGTCCACCGAGCAGGTGGCCGCGCGGCTCCGGGATCCGAAGGTCCGCATCGTCGACTGCCGGTTCAGCTTCGGCGCGGAGGCGCGCACCGAGTACCTGGATGCGCACCTGCCGGGGGCCGTCCACATCGACTGGAGCCGCGACATCGCCGCTCCCCCGCCCGCTTCGGGGCACCCGCAATTCATGCTGCAGGGGCCGGCGGAGTTCGCGGCGACGATGGCTCGCTTCGGGATCGGCGACGACACCTTCGTCATCGGCTACGACGCGGAGGGCGGCCATCACGCCGCGCGGCTCTGGCTCGCGCTCCGCCGCTCCGGCCACGACCGGATGGCCGTGCTGGAGGGTGGGCTGCAGCGGTGGCTCCGCGAGGGCCGGCCGGTGGAGCCGGGCGAAGTCTCCGTGACGCCCGCGACCTTCACCCCGAGGCCCCGCGACGGCGTCGTCGCGACCCGGGACGACGTGCTCGCCGCGGTACGGACAGGCGACCCGTGGATCCTCGACGTGCGCCGCGACGCCGAGTACACGGGCGCAGAGCCGCGGGCGAAGCACGGGGGACACGTCCCCGGCGCGGTGAACATCCTCTGGAAGGACGCGCTGGGGGACGACTGGATGCTGAAGGATCCGGAGGAGCTGGAGCAGATGTACATCGACGCCGGCTTCGGGCCGGAGACCGCGACGATCACCTACTGCCAGGCCGGCGTCCGGGCGGCCTTCACGCATTTGGTGCTTACAGCCCTCGGGCACGACGACGTGCGCACGTATGACGGCTCCTGGGAGGAATGGGGCAACCGCGACGATGTCCCGATCGTCGTCGGCCGAAGCTAGCTCCGCTCGGTCGACGGGACCATGACGAACGTGAGCCCGGCCGCGGCCAGCGCGAACCCGACGGCCACGGCGAGGGCGAACGGCGTGGAGATCGCGAGCAGTGGGCCGGAGAGCGCGGAGCCGACGGGGATCCCCGAGTAGTTCAGGTGCATCGAGACCGCGAAGGCGCGGCCGAACCACGCCGGATCGGTCACCCGCTGGCGCAGCGAGAACAGCGCGACGTCCATGACCGAGCTGCCGACCCCGATCAGCACGACGCCGACGACGAGCGCGGCGAGCGCGTGCGCGAGCGCGATCGCCCCGATGCCCGCGCCGATCCCGAGGATCCCGACGACCAGCATCGGACGCTCGCGGCCGACGCTCCCCCATCGACCGGAAAGCAGACCGCCCACGATGCCGCTGGCGCCCATGACCGACCACAGCGCGCCGACGAGCTGCGGGCCGCCGTACCCGCCCTGCAGGACGAGCACGGGCAGTCCGACCAGGAGGATCCCCTGCCCCAGGTTCACCACCGACATCCCGACCGCGAGCCCGCGGAGCGCCCGGTTCCGCAGCACATAGACGACGCCGGCGCGGGCCTCGGCGAGCAGCCCGGCGCGGTCGTCGCGGTCGGATGGCACGTCGTGAACAGCGACGAGCGCCGCCGCGCCGGCGACGAAGACGACCGCGGTCGCCCCGATCGCCGCCTCCGGCGAGAAGAACGCCACGATCGCGCCCGCGAGCGGCGGCCCGAGCACGGTGGTGAGCATGTAGAACATCGAGTCGACGGCGTTCGCGCGATCCCACAGATGCGAGGGGATGACGAGCGGGAACAGCGACCGTGAGCCGCTCGTGCCGAGCGGGTTCATGAGCGAGCCGACGACGACGAGTACCAGGATCGCGGGGAGCGGCGCCTGAACGGACGCGAGCACGACGATCCCGACCAGCGCCAGCGCCGACACCGCGTAATCCGACACCATGAGCCGGACGCGGCCGTAGCGGTCGAGCAACGCGCCGGCGATCGGGCTCACGATCACCCCGGGGGCGATGGCGAGGAACACGCTGATCCCGGCCAGCGACGCCGACCCGTAGCGCTGGAGCACGAAGAGGACGAGCGCGAGCTGCCACATCGACGCGCCGGCCCGGACGAGGAGGGTCGCGACCGCGAGGCGCGGGAAGCCCGGCACGTGCAGGAGGGCGCGATAGCTGGTGACCGGGACGGCGGCCGCCGCCACTAGGTCCGCGCCAGATCGCGGAGCTCCGCCGCGAGGTCCGCGGGCACGTCGGCCTCGACGTCGATGCCGCGCTCGGAGTACTCCTCGCGCCGCAACGCACCGCGCTCGCGGATTCGTTGGATCATCGCCCCGCCGCGGTCGTACGGGAGCGTGATCCGGATCTTCGTCCAGCTCGCCTGCGCGGTCTCGCCGAGGCGCAGGCGGAGCGCGTCGATGCCCAGGCCGGTGTGCCCCGAGACGAAGAGCGCGCGTGGGAATTCCGCCCCGAGCGCTTCGCGGAGGGCATCGCCCTCGGCTCCCCGGAGCAGGTCGGCCTTGTTCAGGACGAGCAGCTGCGGCCGCGCGGCAAGGCCGAGCGACGCGAGCGTGTCCTTCACGACGCGCATGCGCTCGTGGAGGTTCGGGTGCGAAACGTCCGCGACGTGCACGAGGAGATCGGCGTCCGCGAGCTCCTCGAGCGTCGCCCGGAACGCGGCCACCAGCGTCGGCGGCAGCTTGTTGACGAAGCCCACGGTGTCGGAGACGAGCAGATTCACGCCGTTCGCGACGGTGGTGCGGCGGGTGGTCGGGTCCAGTGTCGCGAAGGGCTGATCGGCCACGAGCACGTCCGAGCCCGAGAGCGCGTTGAGCAGCGTCGACTTGCCGGCGTTCGTGTAGCCGACCAGGGCGGCGAGGAACAGGCCCTCCTGCGCGCGCGATCTCCGCGAGCGCCCCCGCTGCTCCGCGACCGTCGCGAGACGCGCCTTCAGGTCCTGGATGCGACGGCGGATCACCTGCCGGTCGCTCTCGAGCTTCGACTCGCCGGGACCGCGGGTGTTGATGCCGCCGCCGAGCCGCGAGAGCTCGCGGCCGAGGCCCTGGAGCCGCGGCATCCGGTATTCCATCTGGGCCAGCTCCACCTGGAGCTGGCCCTCGCGGGAGCGCGCGTGGCGCGCGAAGATGTCGAGGATCACCGCGGACCGGTCGATCACGCGCGCGTCGAGCAACCCTTCGAGGTTCTTTTGCTGCTTCGGCGAGAGCTCGTCGTCGAACACCACCAGGTCCGCGCCGCTGCGGGCGCGCTCGATCGCCAGCTCCTCCGCCTTCCCCTTCCCGACCCAGGTGTTCGGGTCGGGCGTGCGGCGCTGCTGCGTCGCGCGGCCGACGACCGTCGCCCCGGCCGCGACCACCAGGGTCGCGAGCTCGTCGAGGGAGTCCTCGGCTTCGAGCGCGTTTCCCTGCTGCTCGAGCCCGACGAGGTACGCGCGTTCGGCCGGCACAGCGGTCTCGAAGGTCATGGGTCTCCTGTCTGCCCTGTGAATACGTATTCGGCCGGCCCGGCGAGCTCGTAGCGGTCGCCGCGTGGCCGGACGACCAGTGTCCCACCCGGCAGGTGCACGCGGACCGTATCGCTCGTCACATCGCCGCGCGCGATCGCGGCCGCGACCGCCGCGCATGACCCGGTCCCGCAGGCGAGCGTCTCCCCCACTCCGCGCTCGTGCACGCGGAGCGAAAGGTCGGCGACGCCACGTCGCGCGACGGCGCCGACGTTCGCCGGTCCGGCGAGCGCGGTCGACGCAGCGGCGAGCGCTTCGAGATCCTCTCGCGCGGGATCGTCGACGAAGACCATCACGTTCGGGTTCCCGACGCGCACGGAGCGTGCCTCGCGACCGTCGACACGCAGGACGTCGCCTAGCACCGGCGCGGCCAGCTCGATGCCGATGCCCTCAGGGTCGCGCCACGCCCGCACGGTCCCGCTCGCCGTCTCGAGCTCGAGCCCGTCACCCCCGTTGCGATCGAGCAGGTACCGCGCGACGCAGCGTGACCCGTTACCGCAGGCCTCCGCGATGGAGCCGTCGGCGTTGTGGATGGCGAGCGGCCAGCGGCGATCCCGCGGTGGACCGATGACCAGGATCCCGTCGGCGCCGATGCCGGTGCGCCGGTCGCAGAGCGCCCGCGCCCGCGTTCCGTCGATGGCCACGGCCTCGTCGACGACGATGAAGTCGTTGCCGCAGCCGTGCATCTTCGTGAAGTTCACGCCGCGACCGCCTCGAGCAGTGCCTGCGCGTCGGCGGTCGTCGGATCGACCCAGCGGATGTCGGGGTCCCGGCGGAACCAGGTCATCTGGCGGCGCGAGTACGCGCGCACGTCCTTCGCCGTCGCCGCGATCGCGGCGTCGAGCGCGAGCTCACCGCGCAGATGCGACGCCCAGTGGGTGTAGCCATGCCCGCTCATGCTCGGCGACCGCGGGTCGATGCCGGCGTCCATGAGGCGCCGGGTCTCGTCCAGCACGCCCTGATCGACCATCTCTCGCACGCGCGCGCCGATGCGCTCGTCGAGCCAGGCCCGTGGCGGGTCGAGTCCGATGCGACGGCTGGCGATCTTCGGGCCGCGCTCCGTCGGCACGCGGCCCGCGAGCAGCGCGAGCTCGAGGTAGCGAACGACCCGCCGGACGTTGCGCGGGTCCACCCGCTCCGCGGCCGCCGGATCGATCTGCCCGAGCTCGCGATGGAGCGTCTCGCCGCCTTCGGCCAGGGCGCGGTGCTCGAGCGTCAGCCGCAGCTGTGGGTCGGTCGGCGCGGCCTCGAGCACCAGTCCGTCCAGCAGGGCGCGCACATACAGCCCCGTGCCGCCGACCACGTACGCCGTGGTCCCGCGGGATGCGATCTCGGCGAGGGCCGCGCGCGCGTCACGCTGGTAGCGCGCTGCGTCGTAGGGCTCCGACGGATCGACCAGGTCGATGCAGTGGTGACGCACCCGACGCTGCTCGGACGCGGTCGGTTTCGCGGTGCCGATGTCCAGGCCGCGGTACACCTGACGCGAGTCCGCCGATACGATCTCGCCGCCGCTGCGCTCCGCGGCCCGGAGCGCCAGCGCGCTCTTCCCGGACGCGGTCGGCCCAACGACCAGGACGACGTTCACCGCGCCTCACCCAGGGCCTCGAGCGAGCGGCGGGCGGCAGCGATGGTCGCCGGATCCGGGTCGCGGTCGCCGTACCGGAGGTCCTCGAACGCGCGCACGAGCACGGCCGCGGCTGCGTGGCCCGGCGCGATCGCCACCGCCCGCCGGTGGTGCTCCGCCGGCGTCTCGCCGGCGGAACGCCAGGTCACGCCGTTCGCGTCACCGCGGGCGAGGTAGTGCCAGTACATCGCCCGAAGCGCCCCCGCCGGGGTCCCGTCGTCGCGGGGCGGCCCCGGCCGCCGGCTCCTCCGTGGCAGCAGACCCGCCAGGAAGGCGCCGACGCCCAGGCCGGCCGACGGCTCGCGGTCGAGC
>DATCOD010000033.1:0-6632 GCA_036564905.1 Candidatus Limnocylindria bacterium
GGGACCAGCTGATATGGAGTCAGTTGCCGCACTCCACACGGCGGACGAACTACTCGGCAACTTCCTGTCAGCGACTTCGATCACCTGGTCTCGAATCTATTTCCGCACGTCCTGCAGGTACCAGATCGAGTTCGTGAGTCCGGGGAACGCATGGCGGAGGGTGAATCCGATCGTGCGCTGCCCGTCGTTCGCTGTCACGGACGCGGTGTCCGCATTGACCATCACGACCGACGGCGACGTCGAGGCAGGGAATCCGAGCCCGATCAGTTCGGCCTTCGCGGTGGCCGACACGCTCATCCGGTCGGGTTGGTGACCGCCCACGCTGACCGAGAGCTGCGTGCGGAGCAGCGCATCGGCGTCGACTGCCGGCGCCGCCGACTCGGCGGGTGCCCGGAACTCCGGCAAGACGGCATCAACAGTGAACATTGCGCTCACGGCCTTCCCGCTCGCACTCGTGCCTTCGGCGAGGAATTCCCAGACCGGCACTAGGGTCCGGCTTGCTCGGGTCAGGTCGCCCGCGGTACCGCCCGCCCAGGCGCTGCCGATCCGCGCACCGTCTGGAAGCACGTGCAGCGTCACGGGTTCTCCGAGCGGCGCGGAGAGCAGACGCAAGTAGGCCTTCGGGTTCGCCCGCAGTGCGTTCGCAGCATCGCGATACGTCGTGATCGGGTAGATCGATCCGCCGCTGAGAGTGCCGAACGGATGATGGACGATCTCGACCGGCCGGCCCTTCGAGGTGACCAGCCCGAGCTCATCGGTGTCGTAGATGGTGGTGCCCGGGTAATAGATCGGGTCGTACGGGTTTGGCGCATCCGTGAACAGCACCACGCCATCCCGGTAGCCCGGCCCGAGCCAGCTTCCATCCATGACGGACTGGGCGACCGAGAGCGCATCCGTCCCGCGGAAGACCGGGTTGCGGCTCGGCGTGGACATGACGTCGATGGTTGTCCCGAGCGCGGTGAGGGTGCGTGCGACGTCGAACGCGGGATCGTGCTGCGCGGCACCATCCGGACGTGGACCATCGTCCACGGTTGGATCGAAGAACAGCACGTCACCGGTGCGCTCATTCACCGCAAGCACTTTGGGTCCGAGCCACAGTCGCCACGGCGCAGAGCCACCCGGCGCGTCGCCCACCGTGCCGGGTCCCTGCAAACCGAGTGCGCTTGCGACCCGCGCGGCGTAGCCGGCATCCGGCTGATACGGCTTCGTCGTCCACACGATCGATTCCGACGGCTGGCCGATGTGGTCATCGACCGTGAGGGTCAGCACCGTGGTTGCGTACTGGGCCAGCGGGCGGATCGAAGGGATCGGCGTCGTGGGATGCGGAAGCGATGGGTAGGGAGCCGGCGATGGTCGGCCCTGGGTTGCCGGCGGACTTGAGGCAGCCAGGGAGGGCATCGCGCTCGGCTGCGCGCTCACGCTCGGCGCCACCCCGACGGAGGTGCACGCAGACAGAATCAGTGCCGCAACCAGCGCCACGCGTCTCACCACGTGATGATGACGGATCATTCGGGCGCCGACGAGGCCCGGCCAGAACGTCGCATGGCCTATGAACGTTGGGCTCCGCTGGCCGTCACGTCGTTCGAGTTACGGGCCAGCTAACTCGTACGCGAGAGCAATGACCCGCGACCGCACACGCCTAAGAACACGGACAACTGCTCCGACACACGCTGGACAATTGATTGCCTGATTCGATTCGCGCCTGATTGACGATTCTTCGTTCGAGACGTGATTTCCTGATTCTGGATCAGGTAACCCGGGCATGAGCAGCGGGTCAGATTCAACAAACACTGCTCCCGCCCTCCCGGCGACAAGGCTGGTCCCGCGTCAGGGCGGCCGTGCGCCAACCAATGCTGCCCTGACGCCCAGTCAGTGGAACCGCAACGTCGTCGACGTCACATCGCCATCGCGTGCAGCGCATTTCCATCGCCGAGCCTGCCCGACCTGTCGCCGGACGCTATCGCTTCTCGATCGCGAACAACGCTTGGCCGTACTCGACAGGCGCGCCGCCCGCGACGAGGACGTCGCGAAGCACGCCGTCGATCGGGGCGACCACGTCGGTCATCGCGCCGAGCGACTGCACCGCGCCGAGCACGGTCCCCTTCTTCACTTCGTCGCCGGCGGTCCACTCCTTGGACGCGCTGAAGATCCCGACACCCGAGGAATGCACCCGCGACGGCTCGGCAGCCTTCGGCGCTGCGGCCGCACGTGCCCCGGCAGTGGCCGGCGCGACCGCCGATGGAGCACGGACGATCGCGGCGGCCATCCCCTCGGCCTCGACCTCGATCACGCTCGCGCCGGATCCCTCTGCGAGCCGGAGCAGATCGTCGAGCAGTGCCAGGACCTCGTCCTTCTCGTCGGTCATGTCGGCCGCAGCACCCTGCGCCAGAACGGCTCGCTCTTCTTCACCGGCACCGCGCCCGGCTGCGGCTCGACTACGAGGCCGATGTGCCGGTACCGCTCGTAGCGCGCGGACAAGAGGTCGGCGATCGGGATCCGCCCGAGCCGGTCGAGCTGGACGATGAGCGCGGACTTGATCGCGGTGATCGTCGCCTGCGGATCGGTGTGCGCACCACCGGCCGGCTCGGGGATGAGCCCGTCGACGACGCCGAGCTTCAACAGGTCGCTCGCGGCGAGCTTCAGCGCGTTCGCGGCCTTCTCGGCCTCCGTCGCGCTGCGCCAGAGGATCGCGGCCGCGCCCTCGGGTGAGATGACCGAGTAGATCGCGTTCTGGAGCGCGAGCACGACGTCGCCGACCGCGAGCGCCAGCGCGCCACCGGAGCCGCCCTCGCCGATGATGATCGCCACGATCGGCGTCTGGAGACCGGTCATGACCAGGATGGACTTCGCGATCGCCTCGGCCTGCCCGCGCTCCTCGGCCTCGGGGCCGGGGTACGCGCCGGGGGTATCCACCAAGGTGACGAGCGGCAGGTGGAACTTCTCGGCCATCCGGTACAGGCGGATCGCCTTGCGGTAGCCCTCGGGGTACGGCATCCCGAAGCTCCGGGCGATGTTCTCCTCGGTGGTCGCGCCGCGCTGCTGCGCGACGACGACGACCGGACCGACGCCGTCGAGCTCCGCGATCCCACCGACCACCGCGGGATCGTCGCGGTAGCCTCGGTCGCCGTGCAGCTCCTGGAACTTCTCGAACAGGCCGTCGATGATCTCGAGCGAGTGCGGCCGCTTCAGCTCGCGCGCCAATTGGACCGACTGCCACGGCGTGCGCTGGGAGGTGAGCAGCGCGGCATCGGTGATGAGGCCGGCGTCCGCGGGGATGTGGCCGTTCCCGTCCGTGGCCTTCTTCCCGCCGAGGAGCCGGTCGACGACGTCCATTTAGAGAGACCACCGCAGGTCGCGCGCGCTCGGCCGGAACGCGTTCAGGAAGTACGCGATGCGCTCGCGAAGCTGCGCGCGCGGCACGACCTGATCGATGAACCCGTGCGCGAGGACGAACTCCGAGCGCTGGAAGCCCTTCGGCAGCTTCTCGCCGATCGTCTCGCTCGTCACCCGCGCGCCGGAAAATCCGATGAGCGCGTTCGGCTCGGCGAAGATGATGTCCCCGAGCGACGCGAACGACGCGAGCACGCCACCGGTGGTCGGGTCGGTGAGGAGGCTGATGTACGGAAGGCCCGCCTCATCAAGGCGATGGAGCGCGCCCAGGATCTTCGCCATCTGCATGAGCGAGAGCGTGCCTTCCTGCATCCGCGCGCCGCCGGACGACGAGACGATGAGGAGCGGCGTGCGGCTCGCGAGCGCGCGCTCCGCGGCGCGGGTGAGCTTCTCCCCGACCACGCTGCCCATCGAGCCGCCCATGAACTCGAAGTCCATGACCGCGAGCTCGATCGGGTTCTCGTCGATCTTCGCGGAGCCGCAGATCGCGGCGTCCTTCTCGCCGGTCTTCGCCTGCGATTGCTGGATCCGCTGCCGGTACGGCTTCTGGTCGGAAAAGCCGAGCGGGTCGCCGCTGGTCAGGTCGGTGTCGCGCTCGGTGAAGCTGCCCTTATCGACCAGCAGCTCGATGCGCTCGCGCGCGCCGATCCGGAAGTGGTGCTCGCAGTTCGTGCAGACGTTGTGATTCCGGGCGAGCTGCTTGTTGAACAGCATCTCGCCGCAGATCGGACACTGCGTCCAGAGGTGCGACGGGAACTCCTTGCGCTGCCGCCCGAACGGCATCCGAAGCCTCATTACGCAACATGTTCCTCTTGGTACCAGCCGAGCGCCACCGCTCCCGGCCCG
The DNA here is from genome assembly GCA_036564905.1 of Candidatus Limnocylindria bacterium. Classification (GTDB taxonomy): domain Bacteria; phylum Chloroflexota; class Limnocylindria; order P2-11E; family P2-11E; genus UBA4735. The sequence goes on from DATCOD010000033.1 coordinate 4,237, forward strand.
GCATGCGACGCGAGCACCGGACCGGCCTCGTCGACCCAGTACTCGACGCAGTGGTAGCGCTCTTCGACCCAGTCTCCGAGCACCCGCGCCCGCTCGGGCGCGTTCGCGTGGAGGATCGCGGCGTGGATCTTCGTCCCGGGCTGCGAGCGGGCCTCGACGAGCCCCTGCAGGGTCGTCATCCCCCGCTCGCGCGTGCGGATCTTCTCGACCGACTCGGCCTTCCCGTCGGCGAGGTCGAGGATGACCTTCAGCGAGAGCATCGAGCCGAACGCGGCGGCCGCCCCGGAGATCCGGCCCGAGCGGCGGAGGAAGTCGAGCGTGTCGATGAGCGCGAGCAGGTGCACCTTTGGCGCGAGATCCCGCGCGAGCGCCGCGGTCTGTTCGAGCGAGCGGCCGTCCCGCCGGGCCTTCGCGCAGGCGGTCGCGATGAGCCCGATCGTGCACGCGGTCGAGCGCGTGTCCACGACCGCGATGTTCGTGTCGATGATCTGCTGCGCGGTCGTGGTCGCGACGGAGTACGTGCCGGAGAATTCCGTCGCGACGGTGAGCACGAGCATGTCCTTGTATCCGTCACGCACGGCGAGCTCGTACACGTCGCGGCACTCCCCGATCGACGGCTGCGACGTGGTCGGCTTCGCCTTCGGGTCCTTGATCTTCTCGTAGAACTGCTCAGCGGAGAGATCGACGTCGGCGGTGTACGACTCCGCGCCGAAGCTCACGTGCAGCGGCAGCGTGCGCAGATCGAGCTCGCGCCGCATCGAGTGCGGCAACACCGTGGTCCCATCGATGATGATGGCGAACGGGAACTTCCCACTCATCCGAGCACCCGCACCTCTCCCGCGATGACGCGCTGCTGACCATAGGGTGTTTCGACGACCAGCGCGCCATCGTTTTCGAGGGCGTTCGCTTTCCCGCGGAATGGCGCGCCGCCGGCGTCGGTCACCTCGACCTCGCGGCCGAGGGTGATCGAGCGCTTCCGCCACTCGGCGAGCGCGGCATCGTGGTTCAGCGGATCGGCGATGCCGTCGAGCTCACGCGTGACGCGCGCGAGCAGCGCCAACCGGTCGACGTCGTGGCCGGCGCGCAGGAGCGACGTCGCGCGGTCAGCGAGCTCACGCGGCAGCACGCGCTGCGACACGTTCACGCCGATCCCGATCACGCACTCGGTCCCGGTCCCGTGCGCGAGGCAGCCGGCGACCTTGCCGCCGGTCAGCCACACGTCGTTCGGCCACTTGAGCCCGATGTCGGCGATGCCGAAGGTCCGCAAGGCCCGACCGACGGCGACGCCCGCGAGGAGCGCGAAGAGCGCGGGCTCGGTCGGCGCCGGCCGGAACGTCCACGACGCGAGCAGCGACGCGCCGGGCTCGCTCAGCCAGGCCTTGTCGCCACGGCCATGTCCGGCGGTCTGCTGATCCGCGACGACGATGGTCGGCGGTGTGACGCCGCCGCGCGAGAGCTCGCGGGCGCGATCCTGGGTCGACCCGATGGACGCGTGGTATTCGATCGCACGGCCGAGCTCGCGCCCGACGGCGGAGCGCACGGCGGGGTCCGCGAGGAGCCCGAGGCGGTCCACCGCGCGAAGGCTAGCGGCAGCCTCACGCGATGCGCGATCGACGCCTGCTCGAACCGCACGAGGCGGAGACGCAACTGGATCGGATCGCCGGCAAGCGCGATCCGAACACCATCGCGATGCCGATCCACGTCTTCCGTGTTCTGAAAGGTGCGCAGGCCGTCCGCGATGACTTCCTGTCCGACGAGGCCCGCAGGAAGCGCCCTCGCGACACCTCGTCGGAAGCGCTGACTCGCCATCGTGGTTTCTCGGTTTGGCGGACGGAGGCGCACGCGCGAGCGGTAGCGAGGCGCTTCCCCAAACTGGGCACACACATCGCCGAGGTCGAGTTGCCGATCGGCGCGACGCTGCTGCCGTTCCCGGACACGTCGGATCATCAGACCGCGTTCGGCGACCCCGACGCGTACGCCCGGGTGGTGGTCCGGATCGTGCCCGTCAACTAGACTGCGCTATGAGGTCACTGAAATGACGTACGAACTCTGGGACCACGAGAGCGGCAACGCGCAGGGTATCTACCCGTCACTGCTCGCCGCGCTTCAGGTCGTGCACGACGCGGTCGAGCTTGATGGCGTCGCGACCCTCGACGGGTTGGCCCTGATCGAGGTTCGCCCTGGGGGCGACCGCCGCATGATCGCGGAAGAGCGTGACCTCATCCCCCTGGTCGGCATAGGGGCTCTCGCTACCGGCTAGCGGAGCGTCACCGGGATCCGGACGAGCTCGTCGATATTCCCGTCCTTCGGGCTGCGCGAGTACACCTCGACGAACGCGAGCGTCGGCGTCGACACGGTGTACGGGACGCTCACCGAGTAGGTGCCGCGGCCGGGTG
>DATCOD010000034.1:0-5946 GCA_036564905.1 Candidatus Limnocylindria bacterium
AGCGTGATCTGCTCGGCCGAGAACGGCCGGGGCTCCGTACGCCAGAGCGCGATCACGCCGATCGCGCGGTCGCCGCTGATCAACGGCACGGCGAGCAGCACGCGGAAGCCGCCGAGGCGCTTCGCGTCCGTGTACGTATAGGTCGGATCGGCGTCGACGTCCGGGATGTGGATCGTGCGCCGCTCGGCGAACGCCCGTCCGGTGGCCGATCCGGTGTGATCCGTCTTGATCGGGTGGTCGCGCTGCCACTCGCGCATGACGCCCGCACGCTCGCCGAACGACGCGCGCATGGCCAGGAGGTCGCCATCGACCTGGTACACGAACCCGTTCTCCGCTTCGGTGAGCCGGGTCGCGTGCGTGATGACCGTGTCGAGCACGCGAGAGACGTCGAAGGCGGTCCCGCTGATGGCCTTGAGGACCTCGGCAGTGGCGGTCTGCCGCTCCAGCGACTGCGTCGTCTCCTTGAACAGGCGAACGTTCCGGATCGCGATCGCGGCCTGCGCGGCGAACGACTCCACCAGCGCGATCTGCTGCGGCGTGAACCCGCCGGGCTCCACTCGCTGCACGCGGATGACCCCGATCGACTCGCCTTCGTAGAGCACCGGAACGGCGAGTCGCGAGCGCTGTGCCTGGTCCGGCCAGCGCTCAGCCCAGTCCTCAGGGCGTACGTCAGGTGCCACGAGGAGGCGCGCCCCCTCCGACCGGCCGTCGGCCATATGAACGGCGCGACGTGTTTCGAAGGCGAGCCTGACGATCCCGACCTCCTCGATCTGCTGGCGCGTCCCAACGACGGGGGACCTCTCAGGCCCCGTGCCGGCGGTCGCGTCCACGATGACGTGGTCGCCGTCACGCTGGTAGAAGAACGAAGCGTCTGCCTGGCAGAGGCGCAGAGCTTCGTCAACGATCGTCTGCAGGACAACGTGGACGTCGTCGCGCGTGTCTGCGATGGACTGCAACACGGCGCCGCTGGCGGTCTGCCGCTCGAGCGCCTCCTTCGTCTCGTTGAACAGCCGGACGTTGTCGAGCGCGATGACCGCTTGCGCGGCGAAGGTCTGGACGAGGTCGACCTGAGCAGGGGAAAACGCGCCCGGGGCGTTCCGCCGCAGCTGGATGGCGCCGACGGCCCGGCCGTCCCTGAGCAGTGGTGCCGAAAGGAACGCGCGATAGCCGAACTCCCGGGCGTACTGCTTGCCGTCGGCGAACTCCTCATCGCTCAACGCTTCCATGTCCGCGACGTTGTACAGACGAGCGTTCTGGATGGATCGTCCGGTCACCGAGCGGTCATCGAGGGGGAGCTCGCGCGCTACCTGGGGGACCCGACCGTGGGTCGCGGTCAGTCGGGCCTTCCCGTTTTCGCCGATCACGACCACGCCCGCGTCGTCGGCGCCGCAGAACCGGGCCGCGCTCCCGGCGATCGCTTCGAGCACCGGCTGGACGTCCGTCGGCGAGCTCGAGATGGCGCGCAGGATCTCGCTGATCGCGGTCTGCCGCTCGAGCCCCGCCTTCGTCTCGCTGAACAGGCGGGCGTTCTCCATCGCGATCACGGCCTGTCCGGCGAAGGCCTCCACGAGCGAGATCTCCGCGGTGGTGAATGGAGCCACACGCTGCCGCCGCAGGAGGATCACCCCGATCACCGCCCCGGCATGGACGAGCGGGACCCCCAGGCCCGTGCGGTCACCACCGATGGTCTTCCTGATCCGGTCGGTCGTGATCCCCTCGTACTCGGGGTCGCTCAACATGTCGGCGATCTGCACGGTCCGGCCCTCGAGCAGCACGCGTCCCGTGAGTGAGCCTCTGTTCCTCAGGATCCGACGATCACGGAACGCCTCGCGTTGCTGCGCAACGTGGTCGGGCGGACCGGCGACCGCGACCATCCGCGCCTCGTCGCCCTCGACCTGGACGATGCCGCCGTTGTCAGCCGCGCAAAGCTGCACCGCCTTCTCGAGCATCGTCGTGAGGACACGTTCGAGATCGAAGGCGGAGTTGTTGATCGCGTCGAGCACTTCGGTGATCGCTGTCTGACGCGCGAGGGATTCCCTGGTCTCGTTGAACAGGCGGGCGTTCTCGATGGCGATCTCTGCCTGACCCGCGAAGGTCTCGACCAGCTTGATGTGTCTTGGCGCGAACGGCCGAACGGTCGTTCGGCGCAGGACGATCACGCCGATCGCGGTGCCGTCCCGCTTGATGGGGACCGCCAGCGTGGTGCGCGCGCCGCTCGCTCGCTGCAGCCGTTTCGCGTAGTCGCTCGTGTCAGGCTGCGTCTTGAAGTCGTCCCAGTGGATCGTTCGGGCTTCGAGATACGCGCGGCCGGCCGCGGTGCCTCGGTCGATCGGCGCGAGCTCCTTCGCTCGTTCGAGCCATCCGGGCGGGAGGTTCCACGCGGCGACGACCCGGAAGCCGTCGCCATCGCGGAGGCTCACCGTCGCCGCCTCCGCCTCGCAGAGCTTCGCCGCCCGTTCGACGACCGCGTCGAACACCGGCTGCACGTCCTCGGCCGAGGTGCTGATCGCGTGCAGGACCTCGACGGTCGCGGTCTGCTGCTCGAGTGCCTCATTGGTCTCGCGTAACAGCCGCGCGTTCTCGATCCCGACGGCCAGCTGATCGGCGAACGTTTCGACGAGCGCGATCGTCGACGCATCGAAGCCGCCCGGATCGTCGCGCGCCATCGTGAGCACGCCGACCGATGTGCCGTCGCGGAGGATCGGCACGGCCATCCTGGTGCGTCGCTTCCCGGCGTCCGGCAGCTTTGGCTTGGCGAGCTTCGTGTCCGCGTAATGGAATCGCTGGCCGCTGAGCGCCGCCCGTCCCCAGATCGTGCCGGGCAACGGCGTCGCACGGGTGCCCGGCTTGCCGAGCTCCACACCGACGTTCGCGGCGAGCACCCACCCGTCAGGGTCGCGGCGGTAGAACGCCCCGACGTCAGAGCCTGAGAGCCGGATGGTCGCCTTCACGATCATGTCCGCGACCCGCTCGACCGTGACCGCCGGATCGGCCAGCGCCTTCATCACGGCGCTCACCGCGGCCAGCTGCATGGCCGCGTTCCCGGTCGCGCCAGGCGCGGCCGTGCGCTTCGGGGCAGCCTTCTTCGCCGGCGCCTTCTTGACCGTCTGCTTCGCTCCCGCCCTCACGATGTGCGCAGTATCGGCGCGCCGCGAGGCATTGGGCTAGCCGGGGTCCGTGACCCGCGGCACCGGCCAAGGTTGTTCTACGCAACGGTCGCCGAGGCTCCTACCCTATGGCCCGCGGGGAGGGTCAATGGACATCTGGCAGGTCCTGCGTGAACGGCTGGACTACGCGTCGTTCGTACCGGCGCCGGTCGCCGACATCGAACGCGTGGATCTGCGCCACCGCGACGGGGGCGCGTACACGATGCTCAAGAATCCGCACGGCGACAGCGGCGCGGGCCGCTACCTTCGCCTCGACCCAGCCGACCTGCAGCTCTACCTGCTCATGGACGGACAGCGGTCGATCCAGGAGATCCTCATCGCCAGCCTCGAACGCACAGGCGTCTTCTCCATCGAACGGCTCGCGCGGCTGACCGCAGCGATGCGAGCGAACGGGTTCTTCGGCGAAGAGCCGCCGCTGGTCTACGAGAAGCTGCTCGCGCGCCGCGCGATGCGCGATCCGATCGCCCGGTCATCCATGTTCCTCCGCCGGCTCGTGACCTGGGACATCGCACGCTGGTCGAACGCGGACGGCGTCGTCGATCGCGTCTACCGCGCGGGCGGGTGGCTCGCGTTCACCCGGATCGGCGGGACGCTCCTCGTGGGCTTCGGCCTCTACGGCCTCTGGCTGTGGTTCGAAGAGGTACGCAACCCGAAGCTGCAGCTCCTCACCATCGACGGGTCGTACGTCCTCGGGATCCTCGCGCTCACCGTGCTCCAGGTCATCTCGATCTCGGTGCACGAGGCCGGGCACGCGCTCGCGATCCGGCACTACAAGCGGCGCGTCCGCCGCTTCGGGTTCGCGATGTACTACCTCTTCCCGTGTTTCTACGTGGACTCGACCGACATGACCCTCGGCTCGCGGTCGCAGCGGATCGTCGTGTCGCTCTCAGGTCCGTTCGCGGGCCTCACCACCGCGGCTGCCTGCGCGGTCGCGGCCGCCGCGCTCCCCGGCACGCTGCAGGGCGAGCTCGCGTTCAAGGCGGCGAGCCTGTTCGTGTTCCAGTTCGTCTTCAATCTGCTGCCGATCCTCGAGCTCGATGGGTACCACGTCCTGGTGGATGCGCTCGACGCGCCGTTCCTCCGGCAGCGCGCTCTCTGGTTCGTGCGTACCGCCGCGCCGCGGAAGCTTCGCGCCCGCGCGAAGTGGAGCCGCGACGAGATCGGGCTCGCCGCGTTCGGGGCGACCGCGATCGTGACCTCGGTCCTCACGCTCGCGTTGTCCATCCTGCTGTGGCGCTCGCGCATCACTGTCGCCGCGCGCGAGTTGCTCGCGGTCGGCCCAGTGGGCATCGTCGTCTTCGGCATCCTCGTGCTCGTGTTCGTCGGTCCGCTCGCGGTCGCGGTCATCGCGCGGTTCGTGGGCATCGGCAGGACCACCGTGAGGCTCGCGTCGGCTGGCAGGCGTGCCGCGGCGGCGCGCGAGCTGGGCGAACGGGTCGCGCTGCTCTCGCGCGTGCGCTTCCTCGTCGGACTGCCGGGACCGACGCTCGCGGCGCTCGCATCGCATCTGCGCGTCGAGCGCGTGGAGGTGGGTCACACCGTCATCACCGCCGGCAGCGTCGGCGACCGCTTCTACCTCGTCCGATCCGGCCGCCTGCAGGTCGTCACGACCGACGGCACCGTGCTCCGTGAGCTGACTCCGGGCGAGGCGTTCGGCGAGCTCGCGCTCATCGATCGCACGCCACGCAGCGCGACGGTCGCGGCGACCGAGGCGAGCGAGCTCTGGTCCCTCGACAGCGCGCACTTCCAGCGCTGGGTCCGCGATCGCTTCGAGATCGCGGCCCGCATCCGCGCCGATCACGGGGAACGGGCGGCGCTCGCGGCCTTGCCGTTCTTTCGCGACCTCGACGGCCGCGAGCTCGACCGGATCGCCGCCCGCCTGCAGACCCGCCGCTTCGAGAGCGGCGACGTCGTCATCCAGGCGGGTGAGAGCGGCGGTGGCTACTACCTGATCCGGGAGGGCCAGGCGGACGTGGCCCTGCCCGACGGTCAATTCATCCGCACGCTCGGGCCCGGCGACGGGTTTGGCGAGCTCTCCCTCATCTTCGGGGTGCCCCGGACCGCGACGGTGACCGCCAAGGGGGCGCTGGTCGTGGGGGTCCTGGGCCGGCCCGACTTCGCGGCCCTGGTGACCGCCTCCGGCGAGACCATGCGTGATTTCCGTGCGCGGACGGGCCATTATGTCGGTGCCGGCCTTGGCGGGGCCGTTGGGGGAGCGTGAGTGGACTGCTGGACCTGCGAACGACCGGCGCTCGCGGCGTGCCGCTTCTGCGGTCGCGGAGCCTGCCGGGAGCATGCGAAGAGTCACCCCTTCGTGCTCGACATCTATCGCGGCGCGAAGCGTCAGGCTCTCCGCGCGCTCGTCGTCGAGGATGCCATCCATTGCGGCGTCTGCCGGCCCCGGAGCGAGCCTGTGGACATGCCCGAGCTGGAGTAGGGGAGGCGGGGGTCGGTAAGGTTGGATAGATCACAGAAGGGGCGTGCCGGCGTGTATCGAGGGGGTCGTGGATCCGGCGCAGATTGCACCCATTCCACAAAGCGGGGAAAGAAGGAGCAAAGGCGATGGCCAGCAAGAACCTAGGGGCAGTGATCCAGCGGGCGATCAGCGACGGGGCTTTCCGTCGCCAGCTTCAGTCCGACCCGGCCGCGGCGCTCCGCGGCTTCAACCTCACCGCCGACGAGATCGCAGCGATCCGCAGCGGTGACTCGAGCAAGCTCATGTCGCTCGGTGTCGACCAGCGGATGAGCAAGGCGTTCTCACTCGGTGGCGGGATCGGCG
>DATCOD010000035.1:0-5140 GCA_036564905.1 Candidatus Limnocylindria bacterium
GCGCTGCGCCAGCGCCGGCGGCTCTTTGGCCAGGAAGCGCACGATCACGTTCGTGCCGAGCCATGCGGCGATCACTTCGTGAGGCGCCTCATGATGCGAGCGGTCTTTTCCGCGTCGTAGCGTCCCGCCGCTTCGGCCGCGGCGGCCCGGTCGCGCTGCCAGTCGAAGTCCTCGTCTTTTGTCGGCTGAGGTGGCTGAAAGATCCCGTACAGCTCGCTCAGCTTGGGACGCGGTGCTGCGCTGAAGCGAAGCGCCTTGGGCTCGAACGCGATCTCATCACCCGTTCGAAGGCCGAGCTGCTCCCGCACGGCTGCGGGGATCGTGACCTGCCCTTTGCTCGTGATCCGCGCGCGGTACACGCCCGTGACCTCAGAGACCTTACGGAGCACCGGTTCCTTACTTCTGACCATCGCCTTACATCGTACCACGCCAGCGGACGAACGGAAGGGCCGCCCGGTGCGGGCGGCCCTTCGTGACTGTGCGATCGCGTGGCGCCTTACGGCGTGATCTTGCTCACGAAGACGTCGCTGTTGCCGAACTGCGCCGGGCAGTCGTTCTCCGGCGCGGGCTTCGTGGCGCTGCTGTCTTGCTGGTACGCGTCGACCGCCGGGCAGCCTGCGCCGTTCCGGCTGTCGGTGTAGATGAAGAGCGCCGTGGCGTCCGTCGAGGCGAGCGTGTTGTAGTCGCCCCAGAACTGGAGCGCGAGGTTGTTCTGCGCGGAGGCCGCGGGATCCGATGACGCGCTCGAGACCTTGAGCGGCGCCGACCAGGTCAGGCCGCCGTCGGTCGAGGACACGTAGTAGCTGTCGATCGCCGCGTTCCCTGTGCCGATCGTGGCCGGGTTCGCCGCGACGAGCGCCTGATAACCGATGTCGACGCGCCCGTTCGGCGCGACGTCGAGGCCCTGGAAGAACGCGTAGCCCTCGGCGGCCGTGGAGACTGTCGCCGGCGTGGACCAGGTCCGGCCGTGAGTGGTGCTCTTCGAGACGACGATGTGGCCGTTGCCGCCCGCGGCGTCGGACCACGCGACGTACACCGCGCCGCTCGTCTGATCGACACCGGCGCTCGCGAAGCTGTCGGTGCGGAAGTTGCTGCCCGGGATCGCGGCGGCGACGTCGGTGTTGTGCGCGATGGTGATGGTCTTGGACCAGGTCCGGCCGCCGTCAGCTGAGGTCTGGAGGACCTGCTTGGGCCCGTTGCGGTCGCTGTCCTCCCAGATCGCGTAGACGGTCCCATCCGGACCGGTGCGCACGACGGAGCCCTGGCGGCCACCGAAGGCGATGTTCTGCGCGATCGAGAGCTGGTTCGGGCGAGACCAGGTGAGCCCGCCATCCGCCGAGTACACGACCATCACCGGCTCGGCGAAGCCGGGGATGTCACGGAACTGCGTCCAGGTGATGTACACCCGGCCGAAGAACGGCGAGTTCTCGTTCCGGTCGGCCCAGATGTCTTCCTTGTCGTTGAAGATGTAGCCATTCTTCGCGACCGCGACGATCGGGTCGTGCCAGGTCGCGCCGAGGTCGTCGGAGATCGAGACCCCGATGAGCTCGGGCGCCTGCTGGCCCTGCCGCGCGCTGTTTGTGTACGAGGAGAGGTTCGCGTAGTACGCGCGGGTGCCGTTGCTCCACGAGAACGCGCCATCCGTGCCGCGCTTCGGGCCGAAGACGATCACCGGATCGCCGTCGGAGACGATCGTGCCCGGGGCGACCGAGGTCGCGAGCGGGCCCGCCGACGGGGCCACGGCTGCGCCGGTGTCATTGTACCCGGGCAGGAGCCCGAGGTTCGTCCAAGAGGCGCCGGCGTCACTCGAGGTGTAGACGCCACTCGTGCCGACGCCCGGGACGAACGAGCAGTCGTTCGCTGCGGCGGTCAGGCCGCGCTGTGGGCCCGGCCCGCAGGCCGGCTGCTTCTGCTCGTCGTTCGAGCCTGCGATCGCCGATGTTCCGTCCGGCGCGATGGCGACGGCCGGCTCGTTCTGCTTGTTGGTCGGGAATACCGCCGTCGTGTTCGACGCCGCGTCCCCCGCGACCTGTGGTTGGTTGGCCTGACTGTCATTGCTTGACGTCGCGATGGCCGTCCCGGCCGCCGCGACCACGATGACCAGCGCGATGGCGAGGGTCAGTGGTGTCCTGCGCATGCTGTCCTCCCCAGATTCCAACGGCCTGGCGGCCGTCCGTGAATCCTAGCGATACCGCGGGCGGTATCCATCCGGTGTCGCCCGGATCAAGGCTGCTTGCCGCGCCCGGCCCGCGGGGCTTTACTGCGCAGGTCGCGTAGGGGAGGGGTCGCAGATGCTGTCTCGCGTTGGCCGCGCCGGGGTGCTCCGCACCGTTACCGTCGGCGTGATCGCGTTCCTCATCGGGAGCGCGAGCGTCGTGATCGCGTCGGGCCTCATCCCCGGATCGGATGGCCGTATCCAGGGTTGCTACAACCAGGTGAACGGCAACCTTCGCGTGGTCAGTAGCCCCCTCGACTGCCGACGTGACGAGCTCTCGATCTCTTGGAACCAGACCGGGCCGCAAGGCCTCACGGGCCTGACGGGGGCCACCGGTCCGACCGGTGCCGCCGGCGCGACTGGAGCAACAGGCCCGACCGGTGCAACGGGGCCTATGGGCCCCAAGGGTGACCCGGGCACGAACGGCGCACCCGGCCCGAGCGGCGTCCCTGGCGCGTCCGGAGCGCCCGGCGCGAACGGGTCGCCGGGACCGGCGCTCGCATCGCTACAGCAATTGAGTGGGCTTCCGTGCACGCACAACGGGGTCGCGGGCGCCCTCGTGCTGACCGACAGCTCGAGCGGCCAGGTCGTGCTCACGTGCGTGGTCACGCCCGCGCTCACGTACCTCGCGGTCAGCATCCCCTCCACGGCGGCGATCGACCGCGCCGTCACGCTCACCGCGACCGCGCAGGACCAGTTCCATAACACGCTCACCTCGTACAACGCCGCGTGCACGTACACGGCAACGCTTCCGTCGACGCCGGCCACGTGCGGGAACTTCGTGAATGGCGTGAGCACGACCGGTGTCACGTTCAGCGCGACCGGCACCACCACGCTGACGGTATCGACCGGTGGATCGTCGGCGACCACCGGTACGGTCACCGTCGTCGCCTCGGTGGACCCGCCGGTCATCAGCAGCTTCACGGCAAGCCCATCGAACTTCACGATCGACGGGGGGACCACGACACTGACCGCCACCTTCACCGGAGGCACCGGGGTCGTCACCGGGACGGACGGATTCACGAGCGCGATCACGAGTGGCGTTGCGGTCTCGGATGGCGTGTTCTTTACCACGACGTTCACGCTCACCGTGACGAATCTGGTGGGCGACACGGTGACCGCGTCCCGAATCGCCCACGTGTCGACGAGCTGTGGCGGCCCATGCCTATGAGCGCCGTCGACCCGTAGCATCGGCCGCATGGCCGAAGAACGCCGCCTCGTCACGATCCTCTTCTCCGACGTCGCGGGCTCGACGGCCCTCGGCGAGGAGCTCGATCCCGAGGATCTCCGCGTGCTCCTGGGCCGGTACTACGCGATCGCGAAGGACGTGGTCGCCGAGCACGGCGGCACGCTCGAGAAGTTCATCGGCGATGCCGTCATGGCCGTCTTCGGCCTGCCGACCGCGCACGGCGACGATGCGGTCCGCGCGATCGCCGCGGCCGAGCAGCTCCGCGATCGCGTCCGCGCCGAGCCGAAGCTCGGCGAGCACCTCCCGATCCGCATCGGCCTGAACACCGGCGAGGTCGTCGCGACGCGCGACGCGAGCTCGGGCGACTTCCTCATCACCGGCGACGCCGTGAACACCGCGGCCCGGCTCCAGCAGCTCGCCGAGCCGTGGGCGATCGTCTGTGGCGAGCGCACCGCGAGCGCCGCGGCGGGCCAGTTCACCTTCGGGCCGGCGACCGAGCTCGTCGCGAAGGGCAAGCGCGCGCCGCTCCGCGCGCTGCCCGTCCTCGGGCGGCGTGCGGCAGGGCAGCGCGTTCGGATGCCGCTGTTCGGCCGGGCCGGCGATCTCGCGCAGCTCGAGCTCGCCGCGAGCCGCGTCCTCGACGACAAGCGGCCGTTCCTGGTGAGCGTCATCGCGCCCGCGGGCACCGGCAAGTCACGGCTCCTCGAAGAATTCCTCGACCACCTCGAGACCCGCGCGCCCGATGCGCGCGTCGCGATCGCGCAGTGCCTTCCATACGGCCAGCGGCTCACGTACTGGCCGCTCCGCGCGGTGCTCTACCGGCTCATCGGCATCGGCGAGGATGCGCCGCCCGCCGCGGTGCGCGACGCGATCTCGGCGTGGCTCACCGCGAACGACGTGGCCGAGGCGGCCGCGGTCACCGCGCTCCTCGCGGCCACCGTCGGCGCGGGCGAGCAGGACGTCGTCGACCGCTCCGCGCTCCTCGGCGCCTGGCGGACGGCGATCGAGGTCGCCGCGCGCGCGGCGCCGCTCGTGATCGTGTTCGAGGACCTGCACTGGTCGAGCGACAGCCTCCTCGACCTCGTCGAGTTCGTCATGCAGCCGCGCGGGAACGCGGCGGTGCTCATGATCGCGCTCACCCGGCCCGAGCTGCTTGACCGACGGCAGAGCTGGGGTGGCGGGAAGCGGAATCACCTCGCGTTGTCGCTCGAGCCGCTGGCCGACGGCGCCGTCGAGCAGCTCGTCGAGCACCTGCTCGAATCTCGGCAGCCGGAGATCGTCGCGCGGATCGTCGCGCGCGCGGAGGGCAACCCGTTCTACGCGGGCGAGCTCGTCCGCGCGTTCATGGAGCGCGGCGGCTCGATCGACGCGCTTCCGGACACCGTGCAGGCGACCGTGCTCGCGCGCCTCGACGGCCTCACCGAGGACGAGCGGCGGCTCATCCAGATCGGCGCCGTGTTCGGCCGCGCGTTCCGCGCGGCGGGCGTCGAGGCGATCGCTCCGGAGCTCGCCGGCCGGGCCGAGCAGATCTGCGACGCGCTCATCGAGAAGGATCTCATTCGTCCGAGCGGTGCCGACAGCTACGTGTTCCGGCACATCCTCATCCGCGAGGTCGCGTATCAGACCCTGCCCCGCGCCACCCGCGCCCGGCTGCACGCCGCGGCGGGGGCGTGGATCGAGCAGGGCGCGGCGGAGCGCGCGGACGCGGTCGCGGAGCTCATCGCCCTTCACTACCG
>DATCOD010000036.1:0-4564 GCA_036564905.1 Candidatus Limnocylindria bacterium
TTGCCGACGAACTCGCGGAGCTTCGGGTGGTCAGCCTTACAGTCGGCCGTGAGGGCCGCGACGATCGCGTCCTCCTGGGCCTGCGTGATGACACCCTTCGCCACGAGCGCGTCGAGGGCCACCTTCAGCTTGCCCGCGGCCTTGTCGGCCATCGCGTTCGCCGTGGTGTCCGGCGCGGTCAGGGTCGCGGTGTCGGTCGCCGTCGGAGCCGCCGCGAACGCGACGCCCCCGAGGAGGCCGGCGCCGAGCACGCCCACGCTGACGATCGCCGCGGTCTTCGAGCGAAGGATCGAGACTGCGTTCATGTCCATCGTTCTCCCAAGATCTGCCCGCTCGGTGCGGGCTTCTACCTGGGCTATCGGCTGGGGCCGCGAGGTGTTGCGGTCGAACGCGGGCTCTTACACGCGCTTAACAGGTGAGCCCGGCGGTGGGGCGAACACCTTCAGCGCGTTCGGGCGCACGGTGAAGGTCTGGGGCAGGTTCCCGACGACCTGGGCGTCGGCGTGCACCGCCAGCTCGCGGGTCGCCGACAGCGTGATGCGCTTCCCCCGATAGCGGCGGGCGCGCGCCGGTCGATCGTGGTGGATCGCCGCAGCGACGACCTCGCGGAGGACCTGCCACCGGCTGTCACCGAACACGACCAGGTCGAGCAGCCCATCGTCGATCGCCGCGTCGGGCGCGACCGAGAATCCCCATCCGTACCACGGCCCGTTGCACACGACCGCCTGCAGCACGCGATGCGTGTGCGTACGCCCATCTACGTCGATCCGCACTCGCGCGCCGCGACGACGCAGGAGCGCGCCGATCGCCGCGACGGCGAGGCCGCGTTCGCCGTGCTGGAGCGCGCGACCGGCGGTCAACATGTCGGCGTCGAGGCCGACGCCGGCCGCCTCGAGGAACAGATGGCCGCCGACCGCGCCGACATCGATCGCCCGCGCGGCCGAACCGGCGATGATCTCCGCCGCCGCGCGTGGGTCGTCGCGCGGGATCTCGAGCGCGCGCGCGATGTTCATGAACGTACCGAACGGGAGGATGCCGAGGGTCACGCCGGTACCGACGAGCGCGCGCGCGACATCGCCGACGGTGCCATCGCCGCCCGCCACGATCGCGACGTCGTACCGCTCGGCGACGGCTCGCGCGCCGAGCTCCGTCGCGGTCGGGTGCTCAAGGCCCGTCTCGACCACGTCGATCGCGTCGAAGCGCTCGCGCAGGAGCTCGAGGAGCGCGCCGACGTCCGCGCGCGCGGTGCCCCGGCCGGCCGCGGAATTGACGATCGCGAGCGCACGCACAGGCACTCATCATGCGTGTCGCATGCCAGGACGCTAAGGCAGGACGGTCACCGCCCCGGAGATGCCGGTCGTGAAGCCGGTCGCGGCCACTTGGATCTCGGGGTCACGCACCCAGATACGCCTGAGCGACACCCGGGTCGCGGAGCAGCGCGCTGCCCGTGCCGGTGAGGCCGATCCGCCCGAGCTCCAGGACGTACGCCCGGTCCGCCAAGCGCAACGCCCGGAGCGCGTTCTGCTCGACCAGCAGCATCGTCGTGCCGCTCGCCCGCAGCTCCGCGAGCACCTCGAACACCACTGCGACCATTTTCGGTGCCAGCCCGAGCGACGGCTCGTCCAGCAGCAGGACCCGCGGCTTCGCGAGCAGGGCGCGTGCGATCGCAAGGAGCTGCTGCTCTCCACCGGACAGATTGCCCGCGGGCAGCGCACGCCGCTCGGCGAGGATCGGGAAGCGCGCATACATCGGCGTCACGTCGCTCGCGCCGGAGAGGAGGAGGTTCTCGTGCACGGACATCCGCGCGAGGATCTCCCGGCCCTCGGGCACCTGGACGAGCCCGGCGCGCACGATGGTGTGCGGCGCCGCACCGGCGAGCTCGCGGCCGGCGAGCCGGATCGCGCCGCGCGTGGGCCGCACGAGCCCCGAGATCGCCGCGAGCGTGCTCGTCTTGCCGGCGCCATTCGCGCCGATGAGCGCCACGACCTCGCCCTCGTGGACATCGAAGCTGATCCCGTGCACCGCTTCGATCGCGCCGTAGCGCACGACCAGATCCCGGACCTCGAGCATCGGCTCAGCCATCGTCGCCCGCTCCGAGGTACGCCTCGCGCACGGCTGGGTCGGCCTGGATCTCCGCGGGCGTGCCCTCGGCGATCTTGCGACCGAAATTGAGGACGGCCACGCGCTCGCAGGCGCCCATGACCAGCCGCACGTCGTGCTCGATGAGGATGATCGTGATCCCCTCGCCGGCGAGCGCCCGCAGCAGCTCGCGCAACGCCGTCGACTCGGTCGGATTCATCCCGGCGGCCGGCTCGTCGAGGATGAGCAGCCGGGGCTCGGCGGCAAGGGCGCGCGCGAGCTCGAGGCGCCGCTGGTCGCCGTACGCGAGCTCGCCCGCGAGGGCCTCGGCGCGCGCCGTGAGGCCCATCCGCTCGAGCAGAGCCCGCGCGCGGATCGGCGAGCTGCCGCGAACGAATCCGCCGAGCTGCACGTTCTCGAGCACGGTCAGTCCTTTGAACAGCCGGATCGCCTGGAACGTCCGGGCGATCCCACGCCGCGCGAGCTGGTCGGGGCGCAGCCCCATGACGTCCGCATCCGCGAAGCGGATCGTGCCGCCGTCGGCGCGGAAGTGGCCCGAGATGAGATTGATCAGCGTGGTCTTCCCCGCCCCGTTCGGGCCGATGAGCCCGAACACCTGCCCCTCTGCGACGGCGAGGTCGACCGCGTTCACCGCCACGACGCCGCCGAAGCGCTTGGTGAGCAGCGCGGTCTCAAGCAACATCTTCGGCCCCCACGGTGCGGAGCCGCGCGGTGCGTCGCAGCTCGAACACCGTCGTCAGCCCGCGCGGCAGGAACACGATGACGAGCACGAGGATCGCGCCCTGGAAGATGTCGCGGTATTCCTGCAGCGGCTGGAGCACCGCCGGCAGCCCCGTGAACAGGAGTGCGCCGATGATCGGCCCGAGCACGTTCGGGATACCGCCGACGACCGCGAACACGAGGATCTGCACCGCGCGCGCGAAGCCGAACTCATCGGGCTGGATCGCGAAGTCGAAATGCGCGCTGAGGCCGCCGGCCCAGCCGGCGATGAGCGCGCCGAGCACGAACGCCGCGAGCTGATACACGCGGACCGGGATGCCCTGGCTCGCGGCGGCGATCTCGTCCTCGCGGATCGCGGCCCACGCCCGGCCGACGCTCGAGACGCGCAGGCGCGCGCACAGGAGGGCGATCACCACGAGCGAGGCGAAGATGTGCCAGAGCTCGGTCTTCGGCGGGATCCCCACGAGGCCCTGGCCGCGTCCGGTGATCGGGATCGCGAGGATCGCGACCCGCACGACCTCGCCGAAGGCGAGCGTCGCGATCGCGAGGTACACGCCGCGCAGCCGGAACACCGTCACGCCGAGCGGCAGCGACACCGCCGCCGCGAGCAGCGCACCGCCCGCAAGGGCGAGCGGGAACGGGAGGCCGGCCTTCATCGTGAGGAGCGCCGAGCTGTAGGCCGCGATGCCGGCGAACGCGGCATTCCCGAGCGTGAGCTGACCCGTGTACAGCGTGAGCCAGACCGACAGCGCGAGCATCGCGTTCAGGCCGACGAAGCCGATGGTCGTCTGATACGTGTCGAAGAACTGCCCGATGCCGTCCATCAGACCCGGTCCACGGCGCGCTGGCCGAGGATCCCCGTCGGGCGCACGAGCAGGACGACGAACAGCAGGCCGTACGCGAACGCGTCGCGCAGCTCGCTCGGGAGGAACGTGAGGCTCGCGATCTCACCGAAGCTGAGCAGATAGGCGCCGAGCACGGCGCCCGGGATGCTGCCCATCCCGCCCACGATCATGATCGCGAACGCCTTGAGCTCGAAGCTCAGGCCCATCTGCGAGAACGGTGAGTTCGTCGCGAAGCCGTACAGGACGCCGGCCACGCCGCCGAGGCCGGCGGAGAGGAAGAACGTGGCCGCGATCGCGCGATCCACGTCGATCCCGAGCAGCCGCGCGGCGCGCGGATTCTCGGCCAGGGCACGTAGCTCGCGGCCGAGCCGCGTGCGGCGCACGAGGTACGTGAGGCCGAGCATCAGCCCGATCGCCGACCCGATGATCACGGAGCGCAGCGTGTCGAGCTGCAGCCCGCCGATCGAGAAGACCGCCGCGGGGAGGGTGCCCGCGGGATAGGCCTGAATGTCCGGCCCGTACTGCAGCTGGACGAGCCGGATGAGGATGAGCGAGACACCGATGCTCGAGATCATCGCGGAGAGCGGCGGCGCGTTCCGCTTCCGCAGCGGTGCGAACGCGACGCGGTCGACGATCACGCCGACGACGCCGCACACGACGAAGGCCACGATCACGGCGAACGCGGCCGGCACGCCCTGTTGCATCGCGAACAGCGCGACGAACGCGCCGAGGGTGAACAGCGCCGGGTGCGCGAGGTTCAGGATGTCGAGGACGCTGAAGACCAGGGTGAACCCGAGTGCGAACAGGGCGTAGATGCTGCCGATGAAGATCGCGTTGTAGAGCTGGTCGGCCATGGCGCCGACACTAAGGGAACGAGCGGAGCGCGCCCCGTGCGGCGG
>DATCOD010000037.1:0-50449 GCA_036564905.1 Candidatus Limnocylindria bacterium
CCCGCCGCTCGCGCCGAACACGACGAGATCGTGGCGCTCCAGCTCGTCCGTGATGATCGGTTCGGCTTCGCCGACTCGGGTCAGGAGCTCATCCACCCGCTCGTCGAACGCGCGCTCGCCGACGAGCTGATACATCGTCGCGCTGGCGCGGCGGGCCGTGCCGTCGCCGGGCGCGACGTCGCCGGGCGCGACGTGGAGCAGCGTCACGGTGCCGCCCCGCGCGCGCGCGAGGTTCACTCCGACCTTCGTCGCGAGCTCCGCGTAGCGCCCTCCGCGGACCGGGACGAGGATGCGGCGGGCGCGCCCGGCCGAGCCCTTCACGATCGCGAGGTCGCACGGCGGGTCCGTGAGGATGGCCTCGATCGTCGTGCCGAGGTAGTCCCATCCCGGGCGGCGCCAGCCGATGATCAGGAGATCGGGACGCTCCTCGCGGGCGGCGTCGGCGATGGCGGCCCAGCCGAGCCGGGCGACGGTCACGAGCGGTCGGATGGCGCGCGATCCGGCGAGCGTCGTGAGCTCGCGCCTCCGCTTGCGGGCCTGAGGCTGCGCCGAGGCGAGCGTGTCGCCCTCGGGCACCTCGATGACGGACGCGACGACGATCTCGCCGTCATCCCCCGCAAGGGCGGCGGCGATATCGATCAGCGCGCGGTCGCGGGCCGGCTCGACGATGGCGACAAGACACTTCATGTGTGGATCACCGGTAGCACGAGCTCGGCCAGGATCCGGGGCCACTCGTTCTCGCGGCTCCGGCGGTGCAGGCGCGCGATCGGATCGCCGGCCAGGCGCTGCTCGATCGCGCGAGCGAACGCCGTGCCGTCGGCGTCGACCGGCACATACGTCGCGTCCTCGCCACCGGTCTCGCGCAGGGCCGGGATGTCCGAGCAGATGATCGGCAGCCGGCGTAGGCCCGCCTCGAGCATCGGCAGTCCGAAGCCTTCGTTGGCCGACGGCAGCACGAGCGCGTCCGCCAGGCCATAGAGATCCGCGAGCTCGCGGGCGCCGATCCGAATGTGCTCCCCGTGAAGGAGGTGCACGCCCGGCCCCGCACGAGCCGCGAGCTCCCGCTCGTACGCGACATTCGTGGGGTTGTGCGCGCCCGGTCCGCCGGTCACGACCAGGGCGGCTCGCGGGTGCGCCCGGCGCAGCTCCGCGAGCGCGTCGATCGCGATCTCGATCCGCTTGCGGCGGGTCATCCGGACCGGCAGAAGGAGCAGCGGATCGGCCTCGAACAGGCCGAGACGCGACGCGATCCGCTGGCCCGCGGCCGACAGGCCGAGGACCGAGACGCGGTCCACGCCGTTCGGCACGATGGCGATCTTCGAGCGGGCGAGGCCGGTGAGGGCACTGAGCTCGCCGGCCGTCTTCTCGGAGATCGCGACGTAGCGCACGCCAGGTACCGCCGTGGCGAAGAGCGACCACGGCCGGCCCGCATGCCGCTGTGCCGTGTATTGCGAGTCGGTCCAGGCGAGGTCGTGGGTCCAGGCGATGAACACGCCGGACCGCTCCGCCGCGAATCCGACCAATGCCTCGGTGAGCGCGGCGTTGAGGTGCATCGTGAAGGCGTTGTGCACGACCACCCGGTCCGCTCGCCGGATGTGCGGACGCAGCTTGCGCGCGATCGTCGCGACGAGCAGTGCGTGCCCGGGCAGCACCTCGCCCCGTGCGAGCGCCGTGCGGTCGCGGAGCACCGCGGGATGCTGCGAGTCGAGCTCCCCGATCCGGATGACCGGGACGCCGCGCGCGGTGCCTCGGCCGGCAAGGATCGCGACGTCGTCCCCGGATCGCGCGGCGGCCTCGGCTTGGATGCCCATCACGTGCTCGACGCCGCCAAGGATGGAGGGCGCCGTGTAATGAAGGAAGAGGACCCGCTGCTTCGTGCGGCTCACGCGATCGTCCCTGCCGTGCCGCGGGCGACCCGTGAGCCCCCGCCGGTCACCGTGACGCTTTTGCCGGAACGGCGGACACGGAACGAGATGAGCGAGTCATACGCGTGCAGGTGCTGGACCTCGATGCGGTCGAGCCACACCGGGAGCGCCGGATCGACCAGGACGCGTCGCCGTTCGAGGTCCGGCTCGAGCCCGAGGAGCGACCGGAGGCAGAGGAACACCATGCCCGCCGACCATGCCTGCGGGATACACGACACGAGATAGTCCGCGGGTCGCGACGAGAACCGCAGGTCGCGCTGGAATCCGCAGAAGAGCTCGGGTAGGCGCGCGTTCGGGAAGCGCTTGCCCGCCTCGATGAGCGCTTCGATGATCGCGTTGGCCTCCTCGCGGAAGCCGTAGCGGACGAACCCCTGGGCGATGAGCGAGTTGTCGTGCGGCCACACGGAGCCGTTGTGGTAGCTCATCGGGTTGTAGGTCGGGTAGGTGCTGGAGAGCGTGCGCACACCCCAGCCGCTGAACATGTCCGGCGCCATGAGTCGCTCGGCCACGCGCCGCGCGCGATCGGGCCGCGCGATGCCGGCCCAGAGCGCGTGACCCGCGTTGCTCGTGACCGCGGGCACCTGCTTCTTGTTGCCATCGAGCGCCTGGGCGTAGCAGCCCTCGTTCTCCATCCAGAAGTCGCGCTCGAATCGCTCGGCGAGCGCGGCCGCCTCGGCCCGCAGCGTCGCGGCGCGCTCGGTCTCGCCGTCGATCGCGTACAGATCCGCGAGCCCGCGCTTCGCCGCGTAGACGTACGCCTGCGCCTCGACGAGCGCGGCGGGCAGCGCCGCTGGCTGGCCGCTCGGGTCGGAGAGGGAATTCGCCGAATCCTTCCAGCCGTGGTTGCGCAGATCGCTCGGACTCGCGCCGTATTCGATGTACCCATCGTGGTCCGCGTCGCCGTACGTGTCGCACCAGGTGAGCGCCCGTTCGGCCGCGGGGAGCAGCTCGCGCCACAGCTGCCGATCGCCCGTCCACTTCACGGTCTCCGCGAACAGCATCGCGAACAACGGCGTCGCGTCGACCGTGCCGTAGTACGGGCGATGCGGGATCTCGCCGAGCCGCGCGAGCTCGCCCCGCCGCAGCTCGTGGAAGATCTTTCCCGGCTCCTCCTCGGTGAACGCATCGACCTTCGTCCCCTGGTAGCGCGCGAGGAGCCGCAGCGTGCCGCGCGCGATGTCCGGGTCCCAGGCGAGCGTCTGATACGCGGCGATCAGACCGTCGCGTCCGAACGGCACCGCGTACCACGGGATGCCCGCGGTCACGAACGGTCCGGTGTCCTCGGTCTCGATGAGCGCGCGTATGTCCAGCGCGCTGCGGAGGAGGAGCTCGTCGTCGAATGACTCCGAGCTCGTCGAGTAGTTGGTGCAGCCGCGGAGGAAGCGGCGATACCGCGCGTTGAGGGCGTCGAGCGCCTCGTCGAAGTCGCGGGGCGCCGGAGCGGTCCCGGCACCATCCTCGCGGGGGACGATCGCGAGCTCGTAGGTGACGATCTCCTGGGGCGCGAGCTCGCGCTCGAGAATGAAGGTGTGGCCCTCGATGCGGTCGGGCGGCGGCCGCATGGTCACGTCGGTGGTCCGGCGCACGCCGTCGCGCCCGAGCCGCTGGAACCGGATCCCGCTCGGGATGACCTCCACGGGGATGGCCTCGACGTTCGGGGCCACGCTGTGATAGCCGCGGACCGTGAACATGTCGCGGAACGAGGCGTCGAACTCGAGCTCGATCCGGAGCCGGACCTTTCCGGGATTGCAGTTCAGGATGCCGACGCGCTCGCGCAGGCCATCCACGAGGAAGCGTGTCCGTCGCACCGAGAGCGATTGCGACGGGAGGATCGTGCCGTCGTCGAGGGTCGCGGAACGGTTCGTGAGCTGGAATGCGCCGACGTAGTTCTGCTCCGTGTTCGCCGAGAGCAGCGCGGGCGGCTGGCCGTTGATGCGGAGCGCGAACCCCGAGAGGAACTGGGTGTCGTGGTAGTAGAGCCCGAGTGGCGAGGTCGCGCCCAGGGGGAGGCTCCCATCGTCATCGGACACGAGGACGAGGCCGTCCTCCTTCATGGAGACGCTCACCAGCGGTCGACCAGGGCCCGCTTGTGCTCCTCGAACGCGGCGGCCTGACGTTCGACGAGCTGCTCCGCCGCGCCGCTGTCCAGATCGCGCGCTTCCTCGATGAAGCTCGCGACGCGCGCGAAATACAGCGGTACGAGCGCGCCGACGTAACGCTGCGTCTCCGGCGGGTGCTTCTTCGACGCGAGGAGGAAGTCGTACACGATCCGTACCCACGCGGCATCGTCGACGCGATCGGGGATCGGGGTCGACAGGATCTCGTCCCACGTCCGCTGGTGCTCGGCCCGGCCGGCGGCGTATTTCTGCTCGAGGATCTCGACGCTCGCGCGCACCGCCTCGGGCTCGACCGGGTCGATCGAGCCGACGACCTCGACCGGCTTCGAGCCGCGGACACCCTTCCACCGGTCGGCGTTCGTGATCGCGAGCCGGAACAGCGTGCTCACCACCTGCGTGAACATCGGCGCGAGGTCCGCGCCGGGGTCCTTCGGGTCGTGGATCTTCGCGCCGAGGAATGCCTGCACGATCCGCTTGCCGCGCACGAGCGCGGTCGTCGTCATGTAGATGTCGATGCCGAATCGCGCGACGTCCGTCTCCCACACGGTGCCGCCGAACGCCGCGCCGTCGAGGAAGTCGCGCGCGAGCTGCGGGCCGAACCCGAACTCGCCGCCGATCGGCTGGCGAAGCCGGAGTCCGTAGAGCGCGCGTGTGAGCGGGTAGGCGACGTTGTTCGTGATCGTGCCGTCGAACTTGTGCCGTGCGTAGAGCGGCGTCACGTAGTCCGCGCTGCCGCTCCTGATCGGCGAGATGAGCCGTTCGATCCACTCGGGCGTGATGCTCCGCAGGTCGCTGTCGACGACCGCGCACGCTTCGACACCGAGCTCCGTCGCGATCTCGAAGATCGCGCGGAACGCGGAGCCCTTGCCGGGCGGCCCGACGTATGCGCCGGCGATCGTCGGGAGACCGTCCGTCGACCGTTCGATCACGGCGCTGGTGCCGTCCGTCGAGCCGCCATCGGCGTTGACGATCACGGGGCTCGCGCCCGGGAAGTGTGTGCGCAGCCCCGCGGCCACGGTGCGCGCGACGTGGCCGACGGTGGCAGCGTTGTTGAAGCTGGGGATCCCGACGAGCAGATCCGCGCTGCCGACCCGAGAGAGGCCGTCGCGAAGGCGATCGTCGAGCGCCGAAGCGGTCGCGTGGCGCATGTGGGCGTCTCCCTGCCGTTCTTCTTCCCGGCCCGCCCCCGGCTGGCGTCGCGCCAGCCTTCTTCCTCAAGCCCGATGATACCGATGTGCTCGAGGCCATCGACGCATTTGTCCTGCCATTGCTGGAACGCGCCTATGCGACGTTCGGATACCTCGGCGTCGTCCTCGCCATGGCGGTCGAGAGCGCCGCGATCCCCATCCCGAGCGAGCTCATCCTTCCGTTCGCCGGCTTCTCGGTCGCCCGCGGCATCCCGGAGCCGCTCACCGCCGCGCCGTGGTCGTACTGGGGTGCCGTGGCGGCGGGCGTCATCGGGAACACGCTCGGCTCGCTCGTCGCGTACGCGATCGGCGCGTACGGCGGTCGCCCGCTCCTCGAGCGCTACGGGAGGTACGTGCTCATCTCGATGCACGACCTCGACGTCGCCGAACGGCATTTCAAGCGCTGGGGTGACGCGACCGTGTTCTTCTCGCGCATGCTCCCGATCGTCCGGACGTTCATCTCCGTACCCGCGGGCATCGCGCGCATGCGGCTGTGGCGGTTCGTCACGTTCTCGGTCCTCGGCGCGATCCCGTGGGTCATGCTGCTGGTCTGGGGCGGCATGGTCCTCGGCGAGCACTGGGCCGACATCAAGCACTCGCTGAACGGGCTCGACTACATCGTCACCGCCGGATTGGTCGCGGCCGTCGGACTGTTCGTCTGGCGCCACCTCCGCACGCGCTGATGGAGCAGCTCCTCGCGTTCGATGAGCGGCTCTATTCGGCGATCGTCGCCGCGCGCGACCCGCTGATCGCGGTCGCCTCGATCGCGATCGCGTACCTCAACTTCCAGGGCCTGCAATGGTGGCTCCTCGGGATCGTGATGTGGCGCACGCGTGGCGGCCGGCGCGGACTCTGGGTCGCGCTCACGATCTTCAGCGGCATGGTGCTCGCCTGGTCGACGGCCGAGACGATCAAACGCGTCGTGCAGCGTCCGCGACCGTTCCTCGCGATCCACGACGCGTTGCCGCCGATCATCCCCGCGCCGTCGACCTACGCATTCCCCTCAGGCGACACCGCGCTCGCGTTCGGAGCGGCGGTCGCGTTCGGTCAGTGCTTCCCGCGCTTCCGGCCGTTCGCGCTGCTCCTCGCCCTCGCCGTCGGCCTGTCGCGCGTCTTCGTCGGCGTGCACTACCCGCTCGACGTCATCGGCGGCGCGATCGTCGGGATCATCTGGGGACTTCTGGCGCCACCGATCGTGGCCTGGATCATGCGCCTCTTCCCCTGGCGCGTGTTCGTCGTCCCGCACACGCACTGGGACCGCGAGTGGTACGAGCGCTTCGAGACGTTCCGCGCCAGGCTCGTCCCCCTGGTCGCGTCGCTCCTCGATCTCCTCGAGCGCGAGCCGCGGTTCCGCTCATTCACCTTCGACGGCCAGACCATCGCGCTCGAGGATCACCTGGCGGTCCGGCCCGAGGACCGTCCACGGATCCAGGCGCTGGTCCGTGCCGACCGGCTGCTCATCGGGCCGTGGTACGTGCTGGCGGATCTGCTCCTCGTGTCGGGCGAGTCGATCGTGCGGAATCTCCAGGAGGGCCTCCGGGTCGCCGGATCGCTCGGGCGCGCGTCGCGGGTCGCTTACGTCGCGGATCCGTTCGGGCATCCGGCCCAGCTTCCGCAGGTCCTACGCGCGTTCGGGTACGACTCCTATGTATTCGCGCGTGGCGTGGGGGACGAGGGCGAACAGCTCGGGAGCGAGTTCCGCTGGGAGGCGCCGTCCGGGGATCGCGTGCTCGCGTCACACCAGGTCGGGCACTACAGCAACGCGCTCTCCCTCGTCTCCGATCGGGGGAAGCCGGTCGACGCCGTGCGGCCACGGGTGCGCGCGATGCTCCCGCGGATCATGGCTCGGATCGCGCCCTACGCGGCCGGGGACGCGCTCCTGTTCATGGTCGGCGACGACCACCTGCCGGCATTCGAGAAGCTTCCCGACGCCGTCGACGCGATCGGACAGATCGCGCCACGGACCCGGGCCCGGATCGCGACGCTCGAGGAGTTCGTCGCGGCCCTTCCCGTGCCGCGTGGCGTGTTCAGTGGCGAGATGGTCTCCGGGAAGTACCGCCCGATCCTGCGCGGCGTGAACTCCACGCGGGCCTGGATCAAACAGGAGAACGCCGCCTGCGAGCGGCTCCTGCTCGAGCGCTGCGAGCCGCTCGACGCGTTCAGCGGCGGGGCGGCGCGCGAGACCCTCCGGTCGCTCTGGCGGACCCTGCTCGAGAACCACCCCCACGACTCGATCTGCGGCTGCTCGATCGACGCGGTCCACGATCTCGACATGCGTCCACGCTTCGCGCGCGTCCGGGCCGAGGGCGAGCGCCTCGCCGCCGAGCTGTCGGCGAAGCTCTCCGGTCTCGGCGGCGTCCCGGTCGCATGGAGCGCGCTCCCCTGGGTCCGCGACGCGATCGTGACCGTGGCCGGGCGCCCGACGCTGGTCAGCTGCGCGCCGCTGGGCGTCACCGCGGCGATCCGAGGGCGCACCGAAGGCGTGACCGCGCCTGAGGCCGGCGTCATCGTGAACGAGCGGCTCCGCGTCGAGGTGGCCGACGACGGCAGCTTCACGATCATCGACCGCGCCACGGACACGCGGAGCGCGCGGATGAATGTGCTCATCGATGAGGGTGATCGCGGCGACGAGTACACGTACTCCTACGCGGGGCCGACCATCGGCTCGAAGGGCGTGGCCGGGCGCCGCGCCACACGGGTCGACGGCGATCGGGCGCTCGTGACGGTGGACCTCGTGCTGCGGCTACCGCCCTCGCTTCGCGATGACCGGCTGGCGCGCCGTCCCGAGCTGGTCGACAACCGCGTCCGGTTCGTCATCTCGCTGGACGCGAGCGCCGCGCATGTGGATGTCGCCGCGACGGTCACGAACGCGTCCCGCGATCACCGCCTGAAGGTCGTGTTCGAGACCGGGCTGCGCACTCCGACGCATACCGCGGGAGCGGGATTCGCGTGGCTCGAGCGTGCGAACCGGGTCGCGCGCAAGCGCGGCTGGGCCGAGCCACCCACGCCCGAACGGTGCTTCCACGATCTCGTCGCGGTCGGCGACGAGCAGGGTGGCATCGCCGTCGGTGCCGATGGGCTGCGCGAGTACTCAGTGCTGAGCGACGGCAGCGCGATCGCGCTCACCCTGTTCCGTGCCGTCGGCTTCCTCTCGCGCGGGGACCTGCCCGAGCGTCGCGGACACGCCGGCCCGCAGCTCGAGACACCGTCGGCGCAGTGCCTCGGCGATCTGACGTTCCGCTACGCGGTCGTGCCGCTGGGCGGTGGGATCGGTCTCCCGCAGGCCGCCCGCGCGATCCGCGACTTCCTCTCGCCGGCCTGGCTCGGGGCAGGCTCCGGAGAGGAACGGTCATTCTGCTTCCTCGATGGTGATCCGGCGGTCACGTTGACGGCGATCCGCGGCCGCTCGCGGGACCAGGTCGTCGTGCGGCTCATCAATCCGGGCGGCGGCGTGGCGCGGACGACGCTGCGCTTCGCGCGCCCCGTCCGGGCGTCGCGACCGCTGGATCTGCGCGAGGGCGAGCTCGACCTCGGGAACACCGGCCTCGACGTCGTGCGGACCGCGGCGCCGCTCGAGCTTCGCTATGGATCGGTCGCCGTCACCCTCGAGGCGTACGAGATCGGCACGTGGGAGATCGACTTCGCCTAGGTGGGTGGCCGAATGGCCACCCCGGTCCTCGATCCCGTAGCCGAACGGAGGACACGACACGACGCGCGGACCTCGATACGGTCCGGCGATGCGCCGCACTGTGGGTTGGCTCGTCCTGGTGGGGCTGATGCTCTCCGCGTCCGCCGCATTCGCCGATCCGGGAGCCCCGGCCGACCCGCGCGACCTCGGTCGGTTCCGGCGCACGACGCCGCGTGGGTCGCTGGATCGCGACGCGGGCGGGCTCATCATCGGCATCCCCGGCGGCCGGGCCTGGGGCATCGAAAGCGGTCTCGTCCCGCTCGATGGCGCGAGCCGTGTGTCGGTCGTGCTCGCCGTCGATGATCCGGACGTCGTCGAAGCGTTCGTTCGGGTCGCGTACTACTCGCGTGCGGACGCTCGGACGCGCCAGCTCGCCACGCGCGACTCGCCCTTCGTACGCGTCGGCGAGAGCCGTCGGATCACGGTCGAGCTCGTCCCGCCGCCGGGTGCGATCGCCTATCGCGTGCGTGTCCTTGGCCGCCTGGTCGCCGGTGGGCAACGGTCGCGCGCGGACGCGATCCACCTCCGTCCCGACCCGGCGCCGGCGGAGCGAGGGCGTCCGCGGCCATCGGCCACGCGCCTGGAGACCGACCTCCCGTGACATACTTTGGCCGCTCACATACGCCGGAGGGGATAGATGGCCACAGTCACGTTCGACCACGTGACAAAGAAGTTCGGAGATGTCTTCGCGGTCAATGACCTGTCGTTGCAGGTCAAGGACGAGGAATTCCTCGTGCTCGTCGGTCCCTCCGGCTGCGGCAAGACGACCGCGCTTCGCATGATCGCGGGCCTCGAGGAGCAGACCAGCGGCGACATCTTCATCGGCGAGCGGCTCGTGAACGATGTCGCGCCGAAGGATCGCGACATCGCCATGGTCTTCCAGAACTACGCGCTGTACCCGCACATGACCGTGTACGACAACATCGCGTTCGGGCTCAAGCTCCGCGGGATGCCGAAGACCGAGATCGACCGTCGCGTCGGTGACGTCGCCGACATGCTCGGCCTGTCGAAGCTCCTGAAGCGGAAGCCGAAGGAGCTGTCCGGTGGCCAGCGGCAGCGTGTCGCGGTCGGTCGCGCGATCGCGCGCGAGCCCGCCGTCTTCCTCATGGACGAGCCCCTCTCCAACCTCGACGCCGCGCTGCGCATCGACACCCGGGCCCAGCTCCAGAAGCTGCATCAGCGGATCAAGCGCACGACCGTGTACGTCACCCACGACCAGGTCGAGGCGATGACGATGGGCGACCGCATCGCCGTCATGCGCGACGGCCTGATCCAGCAGATCGACACGCCGGAGAACCTGCACGCTCGCCCCGCGAACATCTTCGTCGCCGGGTTCATCGGATCGCCGGCGATGAACTTCTTCCCCGCGAAGCTGACCGGCGCGGCCGACGCACCGGTCGCCGACGCCGGATTCTTCAAGATGCCGATCCCGGCGGGCGCCGCACGTCTGATCGGGAAGGATGTCGTGGTCGGGATCCGGCCGGAAGACATCGACGCGGGCGCGCTCGCGCTGCAGGACGGCCACCTCTCGGTGGACGCGCGCGTCGACGTGGTCGAGTTCCTTGGCAATGAATTCCAGCTGCATCTCTCGGCGGCCGGACAGTCCTTCGTAGCGCGGGTGGACACCCGTACCCAGACGCACCCCGGCGCGTCGATCCGAGTGGGCTTCGATCGCACGAAGCTCCACGTGTTCGACAAAGAGACCGAGGAGTCCATCGCATGACGTTGCGCGGCGAGATCGAGGCGTTCCCGATCGAGACGGTCGTCCAGCTTGTCCATTCGACGAACAAGACCGGGCAGCTCGAGGTGCGCGGCGCCGACGATCAGGGCGGGACGCTCGGCTTCGATGGCGGGCGGCTCGTTGCCGCGATGGCCGGCGACGACCTCGGCGAGCCGGCGCTCGGCGCGGTGTTCGCGATCACGAGCGGAGCGTTCGAGTTCATCCCCTGGACCGATGCGCCCGCGGCGAACCTCTCGGGCGACCTCGATCAGCTGCTGGACCGGGCCGTCGAAGAACGCGACCGCATCGTCGCGCTCCGCAAGGTCATCCCCGACGACCGGGTGCGCTTCCGCTTGTCGGAGCGAGCCGCCGACCGGGGCGACATCACGCTGTCGCCCGACCAGTGGCGCACGCTGCTCGCGGTGAACGGCGATCGCGACGTCACGGGCGTCGCCGAGCACCTGAGGAGTGGCAAGCTCGTGGCCCGCGCGTCGCTCGCCGCGCTCGTCGAGTCGGGGTTCGTCGATGTCCTGGAGCCCGCGGTCGACGCGCCGCCACCGCCGGAGCTGATCGCGGCGCCCCGGGAGCCGGAATGGAGTCCACCCGCGCCTCAGTGGGCCGCCCCGGCGCCCGAGGTCGAGCCCGCCGTTCAGGTCGTGCCCGAGCCCGCGCCGCAGCCCGCTTCGGAATCCTGGGAGCGGCCCGCGCCCCCGGCGCAGAGCTGGGAGCAGCCCGCTCCGGCCGCGCAGAGCTGGGAGCGACCTGTCCCCCCTCCGCAGTGGAGCCAGACGGAGACGGATCTCCGCGAAGATCTCGCGGCCGCCCTCGATGCGCGGATGGGCGCGCTGCAAACGCCGGCCGTCGAGCCTGAGGTCGCGCCGCCACCCGCGCCGCCCGACATCCCTGCCGAGCCGGACGAGCGTCTCGCCGCGCTGAGCGGCCTGTTCGGTCCGGCCCAGCCGGACGCACCGGCTCCGGACGTTGCCCCCGCTCCGCCGCAGGATCGGATCAACGAGTGGTCCCAGATGGCGCCGGCGATGCAGACCGAGGTACCGGTCGAAGAGAAGAAACGCGGTCGGTTCGGGTTCCTCAAGCGAGAGGACCCGGCTCGCGAGGCGGATCCCGCCATGCTCGCCGAGCCGGCGGAGACCGCGCCGACGGCAGGCCGTGCCGGGCAGCTGGCTTCGCTGGCCAACGCGCTGCTCGGTGAGTACAACAGCGGCCACTACGGAAAAGGTCGCCTCGACGACCGCATGGCGAACCTGCTCATGCGCGTCGACGAGCAGGCCGATCCGATCGACCGCCCGCTCCCGATCGTCGACGACCGGATCGACTCGCAGGCGCTCGACCGCGAGAACGTGCCCGAGCAGCAGGCCGTCCCGTATCTCGCGCTCCTGGTCACGCAGATCTACGAGGACGCCGAGCGCACCTTCGGGAAGGACAAGGCGAAGAAAGGCTATCGGGCGGCGCAGCAGCAGGTCTTCGGGACCGACGCCTCAGCGCTCGGCGCGCCCGATGTCGCCGGGCGACTGCCGAAGGTCTGAGCGCGCTCTACCTCGGTTTCGATCTCGGCGGCACCAACGTTCGTACCGCCGTCGCACGCATCGACCACGACGCCGCCACGCTCGTCGGGCGCGACGCGCGCCCGACGCCACAGACCGGTCCGGATGCGGTCGTCGCGGCGCTCGTCGCGAGCGCGCGCGCCGCGCTCGGGGCCGCGGGCGCCGAGATCGGCGACATCGCCGCGGCGGGGCTCTCGGCGCCCGGCCCGCTCGATCACCGGACGGGCGTCATCTTCACGACTCAGAACATCGCGGGCTTCGCCGACGCCAACGTCCCGATCGCCGCCCGCCTGGCCGAAGGGCTCGGCGGCGTCCACGTGTTCCTCGACCGGGACACCGTGATGGCGGCGATCGGCGAGGGGACGATCGGCGCGGCGAAGGGCGTGCGCGACTTCATCTACCTCACCGTCTCCACCGGTGTCGGTGGCGCGATCGTGTCTAACGGACGCATGGTGCGCGGTGTCTCGAACACGGCGGGCGAGCTCGGTCATTTCCCGGTCGACCTTTCGGGCGGGACGCGCTGCCGCTGTGGCGGGCACGACTGCGTCGAGTCGTACGCCGCCGGCCGCAACATCGCGGAGGCGTACGGGGTCGATGACGCAGCCGTCGTGTACGCGAGCGCCGCCGCGGGAGACACGCGTGCCGCCGGGATCATCGCCCGGGCCGAGGCGGCGCTCGAGAACCTCGCCGTCGGCATCGTGAATGCCCTGAATCCCGAGCGGATCGTCGTTGGCGGCTCCGTCGCGGAGCACGAGCCGACCCACGTCCTCGACCCGATGCGCCGGGCGATCGCCGAACGCGCGTTCAAGGTCCCCGCGGCGGCGGTGACCGTCGTGCCGTCGGCGCTCGGCGGCGACGTCTCGATCGTTGGCTCGGCGCTTGCCGCCCGTGACCGGGCGGCTGGCGAGGGCGGTTGGTTCCTTTAGATTGAGCGCGCGGACAGGGGGAGTTCTGAGATGACGAGAGTTGCGATCAACGGCTTCGGCCGGATCGGGCGTCAGTTCCTGAAGGCGAGCCTCGAGCGCCATCCCGAGGTCGAGATCGTCGCGATCAACGACCTCGCGGATCCGAAGATGAACGCGCTGCTCTTCAAGCACGACTCCAACTACGGCGCGTTCAAGGGCGAGGTCTCAGCAACGGCCGATTCGATCGTCATCGATGGCCGGAAGCTGAAGGTCATCCAGGAGCGTGACCCCGCGAAGCTCCCGTGGAAAGCCCTCGACATCGACATCGTCATCGAGTCGACCGGCTTCTTCACCGACGCGACGAAGGCGAAGGCCCACCTCGATGCCGGCGCCCGCAAGGTCATCATCTCCGCGCCGGCGAAGAACGAGGACAAGACGATCGTGCTCGGCGTGAACGAGGAGACCTACGAGCCAGAGAAGCACCACATCATCAGCAACGCGTCGTGCACGACGAACGGCCTCGCGCCGGTGGCGAAAGTGCTGAACGACGAGTTCGGCATCGAGAAGGGCTTCCTCACCACCATCCACTCGAAGACCTTGACCCAGAAGCTCCTCGACACCGTCGCCAACGACCCGCGCGACGCACGGGCGGCGTCCGAGAACATCGTCCCGGCGGAGACCGGCGCGGCCCGCGCGGTCGCCCTCGTCATCCCCGAGCTCAAAGGCAAGTTCACCGGCATGGCGTTTCGCGTCCCGACGCCGACCGTGTCGGTCGTCGACTTCACCGCGGTGCTGAAGCGCGAGGTCACGAAGGAAGAGGTGAACGCCGCGTTCAAGCGCGCGAGCGAGGGCGACCTCAAGGGGATCATGGCCTACACCGAGGAGCCCCTCGTCTCGATGGACTTCAAGGGCGACCCGCACTCGACCATCGTCAGCGCGATGGACACGATCGTTCTCGGCGACATGGTGAAGGTCGTGTCCTGGTACGACAACGAATGGGGCTACGCCTGCCGCCTCGCCGACATCACGGCGTTCGTCGCGTCCAAGCTCCGCGCGAAGCAGCCCGCAGCCGCGACCGCCTAGCCAGTTGGCGAAGCGCACCATCGCGGCGCTCGACGCGAAGGGCAAGCGCGTCCTCGTGCGCGTCGACTTCAACGTGCCGATCGAGACGCCGCCCGACATGCCGGCGGTCGTCGCCGACGACACGCGCATCCGGGCAGCGCTGCCGACGATCAACGCGCTCCGCGAGAAGGGGGCAATGGTCGCGCTCTGCTCGCACCTCGGGCGGCCGAAGGGACCGGATCGGAAGCTGAGCCTCGCGCTCGTCGCGAAGCATGCGGCCGACCTGCTCGGTGTCCCGGTGCCGATGGCCCCGGACTGCATCGGGCCGGAGACGAAGGAGCAGGTGAGCGAGCTCAAGCCCGGCGACGTGCTCATGCTCGAGAACGTGCGCTTCCATCCCGAGGAAGAGCAGAACGATCCCGCGTTCGCGAAAGCGCTGGCCGACGGCTTCGACGCGTACGTGAACGACGCCTTCGGCGCGGCGCACCGCGCGCATGCGTCCACGGAGGGCGTCGCACACGTTTTGCCGGCGTACGCCGGACTCCTTCTTGATCGCGAGCTGAGTGTCCTGGGCTCGTTGCTCGCGTCCCCGGCGAGGCCGTTCCTCGCCATCATCGGCGGCGCGAAGGTCAGCTCCAAGCTCGACGTCCTCTCTGCCCTCGTGACCAAGGCGGACGTCCTCGCGATCGGCGGCGGCATGGCGAACACGTTCCTCGCGGCCACCGGAACGGACATCAAGGCCTCGCTCAACGAGCCGGACCGCGAAGCCGATGCGCGCGCCATCCTCGCGGCGGCGAAGGCCCGCGGCACGGAGGTGTTGCTCCCGGTCGACATGCGCTGGGCCCGGGACGGGCAAGCCAGGATCCTGGACATCGGCGAGCGGACCGAGCACCTGTTCGCGGCGCGGATCGCGGCGGCGAAAACGGTGTTCTGGAACGGCCCGATGGGCCTGTTCGAGCAGCCCGAGTTCGCGCACGGGACCGAGGCGATCGCGCGCGCCATGGCCGACTGCGGTGCGGTGACCGTGGTCGGTGGCGGAGAATCGGTGCAAGCGGTCGAGCAGCTCGGCCTCGCGTCGAAGATGACCCACGTCTCGACCGGAGGCGGCGCGGCGCTCGAGCTCATCGAGGGGAAGAAACTGCCAGGGGTGGAGGCGATCCCGAATGTCTGATGCCACGATCGAGATGATCCGGGCCCGTGAGGTGCTCGATTCGCGCGGCGATCCGACGGTCGGCGTCGATGTGTTCCTCGCGGGCGGCGCGGTCGGCACCGCGATGGTCCCGAGCGGTGCGTCGACCGGCGCGCACGAGGCCGTCGAGCTGCGCGATGGCGACAAGAAACGATTCGGCGGCAAGGGTGTGCTCACGGCGGTGGGCAACGTGGACGACGTGATCGCGCCGGAGCTCATCGGCGAGCAGGCCTCGGACCAGTCGGCGATCGACTCGATCCTGCGCGAGCTCGACGGGACGTCCGACAAGTCACGGCTGGGCGCCAACGCGATGCTCGGGGTCTCGCTCGCCTGCGCGCGGGCGGCGGCGGCCGACGTGGGCCAGCCGCTCTACCGCTACCTCGGTGGCCCGCTCGCGCGGACGCTGCCGGTGCCGCAGATGAACGTGCTGAACGGCGGCAAGCACGCGACCGACTCGGCCGACATGCAGGAGTACATGCTGGTGCCGCTCGGCGCGGCGTCGTTCAAAGAGGCGATCCGCATGGGCTCGGAGATCTTCCACGCCCTGAAGAAGCTGCTGCACGACCGGGGCATGGGCGGCGGCGTCGGCGACGAGGGTGGCTTCGCGCCCTCCGGGCTCACGTCGAACGAGCAGCCGATCGAGCTCATCCTCAGCGCGATCGAGGCCGCTGGGTATACGGCCGGATCCGACTGCGCGATCGCGCTTGACCCCGCAGCGACCGAGTTCTTCGCGAACGGGAAGTACACCCTGGCGCGCGAGCGCTCGACGCTCGACAGCGCCGGCCTGATCGCGAAGTACGCCGCCTGGCGCGGGAAGTACCCTCTTGTCTCGATCGAGGACGGCCTTGCTGAAGACGACTGGGACGGCTGGAAGGCGCTGACGAAGGCGTTGGGCGACCGGCTTCAGCTCGTCGGCGACGACCTGTTCGTCACGAACGTCGAGCGGATCCGCCGCGGGGTCAACGAAGGCTGCGCCAACGCCGTGCTCATCAAGCTCAACCAGATCGGGACGCTCACGGAGACGATCGAGGCGGTCGAGTTCGCGCACCGTTCGGGGTACGCGGCGGTCATCTCGCACCGGTCCGGCGAGACCGAGGACACGACGATCGCCGATCTCTGCGTCGCCCTGAACACCGGACAGATCAAGACCGGCTCGCTGTCGCGCAGCGAGCGCGTGGCGAAGTACAACCGGCTGATGGAGATCGAGCTCGAGCTCGGCGACGCGGCGCGCTACCCCGGACCGGACACCTTCCCGCGGTTCGCGCGGGGCTAGTCCGCTCTAGTCCCTAATTCGCGGCCGCGGCGCGCTTCGCGAGCCGGCTCTTCTTGCGAGCGGCCGCGTTCTTGTGGATGCCGCCGCGCTTCACGGCCTTGTCGAGCGCGCTGGCCGCGGCGCGGACGGCCTCGGTGGCGCCTTCGGTCTTGGCCTCGATCGCGGCGCGGGCCGTTTTCACCGCCGTGCGGGCGGAGGAACGGGTCAGGATCTTGATCTCGGCCCGGCGTGGGGCCTGCCGGATGCGTTTGAGCGCCGAGCGCTTCTTCTTTGCCATATGCGCAAGTCTATTCATACTTCGCGGCACATGCAGATGAGCGTCGGCCGGGCGTCGCTCTTCATGATCGTCACCCTCATCCTCAGCCGGCTGCTCGGTTGGCTGCGGCTGTCGGTGATCGGTGCCAAGTTCGGCGAATCGCCGCAGCTCGACGCGTTCTGGGCGGCCTTCCGGATCCCGGACACGCTGTTCAACCTGCTCGTCGCCGGAGCGCTCGCGAGCGCGTTCATCCCGGTCTTCAGCGGCTACCTCGCCAAGGAGCGCGAGGACGAGGCCTGGCGGGTCGCATCGAGCGTCCTGAACGCGATCGTCATCCTGCTGGTCGCGATCTCGGCGCTCCTCTGGTTCCTCGCGCCGTGGATCCAGCCGGCGCTCGCGCCGTTCTCGGATCCGGCGCAGCGCGAGCTCAGTGTCCGGCTCGCCCGGATCATGTTGCTCAGTCCGATCTTCATGGGGCTGTCGGCCTTGTTCACGGGCATCCTGAACTCGTACCGGCAGTTCCTGTCGGGCGCGACGGCGCCGCTCGTCTACAACTTCGTGATCATCCTGTTCGCGTTCTTCGCCGCGCCGTTCCTCGGGATCGAAGCGCTCGCTTGGGGGACCGTCGCCGGCGCGCTGATGATGTGGCTCGTCCAGGTCCCCGAGCTCACGTTCCGCCGCACGCGCTACAAGCTCGCGCTCGATCTTGGCCACCCCGGCGTCCGCGAGATCGTGCGACTGACCGTCCCGCGCACCCTCGCGCTCGGCGCGGTCCAGCTCATCTTCATCGTCGACACGTTCCTCGCGTCGAAGATGCCGGAGGGCTCGCTCACCGCGCTCATCTACGCGTTCCAGCTCATGCAGCTGCCGCTCGGCGTGTTCTCCATCGCGATCAGCGCGGCGGTCTTCCCGACGCTGTCGCAGTACGCGGCGCAGGGACTACAGGCGCGGATGCGCGAGCTCCTCCAGACCGCGATGCGCTGGATCCTGTTCCTCACCCTCCCGACGGTCGTGATGATGATCGTGCTGCGCCGCCCGATCGTGAACCTGCTGTTCCAGTACGGCCAGTTCGGCCCCGAGGCCCGCGAGGCGACGCAGGAGGCGTTCCTCTTCTACTCGCTCGGGCTCGCGGGCCACGCGCTCATCCAGATCCTCGCCCGCGCGTACTACGCGTCCAAGGACACGCGCACGCCGCTCGCCCTCACCCTCGTGTCGATCGGAACGAACGTCGTGCTCTCGGTGGTCCTCGCGCCGATGTACGGGATCAACGGCCTGGCCCTCGCGAACTCGATCGCGACGCTCGCCGAGGCCGCCCTGTTCCTCGTGCTCCTTGCCCCGCGGGCGCGCCTTCGGATCGGCGGGCTCGGCACCTCGTCGCTCAAGGTCATTGCCGCGAGCCTGCTCATGGGCATCGCGATGTTCGCGTTCATCCGCGCGACGAACATCACGGTCGACCTCCAGCAGACGAAGCTCGGCCTGCTCCTCCAGACGGCGGTCGCCGTGGCCGTCGGCGGCCTGGCGTACATCGGCGCCGCGACGGTCCTCCGGGTGAGCGAGCTCGCGGAGATCACCGCCGCGGTGCGCGCTCGGCTCGCCCGGCGAGCGGGCGCGGAGGGCCCCACGGTCCCCTAGGCTCGTCGGATGTCCGACCCTCGCCGGCGCATCCGCAACTTCAGCGTCATCGCCCATGTGGACCACGGGAAGACGACGCTGTCCGACCGCATCCTCGAGCAGACCGGAACGGTCGCCCTGCGCGAGATGCGCGATCAGCTGCTCGACTCGATGGATCTCGAGCGCGAGAAGGGCATCACCATCAAGGCCCGAGCGGTCCGGATGGCCTGGACGGCGGGCGGCGAGACGTACGAGCTCAACCTCATCGACACGCCCGGCCACGTCGACTTCAACTACGAGGTGAGCCGCTCGCTCGCCGCGTGCGAAGGCGCCGTGCTCCTCGTCGACGCGTCCCAGGGCATCGAGGCGCAGACGCTCGCGAACGCCTACCTCGCGGTCGAGCAGGGCCTCGAGGTCATCCCGGTCATCAACAAGGTCGATCTCCCGAACATCGACATCGATCTCGTTCGCGAGGACCTGCGCACCACGCTCGGCTTCAAGGACGGCGAGATCCTTCTCGCCTCAGGTAAGACCGGACAGGGCGTGGCCGACATCCTGAACGCCGTCGTGGAACGCGTCCCACCGCCGAGCGGCGACCCGGATGCGCCACTCCGCGCGCTCATCTTCGATTCGCACTACGACCAGTACAAGGGCGTGGTCGCGCATGTCCGGATCGTCGACGGAAGCGTCGAGCAGGGCGATCGCATCCTCCTCATGGCGACCCAGAAGGAGAGCGAGCTCCTCGAGCTCGGTGTGTTCGCCCCGAACGCGGTCCCGATCCAGCGTCTCGCGACGGGTGAGGTCGGCTACGTCGCGACCGGCCTGAAGGCCGTGGCCGACTGCCGGGTCGGCGACACGCTGACGCTCGCCTCCGATCCGGCGCTCGTGCCGCTGTCCGGGTACCGCCCGGCCAAGCCGATGGTCTTCGCCGGCTTCTTCCCGACGCTCGGCGACGAATACCCCGCGCTGCGCGACGCGCTGGAGAAGCTCCGGCTCAACGACGCGTCCCTCATCTACGAGCCGGAGAACTCGCAGGCGCTCGGGTTCGGGTTCCGCGCCGGCTTCCTCGGTCTGCTGCATCTCGACATCGTCCAGGAGCGGCTCGAGCGCGAGTACGACGTCGATCTCATCGCGACCTCGCCGTCGGTCGAATACCGCGTCATCACGCACAGCGGCGAGATCTCGATCGACAACCCGGCGAAGCTGCCCGACCCCGCCACGATCATCGAGGTCAAAGAGCCGTGGATGAAGGTGACGATCATCGTGCCACAGGGCTACGTCGGCCCGATCATGGATCTCGCCCAGGGGAAGCGCGGGATCCTCAAGGACATGAGCTACGTCGACCCGACACGGGCGATGCTCACGTACGACATGCCGCTGGCCGAGGTGATCGTCGACTTCTACGACCAGTTGAAGAGCCGCTCGCAGGGCTACGCGTCGCTCGACTACGAGCTCCGCGAATACCGCGCGGCGGACCTCGTGCGGCTGGATATCGTCATCGCCGGCACCGTCGTCGATGCCCTTTCGATGATCGTGCATCGCGAACGGTCGATGGGGATCGGGCGCGTGCTCACCGCGAAGCTGCGCGAGCTGATCCCGAAGCAGATGTTCGACGTCCCGATCCAGGCGGCGATCGGCGGCAAGGTCATCGCGCGCGAGACGGTGAAGGCGAAGCGCAAGGACGTCCTCGCGAAGTGCTACGGCGGAGACATCACGCGGAAGAAGAAGCTGCTCGAGAAACAGAAGGCCGGCAAGAAGCGGATGAAGATGGTCGGCGCGGTCGAGATCCCGCAGGAGGCGTTCCTCGCGGTGCTGCGGATCAAGGAGGACTGATGCGGCCCTACAAGGTCGCGTACGAGCACCCGACGCAGCTCCTCGCGTCGACGTTCCTGCGCGCGCTCGCGGAGGACGACGGCGCCGTCGTGTGGGAGCGCCTGTCGCGCGAATCGCGCGGGCTGCTCGAGGGCCGTTACGCCGCCGCGGCGCGCATCGCGCTGCATCGCGCCGCGTCCATCGAGGCCGGCGATGGCGATGCGCGTCTCGCGGAGGTCGTCGCGCCCGTCCGCGCGTCGGCGCTCGGCGTGCTCGGCGGGCCCGAGCTGCTGCTCTCGCTCGGCGTCTCGGCCGCGCGGCTGGTCGACCGCGGCCTGGCCTTCGTGCTGCTCCTGCCCGAGTTCGGCGAGGAGCGCATCGTCGCTGAGGCCGACTGGCGGCCCGCGTACCTCCTCGCGTTCGTGCACGAATCACGCGAGTGGCTCGTCGATCTCGGGCGCACGGCGGAGCTGTCAGCCGATGCGGAGCTGCCCGATCCGCTCGGGCTGATCAGATGACCTCGCTGTACGTCCACATCCCGTTCTGCGCGTCGCGGTGCCCGTATTGCGACTTCGCCACCGCGCCGGCGACGACCGCGTTGCGCGGACGGTACCTCGCGGCCCTCGGAGGGGAGCTCGCGCGCGAGGGCGCGGCCCTCGGCCACCCGCTGATCGCGACCGCGTTCTTCGGCGGCGGCACGCCGAGCCTGCTCGAGCCGGACGAGATCGCCGTCCTGTCCGCCGACATCCGCGCCGCGTTCGACTTCCGGCCGGACGAGGTGACCGTCGAGGCGAATCCCGCGACGCTCGACCGCGCGCGCCTCGAGGCATGGCGCGCCCTCGGCGCGACCCGGCTGTCGCTCGGCGCGCAGTCGTTCTCGCCGCGCGCGCTCGCGAGCCTCGGCCGCACCCACACGCCCGCGGACATCGCCCCGGCGGTCGTCGCCGCGCGCTCCCTCGGGCTGGACGTGAGCCTCGACCTCATCTTCGGCCGGCCCGACGAGCCGGAGGGGGAGTGGCGCGCCGACCTCGATCAGGCCCTCGCCCTCGAGCCGGATCACCTGTCCGCATACCCGCTCGAGCTCGCGCTCGAGCCCGAGGAGGGCGTCGCGAACTGGGGCGGCGGCGGCTGGCCGACCATCGCGCGCTGGCGCGCCGCTGCCGCGGCGGCGCAGCCCGATGACGATGGGCAGGCCGATCGGTACGAGCTCGCGTCAGCGGTCCTTCGCGCCGCGGGGTACCGCCACTACGAGATCGCCAACTGGGCGAAGCCGGGAAAGGAGTGCCGCCACAACCTCGTGTACTGGCGGAACGGCGAGTGGCTGGGCGTCGGCGTGGGGGCGCACTCGCACCTCGCCGGGCAGCGATCGCGGCAGCCCGGCGCGCTCCTGTCTTACATCGCGCGCGTCGAGCAGGGTCTCGGACGCATCGCCGATGACGGCGCGGATCCGGCGGTCGACACCGCCATCCTCGCCCTCCGCCTTGACGAAGGGCTCGATCTCGCCGCCTACGGCGCGCGTTTCGGCGAGCCCGCTCGCGCGCGCGTCGATACGGCGCTTCGCGGTCTCGACGGGACCGGGGTCCTCGAACGGCACGGCGAGCGCATCGCGCTCACGGATCGCGGCCGATTCGTCGCGAACGAGGTCTTCGTCCGGCTCGTGCCGGACTAGCGACGCTCCAATTGCTCGAAGACCATCACCGCGCCGGTGATCTCATCGTCAACGCCGCGGATCGGTCTCGCTAGGACGCGCATCCGGTACTCCGGCCCATCGCGGTCCGCGCGGCCGACCACGTCGGCGGTCACCTCTTCGCCCGCGAGCGCGCGCACCGAGGGGCTGTCGGTCGGACCCAACGCGACGCCCGTATCGGCCCAGCGCATCCCGTAGCGTGGCGTCTGGGCGCCCAGCGGCAGGCCCGGGTCCAGCGATGCTCCGATCATGTCTTCGACCGGACCGGTCACCACAACTGCACGTCCCGCGCGGTCAACGACGACGACTCCGCTCGGGAGCTGCTGGACGATCGCGCGCTGCTGGGCCTGCGCCGTCTCGAGCCGCGCCCGGAGCTGGAGGTGCTCGGTCACATCGACGCCGAAGAAGACCAGCCCGCTGACCGCGCCGGCCGCATTGCGGGTCGGTTCGACCGTGACCGTCAGCGAACGCTCGATCGGGCCGTCCGGCCCGGTCCATTTCACCGCAAGGCCGACCCGCTGAACGGCGCTGCCGGCCCGATAGGCGGCGTTCACCAACGGGAGCAAGGATGACTCTGGGTCGGTGAGCAGCTCGCTGAGCCGATGGCCGACCCAGCCGTCCCGATCCCCGAACAGCTCGGTGAACGCGTGGTTGACCGCGCGGAACACGTGATCGGGCCCGCTGCTCATGGCCATCGCCACGGGCGCGAGGTCGAAGAGATACTCGAGCGGCAGGTCGCTTTCGCGCTGTCCGGTGATCCGGATCGCGAGGGCCGATTGCGCGAGCGCGGTCCGGCTGTCGACGCCGAATCGCGCCAGCAGCTTGGAGACGTGTTGTTTGACCGCCTGCTCGCTCACCCCGAGCTGCGTGGCGATCGCCTTGTTCGAGGATCCGGCGGCCACGAGGTCCAGGACCTGGCGCTGCCGCGGTGTGAGCTCGGTCCAGAGATCGGCAAGCCGGCGGCCCGGCCGAGGCTGTCGCCGGTCGGACGCGCGGACCGCCATGTGCTCAGCGAGACCGACGAGCGAGACGCAAGCTGACACCGTGCCTGTTCGGCCCGGGTATATACGGATGTAGACCTTCCATGTGCCGGAACGGACAGTACCGTTTTACCGTGTGGGTCGATAGCGGGCGCATGGTCGCCCCAGCGCGAGCGCGTCCGCGACCGATCGGCGCATCCATCGGGGTGACCGGCAGCTTCCGGTCGTTGGCCCGCGCGCCGAGGCCCTGCCGGAAGGCACGCGGGTGACCAGCGAGGCGCATCGCCCAGGCGGTTTCGTGCTGCGATCCGGCGGTCGCCTGGCGCCTTTCGCGATGGTGCTCCTCGCCCTGCTCCTGGTCGCGCCCGTCGCGGCGGTCGTTTTCGTCGGCAGGCAGGTGATCGGCGGCGAGCTCGCGCACCAGGCCGCGACCGAGCGCACCCGAACGGTGCAGCTCGGCGCGGCGTACCTCGCGCAGCCGGTCCAGAGTGCCGGCGTCCAGCTCGCGGCATTCGCGGCCCGGCC
Source organism: Candidatus Limnocylindria bacterium (assembly GCA_036564905.1). GTDB lineage: Bacteria > Chloroflexota > Limnocylindria > P2-11E > P2-11E > UBA4735. The sequence goes on from DATCOD010000037.1 coordinate 23,500, forward strand.
GGCCGCGCGCGCTGCCCTGGCCGAGGGCAACGTGCCGGACCTCGACCGGCAGCTCGGGGAGCTGCTCGCGCTCAATCCCGAATGGGACACCGTCGGCGTCATCGACGTGGCGGGCCGGTTCGTCTCCCGCGCTCCGAAGGTCGAGGTCAGCGGCACCTTCTCGGATCGCGACTATTTCGCCGGCGCGCTCGGGTCCACCGGGCCATACACGGGGCAGGTGGTCGTCTCGCGCGTCACGGGGAAGGCGGTCGCCACGGTCGCGGTGGCGCTGCGCGAGGCCGACCGGCCCCTGGGCCTCGTCGTCGCGTCGATCCTGCCGCAGACCATCCTCGAGCGCCTCCGGCCGATCTACGGCACTCCGGGCCGGGAGCTGGTCGTCGTCGATGGATCGTCACATGTCATCGCGAGCTCCGACCCGCGCCGCGAAACGCTCTCGGCGGTCACCTGGCCTGAGCTCGCGGATGCACGCGCCGGCCAGGCCGGCTCGCTGACCGGACCGATCGAAGGCGCGCTGCTGGTCACGACCTGCGCGCCGATCGCGAGCAGCCAGTGGGTGCTCTGCTTCCTGGACGACGCTGGTGTGGCCCTCGCCGCCGAAGGTCGGCTCCAAAGCGAGTTCGTCGGTGCGGGCGTCCTCGGCATCCTCGCCGCGTTGGTCGTGGCGAGCGTGCTGGTGCTCCTGTACCGGCAGCTCGTCAAGCAGCACCGCGCGCTCCTCGCGGCGACCGACGCGCAACAGCGCCTGCTGCTCCTTGCCGAGCAGGCGAACCACTCCAAGTCCGAGTTCGTCGCGAACATGAGCCACGAGCTCCGGACGCCGCTCAACGCGATCCTCGGTTTCTCGGACCTGCTGACCGAGCAGGTCGGCTCGCGGATCAGCGATCGCCAGCGGCGCTACCTGGGCAACATCCACGACGCCGGCGACCACCTGCTCGCGCTGGTGAACGACATCCTCGACCTGTCCAAGGTCGAGGCCGGACGGGTCGAGCTTCGACCGGAGCTCACCTCGCTCGGGGCGCTGCTCGAGCCGGTCGTCGCGGACATCCAGCCGGACGCGGCCGCGCGCGGGCTGATCTTCGAGGTCGACGCGCCGGATCAAACTCCGCTCTGGGTGGATCCGGGCCGGGTGCGGCAGATCCTCCTCAATCTGCTGTCCAACGCGACGAAATTCACGCCTGCCGGCGGCACCGTCCGTCTGGACGCCCGCCTCGATGGACGCGATCTCGTGCTCGTGATCTCGGATACCGGGATCGGGATCCCGGCCGACCGGCATGACCGGGTGTTCGGCATCTTCGAGCGACTGAACGAGGGGCGGTCCGATGCGGCCGGCACCGGCCTCGGCCTCGCGCTCACGAAGCGGCTCGTCGAGCTGCATGGCGGGAGGATCTCCTTCACGAGCGCCGTCGATGAAGGCACCGCCTTCGCGGTCCGGTTGCCCGACGTATCCGGAGCGGTGATCGCGGGCGATCGCGTGCTCATCGTCGAGGACGAGCGGCGCGATGCCGACCTCATCGTCGCCCTTGCCGGCGCGCATGGTCTCCGCAGTGAGGTGGTCCGGACCGTCGCCGCGGCGATCGCGTCGATCCACGCGCAGCCGCCGATCGCCCTGGTCCTCGATCTCCGGCTACCCGACGGCCGCGGCGAAGCGGTGCTCGCCGCCGCGCGCCAGATGACGCCACCGATCCCGGTGGTGGTCGTCTCCGTCGAGGACGACGACGGTCGCGCGCGTGGCCTCGGCGCGGATGACCACCTCACGAAGCCCATCGACCACGGACGGCTGTCCGGCTGGATGTCGGGTGTCGCCGCGCGCCGGGCCGCCGATCGCGCGGGCGCCGCTTGAACGCGGAAGAGCTCGTCCGGCTCGTCACGGACGCGCTCTTCGTCGCGATCTTCCTCGGCGTGGCCGTGCCAGCGGTGCGTCACCGAAGACGCAGCGATGTCGACACCGCGCTGCTGTTCGGCGCGCTGGCCGCCGTCGTCGTCGAAGGCCAGCTCGTCGCCGCGCTCGAGATCACCCCGCCGGCGGTGCTCACCTTCGCAGCTACGGCGTTGATCATGTCGGTCCCCTACTTCCTCGTCCGGCTCGCCGACGATTTCACCGGCGGACGCCGGGCCGTCATGCGCGTGGCCCTCGCGGGGTTCGGGGTCTCGCTGGTCGGCATCGCCATCGCCGGGACGCCGCTGCCGGCGTGGGTGACCGTCTACGTCGTCGCGTACTTCGGCGGGTGCGGCATCTACGCCGCGATCCGCTTCGTCGGCGAGGCGCGCCGGGCGCACGGGATCGCGCGCCAGCGGATGCGGTCAGCTGCGACGGCCTCGTTCACGCTCGGCGCGGCGATCCTCGTCGCCGGCCTGCTCGAGGTCATCGCGCCCGGTGCCGCAGGCGCGGTCACCCTGCTCCTCGCCCTGGGCGCCGCGATCGCCTACGCCGCGGCCTTCGCGCCGCCCGTGCTCCTTCGCCGCGCCTGGCGCGAGCCCGAGCTCCGTCAGTTCCTCGCCCGAGCGGCCCAGGCTTCGGCGACGATCGACGCGGCGGCCCGCCTGGGCGAGATCGAGCTGAACGCCGCCGCGGCGATGGGGGCGAGGCGCGCGGTCATCGGCCTCTGGGATGCGACCGCAGGCGTTCTCCGGCTGACCTCCGGCGAGGCGCGACGGCCCGGCGAAGGGGTGAGCGGACGGGCCTTCGCACAGGATCGAGCGCTCCTCTCGACGGATCTGCCCGATGACGGGCATTCACATGCGGCGCACGTGGCCGCGGCGATCCTGAGCGCGCCGATGCACGTTCGCGGGGACCGGATCGGAACGCTCAGCATCATCGTCGATCGCGCGCCGGCCTTCGCCGGCGAGGAGCTCGACCTCCTCCAACGCATCGCCGACGATGCGGCCGTCGTCATCGAGAACGCGCGGATGTTCACGGAGCTGGCCGCGACCAACCGGCAGCTGGTCGAGGCGACGCGGGTGAAGACGGAGTTCCTCGCGAACATGAGCCACGAGCTGCGGACCCCGCTGAACGCGATCCTCGGGTTCTCGGATCTCCTGGTCGAGCAGCTCGGTCCGGTGCTCGACGGCAAGCAGCGCCGCTACTTCGCGAACGTTCGCGATGCCGGACAGCATCTGCTCGAGCTCGTGAACGAGGTCCTCGACCTGGCCAAGGTCGAGGCGGGACGGATCGAGCTGCGGCCGGAGGTGATCGGGCTCGCCGCGCTCGCCGAGTCGGTCGTGGCGTCCACGCACGCCGCGGCCGAGCAGCGTGGCGTCTCGCTCGAAGTGTCGCTCCCGGCGGACATCACCGTCCGCCTGGACCCGGGCCGGGCGCGGCAGATCCTGTACAACCTCCTGTCCAACGCCGTGAAGTTCACGCTGCCGGGTGGCCGGGTCTCGCTGACCGCCACGTCGCGCGGCACCGATCTCGAGCTCACCGTCGCCGACACCGGCATCGGCATCCCCGACGAGCAGCGGCACCGCGTCTTCGGCACGTTCGAGCGGATCCACGAGGGCGTGGTCGATGTTCCAGGGACCGGGCTCGGGCTCGCGCTGACCAAGCGGCTCGTGGAGCTGCACGGCGGCTCGATCGAGTTCCAGAGCGGCGCCGGCGGCACGACGTTCGCAGTCCGCCTCCCCGATGCCTGCATCGAGCGGGTCGCCGGCGACCGGTTGCTGGTCGTGGATGACGTCCGCGCGGACGCCGACCTCATCGTCGCGCTCGCCGCCGCGGCGGGCTTGCGGAGCGAGGTCGTCGGCACGGCCGCCGGCGCGCTCGCGGCGGTCCGGCGCGACCCTCCGCGCGCGGTGGTGCTCGATCTCCGGCTCCCCGACGCTCGGGGCGAGCGGGTGTTGGAGGCGCTGAAGGGCGACCCGGCGACGGCCCGGATCCCCGTGCTCGTCGTGACGGTCGAGGATGACCTCGGTCGCACCCGGCCGCTGGGCGCCGACGATCACCTCACCAAGCCGATCGATGCGCGGCGCCTCGCGGTCTGGCTCGAGGCCGTCGCCGCTGCAAGGGAGGCCCGCCCTGCGACTGCTCCTCGCTGAGGACGATCGGCTGAACGTGGAGCTCTTCGTCGCGGCGCTCGAGGTCGATGGCCACGAGGTGGTGGTGGAGCACGACGGGGCCCGCGCGTACGCGCGCGCGCTCGCGGAGGAATTCGACCTGTTCATCCTGGACGTCCAGATGCCCGGCATGTCCGGCGACGCGGTCTGCCGCGCGCTCCGCGAGGCCGGCGTCCGGCGGCCGATCCTGGCCGCCAGCGCGCTCGCGCTGCCCGAGCAGATCGAGCGCGCGCTTGCCGCCGGGTTCGACGAATACCTGACGAAGCCGCTGTCGCCCGTGGCGCTGCGCGACGCGGTGCGCCGGCACGCGGAGCCTGTGGCATGAGCAGCCCGTTGCGCATCCTGCTCGTCGACGACAACTCGGTGAACGTCGAGCTCTTCCGCGACGTGCTCGAGTCCGACGGCCACGCGGTGACCGTCGAACGCGACGGCATCGCGGGTCAGGACCGCGCCCTGGCCGAGCCCTTCGATCTGTTCCTCCTCGACATCCAGCTGCCGGGCCTCGATGGCTACGCGCTCTGCCGTGCGCTGCGGGCCTCCGGCGTCGACCGGCCGATCATCGCGGTGAGCTCCGCCGCGATGGCCGACGACATTCGGCGCGGGGCCGAGGCGGGCTTCGACGAGTACCTGACCAAGCCGATCGCGCCCGCCGCCATCCGGGCCGCCGTCCGGCGCCACGGCGGCGGCGCATGAGCGTGATCCGGCCCGCGAAGCGGCCATCCGTCCTCGTGGTGGACGACGTCAAGGCGAACCGCGAGCTCCTGGACGGGCACCTGGCAGCGCTGGGGTACGAGGTCCGCGAAGCCGCCGACGGGCAGGCCGCGCTCGATGCGATCGACGCCGCCGAACCCGATCTCGTGCTGCTCGACATCGAGATGCCGAAGATCGACGGGCTCGAGGTGTGCCGCCGGATCAAGTCACATCCGCTCCGCCGCCTGGTGCCGGTGGTGCTCATCACCGCTCGATCGGACCGTGCGACGCGCCTGGCCGGGCTGCAGGCGGGAGCGGACGACTTCTTGACCAAGCCGTTCGACGCCCAGGAGCTGCTCGTCCGCACCAAGGTCCTGCTCCGCGACCGCTCGCTGAATACGCGACTGGATGCCGCCGAGAACGTCCTGCTCGCGATCGCGCGGGCGGTGGAGGCGCGCGACGACTACACGGTCCATCACGCCGAGCGCGTGGGCGCCTACGCGCGCGAGATCGCGCGCGACCATGGCCTCGAGGGCGAGGACCTCGAGATCGTCTACCGCGGTGGCGTGCTGCATGACGTGGGAAAGATCGGCATCCGCGACGCCATTCTGCTGAAGCCGGGCCCGCTCACGGACGATGAATTCGTCGTCATGAAAGGCCATTCGATCGAGGGGGAGCGGATCTGTGGACCGCTCCGCAGCACGGAGCACAACGTACCGATCATCAGGCACCACCATGAGCGCTGGGACGGCACCGGGTATCCCGATGGACTGGCCGGCGATTCGATCCCCATCGGCGCGCGGATCGTGGCGGTCGGCGATGCGTGGGATGCCATGGTGACCGATCGCCCCTACCGGGCCGGGCTGCCGCGCGATGAGGCCATCCGCCGGCTGCGAGCGGGCGCCGGGTCACAATGGGACGAGCGCTTCGTCCGGCTGTTCCTCGCGCTGCTCGATCGTCCCGGTGGTGCGGCCGGTCCTCTTCCTCGCGGCACCGACGGCTAGGCTCGAGCCGTGCGGATCCTGGTCATCGAGGACGACCAGCCGACCATCGACCTGTTGAGCGAGACGCTCGCGCGTGATGGGCACACCGTCGCGACCGAGACGAGCGGAATGGCCGGACGCGATCGGGCGGTGACCGAGCGGTTCGACCTCATCCTCTGCGACATCGGGCTGCCGGACCTGAATGGCTTCGCGCTCGCCCGGCAGATCCGAGCGGCGGGCGTCGACTCCCCATTGCTCGCGCTCAGCGGATATGCCAGCGATCAGGACCGCAGCCTCGGCCTGGCGAGCGGCTTCGACAACTACCTGACCAAGCCGATCAAGGCGAGCGTGCTGCGCGAGGAGGTGCGCTTCCAGGGCGCTCGTCCGCGCTCGCCGCGCCGTCTCGCCACCGTTCCGTCACCCGCACCCGCCAACCTCGACGCGCGCGCGTCTCCGCCGGTCGGGGCCGTCGCGCCACGGCGCCGGGGCGTGCTCGGCGGCCTTGTGGTCATCGCGCTCGGCGTGCCGTTCGTGCTCCAGCCGCTCGGCGTCCCGAACGCGGCGTCCTACCTGTTCATCGCGATGGGCGCCGCGTTCCTCATCGCCTACCTGCGCGGCCGCCAGTACGTCTACCTCATCCCGATGGTCACGCTTGTCTCGTTCGGAGTCGCGCTCCTGCTGCCGACGTGGATCGTGATGCGCCCCGAGGCCGCCGCTCCCGCGTTCGTCGGCGTGATCGCGGTCGGCTTCGTCGTCGCGTTCGCGCTCGCGCCGCAGCATCGCTGGCCGCTCGTGCCGGCGGTGCTCCTCGGCGTCGTCGCCGCCGGCCGGTTCGCGACCGGCACGTCGCTCATCCCGACCTCGCTCGAGCCGTTCCTCGTGCCGCTCGTGCTCATCGCGGTCGGCGCGTATCTCCTCGCCGAGCCGCAGACCTGACCCGAACGCGCCTCGTCGCGAGCGTCGCGACCGCGGCCCTCGCGGTGGGGCTGCTCGCCTGGATCGGCCCACGGCTTCCCGCCTCGACCGGCTCATCCGCGTCGTGCGCGTCCGCCCCGCTCACGTTCTGCGCGACCCTCCCGCCATTCCGATCGCCCGACGTGCTTCCGACCCGCATCGTCGACCAGGCCCGGCCGTGCGAGGACCCCGCCGCCCTGTCGTCGTTCTGTCTCGCGCTCCCCACCGCGCTGGGGACGAGCGATCCGGCCACCCTGCTCGCGCGGCGGCAGGACGCCTGCGCGCAGCTGGCTCCGACGGACGCTCCCGGCTTCTGCCTCGCGCCACCCGGCGGCTCGGTGTCCGCGCAGGCGCTGCAGCGACAGGTCGCGCTCGTGCTGCTCCGGCAGCGGCTCGGGTCGGACTTCCGCCGGGTCGCGACGGGCCCGGTCGAGATCTGGACCGAGACCTCGCTGCCGATCGACGTCGCGAACGCGATCGGCGGCCGGGTCGTCGAGGACGCCGCGACGGTGCAGGCGTATTTCGGTCGGGCGTTCGCTGATCCGCCGGCGGTCTTCCTGTTCACGTCGCGCGCATCGTTCCAGGGCGCCCTGGAGCGGCAGTTCGGGTTCTCGGCGGCGTCCGCCGCGTTCCTCGCCCAGCAGACCGGCGGCGTGACGCTCGCGGGGATCGACGCCGTCGCGATCAACGGCGAGAGCGTTCTGGGCGCCGGGCCTCCGACGATCTTCCGTCACGAGCTCACCCACGTCGCGATCCACCGGCTGTCCGGCGACGCCGTCCCCTCGTGGCTTGACGAGGGTCTCGCGACCCTGGTCGAGGGGCGCGACCCCTACGGATCCGACCGCGCGACCGCTCTCTCGATCCTCGCCAACGATCCGTCGGTGCTCACGATCTTCAGCGATGACCGGTCATGGCTGCAGAACAACACCGACTACGGCGGGCACGCCTACGGCGTCGCCGCGGAAGCCGTGCGGGTGCTCGAGGAGCGCATCGGCATTCCGGCGATGGTCGCGATGCTCGAACGGATGGGCACCGGGACACCGGCGACCGCCGCGATCGAGGACGCCCTCGGGGAGCCGTTCTCGCGCTTCGTCATCGAGGTCCCTGGGCGCGCGCTCGCCGGTTGCCGGCAGGGCCTGTTCGCGTCGGACGAACGGTCCGACGGCCTGCGGATCTGGATCGGGTACGGTTTCCGGCCGGACAGCAGCATCTCCGTCGCGATCGACGGGCAGGGCCAGCAGTACGCCTTCCGAGCCGTGACCGATCGCTACGGCGTGTACGTCGGCACGGTCGGCCTGCCGATGCCCCGCGGCTCGTACGCGCTGCGCGTGAACGCGGACACCGGCGAGCAGGCGCAGCTGGCCCTCGTCATCGGCGATCCCGCGGCCGTGGCCCAACGAGGCTGCAGCCCGTAGTCGCGACAGATGACGAGACGGTCCATCGTCCGCTTGCGACGACTCGCCGAACGCGGTATGCCTCAGGTCTCGAAGCGCATCAACAGGTGGAGGTCCCATGGAACAGAACGATCGCGGCAACACGTGGTCCGGATCACAGCAGGAGCCGGCCTCGAGCTGGCCGACGCCGCTTCCGGCCACGCCCCCGCCGCCGGCGCCGATGCCCGCGTCGAGCGGCCCGAGCGGCGGTGGACGCAAGAAGACCACCCGGAGCGGGGGCGGTCGCAAGAAGACGGCCGCGGCCGGCGGCCGCAAGAAGACCGCGGTGCGGAAGAGCACCGGTCGCAAGACGACGCGTACCGCGACCGGCCGCAAGAAGACCACCGCTCGCAAGAGCACCGGACGGAAGAAGACGACCGCCCGCAAGACCACCGGACGGAAGAAGACGACCGCCCGCAAGACCACCGGCGCCCGCAAGAAGAAGACGACTGCGCGGAAGTCGACCGGGCGGAAGAAGACCACCCGCAAGCGCACGTAGCGTCCGCCCGCAACGAACAGAGGAGCCGCCCCGTCGGGGCGGCTCCTTCGATCTACGGCGTGGGTCCGGCTAGTTGCGCTTGCCTCGGCCCATCCCGGGCTTACGCCCGTGATTCGCCTTCTTCGATCGCCAGCCCAGCTTGCCGGTGGTCTTCTGCTTCCGTTGGCCCTTGCTCATCGGTACCCGCTTTCCTATCACCGCGCCCTGCGGTCGCGTCCGCCGCAGGCGCCGAATTCCTGAAGAGACGGAGCTGCAGAGCCCGCGTCGGGGGCGCAATGAGCTCGGTCACCAACCATTGTCCTATGACCGCGATCTCGGCGTCGGCGGCGAGCTGCAGCTTGATCCGGGCCTGCTCCACGCGCCGGCGCATCGCCCGCGGGTCCGTGCCGAGCGTGCGGGCGATGTCCGCGAACGGCCGCTCGAGGATGTCGTGCAGCACGAACGCCGCGAGGTCCACGCCGCGGAGGGCGTGGCGGCCCACGAGGTCGCGCAGCCCGGCGCCGAACAGCTTGCCCTCGGCGATCGCCCTGCGGATCAGTCTCGCCGGCTCGCCATCGAGCTCGGCGACGCGCAGGAGCGCGGCGACCTCCGCCTCGGGCAGCTGCCGCGCGGCGCCGAGGCTGCCGAGGAACCGCTGCACGACCGCGTCGGGTGCCTGATCGCCCGAGGACCGGGTCGCCCGCGCGATCGCGTCGCCGAGCGCCTGCCGGAGCGCCGCCAGATCCGTGAACCGCACGACGTCGACGACCGCGGGCGAGCCGAGCAGGATCCGCGAGACGGTGCGGTCGCGCTCGGCGACGAGGATCACCGGGATCCCGTGCTCGCGCGCGATCTCCACCTCGATGCCGACGCCGAACGATGGCGTGCCGGCGTACGCGATGAGCAGGCCGCTCCGCGTGACGCGCGCGCGATCGATCTCATACACGCTCCCGGGGTCGAGGTCCGGTGCCGCGACCGGGTCGGTCGTCCGATGCGGTAGGTACGGGCGGAGGCCGCACTCGGTCACGATCTCAGCGAGCACCTCGTAGAAGACGCGCGCGCGCGCCCCGTCGGGGATCGCCGTGAGCGCCCCGGAGATGTACACCTCGTTCATCGGACCGCCAATGATGCGCGCGCCGTCAAGAGTGCGGTACCGTTCCAGCGATGCCCGACCTGCAGCTCATCCATTACGTGAAGCGGGTGCCGCTGTTCGCGAAGCTCTCGGACATCGAGCTTGCCGGGCTCGCCGAGCGCATGCGGCAGAAGGCCTTCAAGCGCGGCGACACCATCTTCCGGAAGGACGATCCCGGGCAACACTTCTACGTCGTGCTCGAGGGCGCGGTGAAGATCGCCCTGCCCGGGGAGTTCGGCCAGGAGGCGCTCGTGGCGCTCCTGCGAGGCGGCGAGTTCTTCGGCGAGCTCGCCCTGTTCGACCACGGCCCGCGGTCCGCTACGGCGACCGCCCTCGAGGACACCCGCTGCGCCCTCCTCGCCGGTGACGACTTCGTCTCGTTCGTGGAGGCCCACCCGGCGGCCACGAAAGTGGTGTTCGAGGCCCTGGCGAAGACCATCCGGCGCCTCTCCGACCGGGTCGAGGACCTCATCTTTCTCGATGTGCCGAGCCGCGTGGCCAAATATCTGCTGGACCTTGCCCAGGTGAACGGAGCAGGCGGGTCGGGGGAGCTGGAGCTCACCCTGACCCAAGACGAATTGGCGGCATTCACCGGCGCGTCGCGCGTCTCGGTGAACCGGGTCCTCGGCGATCTCGAGCGCCGCGAGCTCATCAGCATCAGGCGGCGCAAGATCGCGATCCGCGATCCGGAGAAGCTCGCGAAAGAGATCCGGGTCTGACGGTGGCCCGTGCGCGGCGGCCCCTCGTGCTCGTGGTCGAGGACGATCCAGACCTCGGCGACACGATCGTGGCCTTCCTCAAGGAGGAGGGCCTCGACGCGAAGCTCGCGCGCGACGGCGACCAGGCGATGCGGCTCGTGGATCAGCTCTCCCCGGCTGCGATGATCCTCGATCTGATGATGCCGCGCCGTGACGGCTTCAGCGTGCTGCGCGAGCTGCGCGCGGATGGGCGCATCGGCAACCTTCCGGTGATCGTCGTGACCGCGATCTTCGGCCTCTCCGAGCGTCTCTACGCGACGGAGCTCGGTGCCGCCGACTACGTCACGAAGCCATTCGAGCTCGACGAGCTCCTCGAGCGCGTGCGCAACGTCCTCGCGTCGCGCCACGAAGATCCCGCCGCGCCTTCCGCGACCGAGCTCACTTCCTAGACCATCTCCGGCTGCGCCGGAGACACGCCCCGGCGGGCGGTACTCGCGCGCCCCGGCACAGCCGTGGCCCGCTCGTGCTTCTTTCGGACCATCTCCGGCTACGCCGCTGTGAGCTGGCTGGTGCAGTGCCCGCAGCGCGTCGCGGCCTGGGGGATCGTCTCCGCGCAATACGGACAGGCCCGTTCCGGCGCGTCCGGCTTGATGAGCGCCCTGGCGATGAGGAAGACGACGAACGCGACGATCACGAACGCGATCAGCGTGTTGATGAAGATGCCGTAGTTGATCGTCGCCGCGCCGGCCTTCTGGGCATCCGCGAGCGACGCGTAGTGCCCTCCCGAGAGGTCGAGGTAGAGGTTCGAGAAGTCGACCTTCCCGAGCAGCATCCCGACCGGCGGCATGATGACGTCCTTCACCAGCGATGAGACCACGGCGGCGAATGCGACCCCGAGGATGAACGCGATCGCGAGCACGAGCACGTTCGTCTTGACCAGGAAGGCGCGGAACTCGGTCCACATGGCGGCAGCTTCTCCCTTTTGATCTCCTCCGCCCGCCGAGCAGGGACCATGCCGGACCGGCCGGTCGGGGGCCCCAACAGCGCCCGTTGACCGCCATCATCCAGGCTGGTACGCTCTTAGCACTCTCAGAGGGAGAGTGCTAATTGATTGAAAACACCCACGAGCGCGTGAGCTTGCCCCAGCTGGCGGACCGCCAGCGGGAGATCCTGCGCGCCGTCATCCGTGAGTTCATCGCGACCGCGCAGCCGGTCGCCTCGGGCGCGCTCGTCCGTTTGTACGCCCTGCCCGTCTCGTCGGCGACGGTGCGCAACGAGCTGGCCGAGCTCGAGGAGCTTGGTCTGCTGACGCATCCGCACACCTCGGCCGGCCGCGTGCCGACGGACCTGGGCTATCGGTACTTCATCGAGAGCCTCATGACCGACACCGCGCTGCAGCCCGAGGAGCAGCTCACCGTGAGCCACCAGTTCCAGCAGGCCCAGCGCGACACCGCGCAGTGGCTGCGTCTCGCGGCCTCGACCCTCGCGCGGCTCACCGCCGAGGCGTCGATCGTGACCCAGCCGGGCGCGACGCGCAGCGCGCTCAAGCATCTTGAGGTCGTTCCGATCCAGGATCGCCGCGTCCTCATCGTCGCCGTGCTCGATGGCGGTGCGGTGCGTCAGCAGCTCCTCGATCTCGATCAGCCCGTGACCGGCGACGAGCTCAGGGCCCTCGGGCAGCGCCTGACGGACACCAAGCATGGGGCGGACGCCGCGACCCTGGCGAAGGCCGTCGAGCACGAGCAGGGCGTCGCGCGCCAGGTCGTGCGTGCGCTCGCGCGGCTCCTCGCCGAGACCGAGACCGCGCGCGCCGCCGACGTCTATTACGACGGGATCCAGAACATCCTCCGTCAGCCCGAGTTCGGCGCCGGCGATCCCGCCCGGTTGCGCGAGATGGTCGCGCTGCTCGAGGACCGGACCCGCCTCGCGGATCTCCTTCCGCCGGTCATCGGCGAGGGTGAGGTTCACGTGGCGATCGGCGCGGAGAACCGGGTCGAGCCGCTGCTCGACTGCAGCCTCGTCTTCGGCCGGTATGGCGGCACGAACGGCGTCGTCGGGTATGTGGGCATCGTCGGCCCACGCCGGATGGACTACGCGCGCTCCATCGGTGCGGTCAGCTTCGTTGGCCGGCTCATGAGCGATCTCGTGCGCGTCGTCGAGGGGAACTAGATGGACGATCAGAAACGCCGGGCGGAAGAGCTGCTCGAGGAGCGGATGCGGTCGAGGCGGCCGAACGGGCAGACCGCGACGAGCGAGCCGGCGGATGAGCCGCGGGCGGCTGACCTGCCGTCCATCGAGGACGACCCATTGAAGGCCGACCTGCAGCGGATGGCCGCGGACTTCGCGAACTACCGCAAGCGCAACGAGGCCGAACGGAACGAGTTCGCGAAATTCGCGAAGGCCGACCTCATCACGAAGCTGCTCGACGTGCTCGACGGGTACGATCGCGCCCTCGCGAGCATGCCGGACGACGTGAAGGGGCAAGCGTGGGTCGAGGGCATGTGGCTCGTGGAACGGAAGCTCCGCCAGATCCTCGACGCTGAAGGCCTCGAGCCCATCGAATCGCTCGGCAAGCCGTTCGACCCGTACGTGCACGAGGCGGTCGCGCACATCGAGTCGGACGAGCCCGAAGGCACCGTCATCGCGGAGCATCAAAAGGCGTATCGCCTGCACGATCGGGTCATCCGGCCCGCCCTCGTTTCCGTGGCGAAGGCCAAGAGCTAAGGAGTAAGGCAATGCCAAAAGTCATCGGTATCGACCTCGGGACCACGAACTCGGCCGTCGCCTACATGGAAGGTGGCGAGCCGACGATCATCGCGAACGCGGAGGGTGGGCGGATCACGCCGTCCATCGTCGCGTTCACCAAGACCGGCGAGCGTTTGGTCGGCCAGGTCGCCAAGCGCCAGGCCATCACCAATCCCGAGAACACCATCTATTCGATCAAGCGGTTCATGGGCCGGCGCTGGAGCGATCCCGAGGTCCAGCGGTCCAAGAACCTCGTGTCGTACAAGATCGCGGAAGCGTCGCACGGCGGCGTCGAGGTGGTCCTGACCGACGGAAAGCGCCTCTCGCCGCCCGAGGTCTCGGCGATGATCCTCGCCAAGCTCAAGGCCGACGCCGAGGCGTTCCTCGGTGACAAGGTCACCCAGGCCGTCATCACCGTGCCGGCGTACTTCGATGACGCACAGCGCCAGGCGACCAAGGACGCCGGCCAGATCGCCGGTCTCGAGGTCCTGCGCATCGTGAACGAGCCGACGGCCGCGGCCCTCGCCTACGGCCTCGACAAGAAGAAGGACGAGATCGTCGCGGTCTATGACCTCGGCGGTGGCACGTTCGACATCTCGATCCTGCAGCTCGGTGAAGGCGTCTTCGAGGTGAAGGCCACCAACGGCGACACGCACCTCGGTGGTGACGACTTCGATCAGCGGGTCATCGACTGGCTCGTCGAGGAGTTCAAGAAGGATCAGGGCATCGATCTGCGGAACGACCGTCAGGCCCTCCAGCGGCTCAAAGAGGCGGCGGAGAAGGCGAAGATCGAGCTCTCCACCACGATGCAGACCGAGGTGAACCTGCCGTTCATCACCGCGGACCAGTCCGGTCCGAAGCACCTCGTCATCACATTGACTCGGAGCAAGCTCGAGCAGCTGGTCGGTGACCTCATCGAGCAGACGCTCGGCCCGGTGAAGCAGTGCATGAAGGACGCGGATGTCGATGCGGCGAAGGTGAACGAGGTCATCCTCGTCGGCGGCATGACCCGCATGCCGCTCGTCGTCGAGACCGTGAAGAAGCTCTTCGGCAAGGAGCCCCACAAGGGCGTGAACCCGGACGAGGTCGTCGCCGTCGGCGCCGCCATCCAGGCCGGAGTCCTGAAAGGCGAGGTCAAGGACATCCTCCTCCTCGATGTGACGCCGCTCTCGCTCGGCATCGAGACCCTCGGTGGCGTCGCGACGAAGCTCATCGAGCGGAACACGACCATCCCGACCTCGAAGTCGCAGGTCTTCACGACGGCGTCGGATGCGCAGACGCAGGTGGAGATCAACGTCGTCCAGGGTGAGCGCGAGCTCGCCGGGGACAACAAGAGCCTCGCCCGGTTCATCCTCGACGGCATCGCCCCGGCGCCGCGTGGCGTCCCGCAGGTCGAGGTCTCCTTCGACATCGACGCGAACGGCATCGTGAACGTCCACGCGAAGGACAAGGCCACTGGCAAGGAGCAGCACGTCACGATCACCGCCTCGAGCGGCCTGGCCAAGGACGAGGTCGACAAGCTCGTCCGCGACGCCCAGTCCCACGCCGAGGAGGACCGCCGCAACCGCGAGCGGATCGAGACCCGCAATGAGGCCGACAACCTCGCGTACCAGTCGGAGAAGGCGCTCCGCGACGCGGGCGACAAGGTCCCCGCCGAGGTGAAGACGGACGTCGAGCAGAAGGTCGCGGCGGTCCGCGATGCGCTCAAGGCCGACGACACCGAGAAGATCAAGTCCGCGGCCGAAGCGCTCCGGCAATCGTCGACCAAGATCGGTGAGGCGATGTACAAGGCCGAGCAGGCCGCGCAGTCGCAGCCGTCAGGGCAGCCCGAGGGCGAGCCGGCCGGCGCGACGGCCGGCGCCGAGCACAAGGACGCCGACACCATCGAAGGCGAGTTCAAGGAGCAGAGCTAGCGTCCATGGCGAAGGGATGGAGGCGGGCGGCGCAGGCCGCCCGCCCGTTCGTCATCCGCGACCTGCCCCGATAATCAACTGATGGCCCGCACCGATTACTACGCCGTCCTTGGGGTCACGCGCGAATCGTCGGAAGACGAGGTCCGCAGCGCGTACCGGAAGCTCGCGCGCCAATACCACCCGGACGTGAATCAGGCCGAGGAGGCATCGCTCCGCTTCCGCGAAGTGACCGAGGCGTACGAGGTCCTCGCGGACCCGCAGCGCCGCCAGCGGTACGACATGTTCGGGAGCACCGATGGCGCCGTCGGCTTCGGCATCGACGACCTGTTCAACACGTTCTTCGGCGGCGAGACGCGCCGCCGCGAGCGCGGGCCGATGCGTGGCGCCGATCTTCGGATGCAGCTCGAGATCGAGCTCATCGACGCCGTGCGCGGGGGCGATCGCGGGATCAAGGTCCCGCGCCTCGAGACGTGCGAGCGCTGCGGCGGCGACGGCGCGGAGCCGGGCTCGACCGTCACCACGTGCGAGCAATGCAACGGGCGTGGCGAGGTGCGCCAGGTCCAGCAATCGGTGTTCGGTCGCTTCGTGAACGTGTCGACCTGCCCGCGCTGCGGCGGCGCCGGCAAGACCGTCGACAAGGTGTGCGCGCGGTGTCGCGGCGAGGGCCGCGAGCGCAAGGACCGGGACATCACGCTCACCATCCCCGCGGGAATCGACGATGGCCAGCAGCTGCGCGTCGCGAGCGAGGGCGAGGCCGGGATGCGTGGCGGGCCGTCCGGTGACCTCTACGTGCTCATCCGATTGAAGGACCACCCGCGATTCAAGCGCGACGGTGATGACCTCGTGCACGTGCTGCGGATCTCACCGGCGCAGGCCGCGCTCGGCGACGAGCTCGACGTGCCGACGATCGAGGGCCAGCGCGCGACCGTCCGCGTCCCCGCAGGCGCCCAGCACGGGCAGGCCGTTCGCCTCAAGGGGAAGGGCGTGCCGCATCTCGGCTCGAGCGGACGCGGCGATCAGCTCGTGTACCTCGACGTCGTGATCCCGCGCACGCTCACGAAGGACCAGAAGGCGCTGTATCAGAAGCTGCACGCCGCGTCGGGCATCCCCGAGCAGTCCGAGGACGACCGCGGCGTGTTCGACCGGATCAAAGACGCCCTCATTTGAGTGACCCCGCGTCCGAGTCGGAGCCGATCCGCTGGCTCGAGATCGCGGTCCCGGCGCACGCTGAGGCGGTCGAAGCGGTGAGCGAGATCCTCGGGCGCGTCGGGTACAACGGCGTCGCGGTCGAGGAGCCGCTCGAGCCCGGCACGCCGCACCTGGTGAAGGCCTATCTCGTGCACGACCGGGTCGCGCGGATCCGCGTGCGCCGGGTCCGCGACGCGCTCGGCCACCTCCAGGCGTTCGGCCTCGGCCCGATCGGCGACCTCTCGGTCCGCGAGATCAAGGAGGAGGCCTGGCTCGAGACCTGGAAGGCGTCGTTCAAGCCGATCCGCATCGGCGCGTTCCTCGTGCGGCCGACGTGGTCGGACGCCGATCCCGGTGACGCGACCGTGCTCTCGCTCGACCCCGGGATGGCGTTCGGTACGGGACTCCATCCGACGACCCAGGCCTGCCTGCGCGCGCTCTCGCGCAGCGACGTCGCGGGCAAGCGGGTCGCTGATGTCGGGACGGGGTCGGCGATCCTCGCCATCGCGTGCGCGAAGCGCGGCGCGCGCGAGGTCGTCGCGCTGGACATCGACCCGGTGGCGGTGAAGGAGGCGAGGGCGAACGTCGCGCGCAACGGCGCCTCGATCGATCTGGCCGCCGGCAGCGCCGCCGATCTGACGGGCGCGTTCGACCTCATCCTCGCGAACATCGTCGCCGCCGTGCTGCAGAGGATCGCGCCCGACCTGTGCGCGCATCTCGGGACCGGAGGAACGCTCGTCGTGGCCGGGATCATCGCCACGGAAGAGGACGAGACCCGGGCGGCATTCGAGGCCCACGGTCTCCGGGCCGTGGCGCGCGACCAGGACGGCGACTGGGTCTCGATCGAGCTGAGCCGTTAGAACAGGCAGATGCACCGCTTCTTCGTCGACGTACCGCCCGCCGAGCGCGCCTTCCTGGCCGGCGAGCAGGCCCGGCAGATCGCCACTGTCCTCCGGCTGCAGCCCGGCGAGCACGTCATCCTCATCGCCGACCTGATCGAGCACGAAGTCGAGCTACAGGCGGTCGCGCCGGCGCAGGTCACCGGGAAGGTCGTCGCCCGCCGGCCGGTCTCGACCGAGCTGCCGTTCCGGTTGACGCTCGGCGTGCCCGTCCTGAAGGGGGATCGGAGCGAGGAGATCATCGAGGCCGCGAGCCAGCTCGGCATCTCGCGATTCGTTCCGTTCACGTCGTCGCGCTCTGTCGTGCGGGAGCTCTCGGCGGCGAAGCACCTGCGCTGGCAGAAGATCGCTCGCGAGGCCGCCGAGACCGCGCATCGCGGTGCCGTGCCGCGCGTCGACGAGCTGGTGGGCTGGGGTGCGCTGTTCGTGCGGCTCGATGGCCGGATCGTCGTCTGCTGGGAGGAGGCGACCGGTCCGCGGCTGCTCGATGCGACGCGGGACGGTGACCTCTCGCTCGTCGTTGGACCGGAGGGTGGCTTGACCGCGGATGAGATCGAGACCGCGCGCAGCCACGACGCCGTGATCGCGTCGCTCGGAAAGCGGATCCTGCGTGCGGAGACCGCGGCGATCGCCGCGGTCGCCATGATCGTCGGCGGGCGCGACCACCGCTAGATCCCCACGACCCCGCGCTGCTGCAGCTCGCTGCGATCGAAGAGCGCGCGGTTGGCGAGGACGCGGGCGGCCGGCGCACCCGTCGCGAGATCCTGGCCGAGCCCGGCGGTGACTCGGCGGATGAGGATCAGCGCGAGGACCGCGAGGCCGGCGACGACGGCCGGCGTCGTTCCCTCCTGCTCCCAGATGACCGCGGGGAACACCCCGAACGACAGGAGCGCCGCGAGCGGCAGGACCCGGCTCGGCCGCGGCCGCGCTGCGACGCGCATCGCGACCGCCGCGAGCACCGGCAGCATCATGATCACGAACGCGATCGGATCCACCGCGAGCGCGAAGCCCCAGCCCGCCGAGTTCGCGCGCCCGCCGTCGAAGCGATGGAAGGCCGGCCACATCTGACCGGCGACCGCCGCGATCCCGCAGGCGAGCTGCGCCTCGAACGGCAGACCGAGCGCGCGCGCGACGGAGACCGCGGCGAAGCCCTTCGCCGCGTCGAGCAACCCGCCGACGGTGGCCTCGGCCGGACCGACGCTCTTCCAGAGATTGCTCCCGCCGAGCTTGCGCGAGCCGACGGTCCGCAGGTCGACCCCCCGCCGCCGGGCGACCCAGTACGGGAAGGACACCGAGCCACCCAGGTAGGAGAGCAGGACCGCCAGCTCGGTCACCGCGCCATTCTGCGGTCCAGTAAGGATGTGCGCATCTGTACCGGCGGGCGGCGGGCGGACCACGTATCATTCGGGGAGTCGGCGACCCTTCGGGGTGCGCCGGCATCGTCTTGTATGACCGAAAGCGGGGTGACCCCAACAGACCAGATGTCCGAAGTCATCATCGGCGAAGGTGAGTCGTTCGAGGCTGCCCTCCGCCGGTTCAACAAGAAGATCCAGCAAGCTGGGATCCTCGCTGAGGCGCGCCGGCGCGAGTACTACGAGCGCCCCGCCGCGCGCCGCAAGCGCAAGGAAGCGAAGCGTCGCAAGCGCTGACGCGCACGTTCCCGGTCGTGAACTGAAAGCCCGGCTCGAGCAGGACCTTCGTGACGCCATGAAGGCCCGCGACGAGGCGCGCCGGGACACCATCCGCTTCGCCCTCGCGGCCATCCAGAACGAGGAGGTCGCGAAGCGCGGCGATCTCGACGACCCCGCGATCGAGGCGGTCCTTCGCAAGCAGACGAAGATGCGCCGCGAGTCGATCGAGGCGTTCACGAAGGGTGGGCGCACCGAGCTCGCGGCGAAGGAAACGAAGGAGCTCGAGATCCTCGAGTCCTATCTCCCGAAGCAGCTCGACGAGTCGGCTGTCCGCGCGGCGGCCCAGCGCGCGATCGCGGAGACCGGTGCCGTCGGCCCCAAGGAGCAGGGCAAGGTCATGCAAAAGCTCATGCCGGAGCTGAAGGGACAGGCCGATGGCGGAATGGTGTCGCGCGTCGTGAGCGAGCTGCTCAAACCGAAGGTGTAAGTGGCGCAGGCGCAGCAGGTCACGATCCTGATCCCCGACCCCGACGAGATGATGTTCGTCGCCGGGCAGAACGAGGCGAACATCGATCGCATCGAGCGCGAATTCGGAGTGAAGATCGTCGCGCGCGGTGCGGAGCTGCGGATCAGCGGCGAGCCGGCGTCGGTCGCGCGCGTGGGTGACCTCGTCGGCGCGATGCGCTCGCTGTCCGGCCACGACGACAACCTGCGCAAGCCGGCGCTCGAGCGGCTCATCGGTGATGCGAAGGAATCACCGGTCGCGACGCCGCAGCAGCTGCGCGAGCACGTCGCGACCACCGTGACCGGGAAGCGCATCGCGCCGCAGTCGGAGAATCAACGCGCGTACGTGGAGGCGATGCGCGCGCACGACCTTGTCTTCGCGACCGGTCCCGCCGGCACCGGGAAGTCGTTCCTGGCCGTCGCGATGGGCGTGAACGCGTTGCGCGAGCGCAAGGTCACGCGGCTCATCCTCACCCGACCCGCGGTCGAGGCCGGCGAGAACCTCGGCTTCCTCCCCGGTGACCTGGAGGAGAAGATCGATCCCTACCTCCGTCCGTTGTATGACGCGCTGTACGAGCTCATGCCCGCGGAGCGCATGGCCCGCGCGCAGGAGCGCGGCGAGATCGAGGTCGCGCCGTTGGCGTTCATGCGGGGAAGGACCCTTAACGAGGCGTTCATCATCCTCGACGAGGCACAGAACACCACCGCGGCGCAGATGAAGATGTTCCTGACCCGCCTGGGGTACGGATCGCAGGCCGTCGTGAACGGGGACATCACTCAGGTGGACCTTGTCGCCGGATCGAAGTCGGGCCTCGTCGCAGCGCGCGAGATCCTGCGTGACGTCGAGGGCATCGGGTTCGTCGACTTCGACGACAAGGACGTCGTCCGGCACGAGCTCGTCGCGCGGATCGTGCGCGCGTACGATCGCCACGAGAGACAGCCGCAGTGATCAGGTTCGTGCCGCGGAGCCGTTCGATCGCGGAGCTCCGTGCGCTCGTCCAGGCCGACCCCCGCGCGCGGATCGGGGCCTTCGTCATCGCCACCGGTCTGCTGAGCGCGGTCGCGCTCCTCTTCTCGCCACCCGCCGTGGTGTCCTACGGCAAGGCGGGGGTCGTTGCTGATCACGAGGTGCGCGCGCCACACTCGGCCGCGTTCTCGTCGGAGTCGCTGACCCAGGTCGAGCGCGACAAGGCGGCCGCCGCGGTCCAACGCGTGTACGTCGCCGACCCGGCGGTGAACGTGACGGCGAACTCGCACCTGCAGGCGGCGCTCACCGGCATCGCCCGGGTGCGTGGCGACGCGACGCTCCCGCGGGATCAGCGGATCGCCGCCCTCACCCAGCTCTCCGAGGTCGCGCTCAGCGTCCCGCTCGCGACGGACTCCCTGGACATGACCGCCGCGGAGTTCGACCAGCTGAGCACCGAGCTCGACCCCGCGTTGAAGACGCTCTACGGCCAGGGCATCCGCCCCGAGCAGCTCGACACCGCGCGCACCGACTCCGTCCCGAAGGCGTTGCCCCCGGCCTGGACCGACCGGCAGAAGCGGGTCGGCGCGGAGCTCCTCAAGCAGAGCCTGCAGGCGAACCTCGCCTTTGACGCGACCGCGACCGCGTCCGCCCAGCAGTCCGCGCGGAACAACGTCGCGCCGGTGCAGGTGCAGGTGACCTCCGGCGAGGTCGTCGTCCGCGAGGGCCAGGTGGTGACCGAGCTGGACCTCGAGAAGCTGCGGGCGCTCGGCCTCGTGGATCCGGGCATCGACTGGAAGAGCGCGGTCGGGCTCCTGATCTGGGCGCTGATCATCGCCGGCGTCCTGGCGCTCTTCGTGGAGCGGTACGCCGAGGAGGCGTGGTCCGACGACCGCAAGCTCATGGTCATCGGACTCTCGCTCGTCGCGCTCACCGCCGCCGGGCGCGCGCTCATCCCGGGCCACACCGTCGCCGTGTACTTCGTCCCGTTCGCCGCGGTGGCCATGATGCTGACCATCCTCGTCGGCGGGCGCACGGCGCTCGCGACGCAGATCGCCGGGGCGCTGCATATCGGCATCATGTCCGGCCAGGTCGAGCTGGTCGCGTACGTCCTCGTGCCGGCGCTGCTCGGCATGGCCGCCGTTCGGCGCGCGACGACGGCGCGCGAGTTCGTCGCCGCGGCGGTCTACGTCACGCTCGGCGACCTCGGCGTCATCGGGACGTTCCTCCTCGTGGGCCGCTCGGCCGACACGCTCGGCGCGGTGCAGCTCGCGGCCGCCGCGCTGATCAGCGGCGTTGCGTCCGGGGTCCTCGCGTTCGGCGCGATCGTCATGCTCGGCCACCTGTTCCGCATCACCACGGTGTTCGAGCTGCGCGAGCTCGCCGACCCGAACCACCCGCTCCTCCGGCAGCTGCTCCTTCGGACGCCGGGCACCTACCACCACTCGCTCCTCGTGGCGAACCTCTCGGAGCGCGCCGCCGAGGTCATCGGCGCCGACCCGCTCGTCGCGCGAGTGGGCGCGTACTACCACGACATCGGCAAGATGCGGAACCCGCTCGCGTTCATCGAGAACCAGACCGGCACGAACCCACACGACGAGCTGGACCCCGCGGTCTCCGCGAGCATCGTGTCGGCCCATGTGCGCGACGGGCTCGCGCTCGCCGATCGCTACCGGCTGCCGCCGCAGATCCGCGAGATCATCCCGGGCCACCACGGCACGAGCCTCATCCGCTACTTCCACACGCTCGCCCAGCAGCGCGGGATGGTCATCGACGAGAGCGCCTTCCGGCACCCCGGACCGAAGCCGCGCAGCAAGGAGGCCGGCATCGTCATGCTGGCCGACGGCACCGAGGCCGCGGTCCGCTCGCTCCAGGAGAAGACCGCCGAGCGGATCGCCGAGATGGTCGAGCGGATCGTCAGCGAGAAGCTGACCGACGGGCAGCTCGACGATTGCGACCTCACCCTCCGGGACGTGCAGAAGGTCAAGGAGGCATTCCGCGAGCTCCTGGCCGGCGTGTATCACGAGCGGATCCCGTACCCCGAGGACCGCATCGCGGTCCTGCCCGCGGTCACACCGCCCCCGACGAGCGCGTCCGGCACCTGAGACTCTCGTTCCGGGGCGAGCGGCCCTGCGATCTCGCGCCCGTGCGCCGCGCGATCCGCGCGGCGGTGAAGCCCTATGCCCTGCCGGCCGACGCGCGGATCACCGTGGCGTTCATCAGCGACCAGGACATGCGCGCCCTCAACAAGCGCTACCGCAAAAAGGACCGGACGACCGATGTGCTCTCGTTCGGCCAGTCGGTCGGGCGCGCGAAAGGTGAGCGGGCGGTACGGAAGCTCGCCCGCGACGCCGACGGCGGCCTCGAGGTCGGGGACATCGTGATCAGCGCCGCGCAAGCGGAGCGGCAGGCCGGTCGGAGGAAGCATCCGCTGGTGCGGGAGGTCGCCTTCCTGGCTGCGCACGGCGCGCTCCACCTGCTGGGCTTCGAGGACGAGACACCCGTTGGATACCGAGAAATGTTGCGATTGGGTACTGCCGCGACGGCGGAAGGCGTGGCAGCATCGCGCGGGTGAAACACCCGGCCCGGGACGGCGTTACAGGCTCTTGATGCGGGGACTCGCGGTGGCCGTAGCGACCTGCGTGCTGCTCGGGACGCTCGCCGCGCCCGGGACGGCCTCGACGGCCGACCTGATCGTGCAGGTCGATGGCCTGGTGAAGACGTTCCCCGGAGACTCCGGCGTGTACGTCGCCGACCCGCAGGAGCCCCAGCCGCTCTACACGCACGACGCCGACGCCGTGTTCATCGCCGCGTCGCTGTACAAGCTCGGCATCCTCGCGCACGTCGAGAGCCTGGTCGACGCCGGAAAGCTCACCTATGCCGACACGATCGAGATCCAGCCCGAGGACATCACCGAGGACGGCTCGTACGAGCTGTCGGGCACCGTGCTGACGATCGACCAGGCGCTCGAGGCGATGATCACCGTGTCCGACAACGGCACCGCGCTCGCGTTCTGGCATTCGCTGGGCCCCGATAACATCAACGCGACCCTCCAGAAGCTCGGGCTCACCGCGTTCCACATCGCCAATGACGACAACGACAACAACACCGCGAGCGCCCGCGTGATCGGCCAGTACTTCACGCTCCTCGCCCAGCGCAAGCTCGTCTCTCCGGCGGCCTCGGACCGGATGCTCGCGCGGCTGGAGCGGCAGCAGATCAACGACCGGCTGCCGTCGGAGCTGCCCGCCGGGACGACCATCGCGCACAAGACCGGGAACCTCGGCTTCGCCACGCACGACGCCGGGATCATCTACACGCCGTCCGGACCGCGGATCGTCGTCGGGATGACCGCGAACGGCCCCGAGGAGGAGGCCGTGCACTTCCTCGGCGGCCTCGGAGCGCTCGTGTATTCGGCCGTGCTCGAGCCGCCGGCCAGCGCCCGCTACCGCCTGCCCAGCGCGGCCCTCGCGTTCGACGCCGGCTCGGCGCAGACGCAGTCGATCCAGGTGACGAACTCGGGGACGAAGGCCTGGGCCGCGACGGGCGCCGGCAGCGTGGCGCTCATCTGGGACATCCGCGATGCGACGAAGAAGATCGTCGCGTCGTCACGCGCGCCGATCCCGCTCCCGGCCCTGGCACCCGCTGTGACCGCGCCCGTGGCCGTCGCGTTCACCGCGCCCGCCGCGATCGGTGACTACACGATGACCGTCGGGCTCGCGGACGCGAGCGGCAACGCGCTTGCTCCGGCCGGTACTGCGACCGGCTCGTTCACGTTCCGCGTCCATGTGCCGTATCTCGTCACGTCCGTCGCGCGTGTCCCGCAGCTCGTGCATCGGGCCGAAGCGTCGCTCTTGATCGTCCAGTACGCGAACCTACCGGCAGCCGGATCCGATGCCCACACCTACACGCTGTTCTGGCGGGCGATCGATCCGGCGACGAATCGGAGCGTCGCCTCCGGCACCTCGCCGCTCGGGACGAGCCTCGGCCCCGGAGCCGGCACGTTCTTCTCGGCGTTCAACGCGCCCGCGCTGCGCGGCACGTACCAGCTCGCGATGGAGCTGCGCGAGGCGGGGAAGACCGTGAGCGAAACGCAGACGGTCACGATCGAGATCGCCGGCGCGCGCTCCTATCCCGACGATCGCGATACGGCGGTCCAGCCGGCGCCGGGCCGCCAGCCCGCGCCCCGTCCGAGCGGCGCCACCCCGACGCCGCGGCAGTCGCCCGGTGTGACCCCTCGGGGCCGCACACCCGCGCCGTCACCGTGATCACCGCCAGCGGCTGAGGATGTTCTCCCGCTGGAACGCGAGCCGCGCGAGGAAGAAGACGACGGCATCGATCACGAACAGGAAGATCGCCGTGTTGATGAACGACTCGTTATTGAGCACGACGCGCCCGGTCACCTGCAGGATCCCGATGCCCACCACCGGCACGACGACGAGGCCGCCGATCTGCTGCGCGACGCGGACGTCGTTGACGCGCGTCGAGATGAGGATGCCGAGGTTCACCGACAGCAGTGTGAGGAGCGGCACCATCACGACGATCGCGAGGATCCAGCGCGGGGCGGTCACCGCGCGTACCGCGGCGGCGCTCCCGAGCGCGCTCACCGAGCCGAGGTAGATGGCGTACGCGACCCACGTCACCAGCACCGCGGGGATCGCCGACGCGAGGCTCTTCGCCAGCAGGAGCTCGCCCACCCGGACCGGCGCGGCGAGGAGCGGCTCGAGCGTCCGCGCGGACTTCTCGCCGATGACGGAGTAGATCGCGATCGTGAGCGGCACGACGGTCGGGATGAGCATGAACAGGATGAGGAAGTAGGTCGCGATGAGGCCCTGGACGGCCTCCTTCGGGTCGAGGCCGATCACGGCGGGGGACGCCGCGTACAGCGCGGCGACGTCCTTCTCGCTCGGCGGCACCAGCGCGGCGGTCGCCACCGCGGCGATCCCGGCGGCGAGGATCACGAGTGGCGGCAGGATCGTCATGCCGACGAGGAGCCGGTTGCCGAGGGCCTCGCGCCACTCGCGTACGCAGACGGCGCGCACGATCGTCCGCCGGTCGGCGACCGTCGCGAGGGTGCTCACGTGCCCTCCACGACCTTGAGGTAGACGTCCTCGAGCGAGACCTTGCGATCGCTCACGTATGCGACCTCCGCCCCGGCGCCGATGAGCGCCCGCACGACGCGCGGATTGACGAGCAGGGGGTCCGCGCTCGAGACGACGATCGAGCCGTTCTCGAGCTGCGCGTCCGTCACTCCCTCGATCCCCCGGACCCTCGCGAGGTCCTCGGGTCGAGGCGAGGGGAGGATCCGGAACTCGGTCGCGTGCCCGTAGAGCTCGGCGCGGAGGTGCGCCGGCGTGTCGATGCGGATGATGCTGCGGCGGAAGAAAGCGATCCGGTCGCACAGCCGATCGGCTTCGTCGAGGTTGTGCGTGCAGAGGAACACCGTCCGGCCTTCGCCGCGGATCTGTGAGATGAACTCGCGCACCGTCCGCGCCGCGTCGGGGTCCAGCCCGGTCGTCGGCTCATCGAGGAAGATGATCCGCGGCTCGTGGATCGCGGCGCGCGCGATGGCCATCTTCTGCTTCATCCCGCGCGAGAACGTCGCGACCGCGTCGGACCGGCGATCCCAGAGGCCCATCAGGCGGAGGTAGCGCTCGGTCTGCGCGCGCGCGACCGCCGGACCGAGGCCGAACAGCGTCGCGAAGAACAGCAGGTTGTCCTCGGCGGACTGCCGCTCGTACAGGCCGGGCTGCTCGGTGAGGATCCCGACCGACGCGCGGATCTGCTCGTCGTGCGACCCGAGCCGGAATCCGGCGACCTCGGCGGTCCCGCTCGTGGGCGCGATCAGCGCGCACAGCAGCCGCAGCGTCGTCGTCTTGCCCGCGCCGTTCGGGCCGAGGAACCCGAAGACCTCCCCCTCGAGCACCTCGAGGTCCAGGTCCTCCACGGCAGTGAGGCGCTCGAATCGCTTCGTCAACCGTTCGGTGCGAAGGACCACGCCCATCGCGCGGAGTGTATTTCGCGCTCGTCCGTACAATTCACCGATGACGGCAGCATCCGACACCGATACGCAAAGGAAACTCTCCGAGCTGTCGTTCCTCCGTGAGATCGCGCAGCTCGCATCCTCGACGCGCGATTGGGACGAGATGCTGCGCATCGTGATCGACCGCACGACCGTCGCGTTACGGGCGGAGGTCGCGTCGCTCTACCTCATCGAGAAGCGCGAGGCGCTTCTGCGCCTCGTGGCGACCAACGGCCTGGACCGGCGCTGGATCGGCAAGGCCACGCTCCGCCTGGGCGAGGGCATCACGGGCTGGGTCGCGAACGCGCGCGTGCCGTTGGCCGTGCGCGACGTGCGCAACGAGCCGCGGTTCAAGTGGGTGCGCGCGGTCGACCAGGAGCGGTTCACCTCGATGCTCAGCGTGCCGCTCGTCATCCGCGACGAGGTCATCGGCGTGATGAACGTCCAGACCGTCGAGCTTCGCGAGTTCGAGCGCGGCGAGATCGACTTCCTCCAGACGATCGGCGATCAGGTCGCCGGGATCATCGAGAAGAGCCGGCTGCAGCGCGACGCCGAGCGCAAGCTGCGCGAGGTCTCGGCGCTGTTCGAGGTCTCGAACGTCCTCACCTCGACCCTCGAGCTCGACGAGGTGCTCAAGCTCGTGGTCGACCGGCTCGTGCGCGTGTATCC
>DATCOD010000038.1:0-17258 GCA_036564905.1 Candidatus Limnocylindria bacterium
GATGCATCTCGCGTGCGATCGCACCGGCGATCCGCGAAACACGATCGGCATGGCCTCTTGTAAAGCCGTCCTTGGCATCGATCGCCTGGGACAGCGCGCTAACGGTTCCGAAAAACAACTCCCTGGTCTCCGCGTACTTGCTGAAGGAGAAGCGTGCAAGGTAGATCGGCACCATGAAGAGGAAGGCCGCCCACAGGGCTACCTTGAGGGCAATCTCGGCCATGAGCCAGCCGAGCGGCACCAGGGCAACTAGCCCGACGACCACATTGCTGATTCCGATCGACCAGACGCGACTGAAGGGAGTACCGGTGCGCTGGCTCGCAAGCAGTACGCCCAACAGCATGTTTACCGCGCTGAACGCTGCGCCGGCGAGCGCAATCTGCGCGACGACGCCGAACGCATCATCGGGTCGCACGAACTGATCGGTCAGTTTGACCGCAGACCACGCGGCGAAGGCGGACAAGACGTAATCGAACCTGTTGTAAAGCGTCCCCCAGAACGGCAGCTCCCGACGGACGTCCCGTAACTCGAAGGTCCCGAGCAGTGCGATCCAGCAAACGGCGAACGGGTTCGGAAGTGTGAAATCAAATACCGCAGCGATTAGGGGGGCAGTCGTCGTGTACGCCAACATGCCTCCCGGGAGACGAACTGGAAGCGCAGACAGCGTCAAGGTCATGAGCACCCAGAAGAAGATTCTTCCGAGGTCCAATCCAGCAGGTCCTGGGATTGATACGAAGCCCAGGACGAGGACTCCGACGGCGATGACGGCGTATACGAGCCCACGGATGTTGGCTGGTACGCGTAGAGGGTCGAACACGACGGCAGAATAGGGCGGCCCTTCGCTCCGCGAATGTCACTCGCGCAGCAACGCAGAAAGGAGGAGCCCGAAGGGCTCCTCTTCTGCCAGGCGCTAAGCCCCTTTCGGGGCGGAAATCTGTCTAGATGCCGAGAACGCCAGCACCGCCGCCCAGAACGAGCGCTGCCAAGGTGGCGACAGCTGCGATAACACGACGCATATACAGATCTCCCTTCGCCAAGCTTCATGAGGTAACTCGGCGCCTAGGCGGGCTGGCTTAAGGGGTTGAGTCAGGCTGATACCGGACGGAAAGATGACTCGAACGTCCGTTTGGCGCCCAATTTCGGGCGGGGGGCTACAGCCTCTCGTACCGGGCGACATCGATCACGAAAACGGTCGCCCCGCCGAAGGAGACCTCGACCGGGTAAGGCATGTAGAACTCACCCGGCTCCATGATCGGCGGCATCGGGTTGATGAACTGCTTCCGGGCGTGGCAGGTCTCGCGGATGACGGCCAGGACGTCTTCGACCTGCGGCTCCTCCACCCCGACCAGGACCGAGGCGTTGCTCTGCTTGAGGAAGCCGCCGGTCGACTGGAGGCGCGTGACGCGGTATTCCTTGTCGGTCAGCGCGTCCACCAACGCGCCCGCGTTCTCGGCGTGGACGATCGCGATGACCAGCTTCATGGCGCGGTCAGTGTAGTTGTGGGCAGCAGTCGCTCGACCTCTCGCCACACATCAGCGGCGACGGCCTCGACGTCACGATCCGCCGGGATGACCACGAACCGGCGGGGCTCGGCTTTCGCAAGCTCCAGATATCCGTCACGCACGCGCTCGTGGAATGCGCGGGCCTCGGCCTCGAACCGATCCCACGCGCGTCCAGGCTTGCGGGTGGCCGCGCGACCTTCGCCGGCCTCGACCGGCAGATCGAGCAGGAAGGTGCGGACCGGACGGGTATCGCCGACCGCGAACTCGGTGACCGCGCGAAGCTGCGCGAGGTCGGCGCCGTGGCCGTAGCCCTGATACGCGAGCGTCGAGTCATAGAAGCGATCGACGATCACGATCTTGCCCTGCGCGAGCGCCGGACGGATGACGTCGCGGACGAGCTGTGCCCGGGCGGTGCTGTAGAGCAGCGCCTGGGCGTTGGGCGCGAGGGGGATGTCCTGCGCGTGCAACACCACATCGCGCACCCGTTCGCCGACCGGCGTGCTGCCTGGCTCGCGCACGGAGACCACCGCGCGGCCCTCGGCCTGCAGGCGCTCGGCAAGCCGCTTCGCCTGGACCGATTTGCCGGACGCCTCCCCACCCTCGAAGGAGAGGAAGAGACCGTTCACCTCGAGATCTGAACGCGCCGGTACGGTTCGTGCCCGGTGCTCCGCGAGCTCAGGCTCGCGCGCTCGACGAGCTCGTGCTGCAGCTTCCGCACATACGCGTTCTGCGGCTCGAGCTCGACCTCATCGCGCGCGCCGGTCGTGACCGCATCGATCGCCTCGCGGGTCTCATCCAGCGCGTCCTCTTCGGGCCCGCGCCGCAGCTCGAAGACGCTGGTGAGTGCGCTCGCGATCTGCGACGACGAGTTGCTCCGCGCCACGTAGATGGGCACGCCGTTCGATTCGGCGTTCCGCAGCCGCGGCGTCTTCCTGCGGTAGTAGTTCTTCAGCGTGATCACCACGTCGGCATCTTCGGGCTCCCGCACGACCGCGACCGGGAGGTTCAAGCCGCGGGCCGCATCCTCGAGGCGCGACCATGAGATCCCGAACGGGTACACCTTGACCGTCTCGCGGATATCGCGCGTCGGCATCCGCGGCGTGCTTCGCCGCTCGACGGCCTCGGCCGGCTCACGCGTCGCCTTCGCGTTCGATACCGTGACCTGGCCTTCGTTATCGCGTTCTCGCTGCTGGGGAGAGACCGGCATCCCGAGCAGGACCGAGTCAACGGTCTGCGCGACGTCCTGATAGATGGACACCTTCTGGTACGCCTGGATCTCGACGAGCACTTGGAACGTCGGCGGCGCCTTGCGCTCGAGCACGGACTTCTGCGTGCCGCGGCGGCGCGCCTCCTCGTCGCCCAGCGTGACGGTCTGGATCCCACCGATGAGGTCCGAGAGCGTCGGGTTCAGCATGAGGTTCTCGAGCGTATTGCCGTGGGCGGTCGCGACGAGCTGCACGCCCCGTTCGGCGATCGTCCGCGCGGCCTGCGCCTCCTGCTCGGTGCCGATCTCGTCGATGACGATCACCTCGGGCATATGGTTCTCGACCGCCTCGATCATCACCGCGTGCTGCAGGCTCGGCGTCGCGACCTGCATCCGGCGGGCGCGGCCGATGCCCGGGTGTGGGATATCGCCGTCGCCGGCGATCTCGTTCGAGGTGTCGACCACGACGACCCGCTTCTTCAGGTCTTCGGCCAGCACCCGCGCGACATCGCGGAGGAGGGTCGTCTTGCCGACGCCTGGCCGGCCGAGGAGCAGGATGCTCTTCCCCGACTCCACGACGTCGCGGATGATCTCCATCGTCCCGTACATCGCCCGGCCGACCCGGAGCGTCAAGCCGACGACCTTGCCGGCACGATTCCGGAGCGCGCTGATCCGGTGGAGCGTCCGCTCGATACCGGCGCGGTTGTCTCCGCCGAACTGCCCGATCCGCGAGATCACATAGGCGATGTCCTCCGCGGTCACCTCGCGATGTGAGAGCACCTCCTCGCGTCCGGCGAAGCGCGCCTCCGGGGTGCGGCCCAGATCCATGACGATCTCGAGCAGGCCGTTCAGGTCGGCGAGCGCGCGGACCCGCTGGCACAGGTCAGGGGGAAGCGCGTCGAGGATCGCGTCGAGGTCATCTCGATCGGTCGTCATCTCACCGTACTACTCGCACAAGAGCATATCGAGGGGCCCTCTAGCATCCGGCCGTGCAGCCGCGCGGCGCCCGCTCAGTGACGCTCGAGGTCGGCGACGCGACGGCGATCACCGCTCTCCGGACCGCGCTGTCAGCCCGCGGCTACGACGCGCAGCGTCTCCGATCGGTGTTGCGGGCCCAGGGCGACAACCTCACCCCACGGGCCGCGGACGTCCCCATCGTCGAGCGATTGCTACCGCGCGGAGACCCGCTGAGCACCCTCATCCGGCTCTTCCTGATCGGCCGTCCGGCAGCTGAACGAGACCTTCCGGCTGGACAACGACGTCGAGCCGGCGAGCGAGTCGGTCACCCAGATGAGCGCCGAGCTCTATGTCGAGAGCATCACGCTCAAGGCCGCACCCGGGACGATCACCTCCGCGGGCTAGCGAACGACCGCCGGCGCGAACGCCGGCTCCTCGATCCGGACGGCGAGCTCTTTGACGAAGAGCATCGCCGTCGCGATCTCGCGAAAGCCCTCCGAGAGCAGGGCCCGAGCGACGTGCTCCTCGTACGAACGCACCGGCGACATGATCGCCTGGCCCCCGGGAAGCTCCAGCGTCGTCGCGCGCACGACGTCACGGGCCAGATCGGTGTCGCCGTCGACCGATCGGGCCTTCACGACATGCGGGTGGCCATCGAGGCCGCGGAAGCTCACCCCGAAGGCCCGAAGCCGCGGCTCGCCGCCGACGACCATCGTCGTCTGGCGCCGCATCGCGAGCGGGTTACCGCTCACCAGGAACGGCGGGTCGAACGCGCCGGCGCGCCGACCGATATCGAAATCCTCGACCGTGAGCTGCTCGGCGCGCTGCACGGCGTCGGGCGTCGTGGCGGCGTAGAAGCGGAAGAGATCGTGCGCGTCGCGGCGACGCGCGTAGTGCCCGTCGAGCGTGCGCGCCGGCGCGCGCAACGGCGCGCGCGGCGCGGCGTACCAGGTCTCGCGGGTATACGAGTAGAACCCCGCCTGGAAGAAGGTCTCGCGGGCGCGCGCGGTCCCGGACGCGGGCGCGTTGAGCACGGCATCCGCGACGGCGCCGTAGAGCCGAAGCTGTCCGCGCTGCGCGGCGGCCGCGGAGATGTGCGACAGCAGGCGGAACGAGCCCTCGGCGCCGCCCGGATCGGGCAGCGCGGCGAGGGCGAGGACGACCCACTCCGGACGCCTGCCGCTGTAGATGAGCGCTACCGCGCAGAGGCGCCCGCGGTACTCCTCGAGGTAGAGGCGCAACCGGTCGTGGATCCCGAGGGTCCCCGGGAGCAGCTTCCGCCAGCCGGCGAGCGCGCTCGACACGAGCGATTGCGGCAGCACCGACCCGAGGATCGCGTCGGGTTCGCGGCTCGCGGTCGCGAGGAATCGGGTCACGCGAGGGAGGTCCGTCAACATCGCGGGACGGACCGACACGGACTACTGCCGACCGAGCTTCAGGAAGTAGTCGTGGAAGCGGCCGTCGTGAGTGAGCTCGGGGTGGAACGACGTCGCGAGGAGCCTGCCTTGACGTGCCGCGACGATCGTGCCGTCAGCCAGTTTCGACAGGACCTCGACGCCCGCACCGACCGATTCGATGAGCGGCGCGCGGATGAACACAGCGTGGAACGGTTCGCTGCCGAGGGCGGGCACGTCCAGGTCCGCTTCGAACGAATCCAGCTGCCGGCCAAAGGCGTTGCGCCGCACCGTGATGTCCATGAGCTCCGCGAGCGGGTGCGGATGCCCAGGCACGTCACGCGCGATGAAGATCGCGCCGGCGCAGGTGCCCCACACCGACATGCCGTCCGCGACCCGTGCTTTCAGCTTCGGGATGAACCCGTAGAGCAGCGCGAGCTTTCCGATCGTCGTGCTCTCGCCGCCGGGGATCACGAGCGCGTCAACGTCATCGAGCTGTTCGGGACGGCGGACATCGATGGCAGCGGTGCCGAGACGTTGGAAGGTGTCGAGGTGCTCGCGGAAATCGCCCTGGAGGCCGAGGACGCCGGCGCGAGCTAAGCGGTCACCAACCGCGGACGGCAAGGCGTTCGCCCGCGGGGATCGCCTCGAGCGCGATGCCGCGCATCGCCTGACCGAGGCCGCGCGAGACCTCGGCGATGAGCTTCGGGTCCATGAAGTGCGTCGTGGCCTCCACGATCGCCTTCGCGCGACGAAGCTGGTCCGTTGGATCCTCTGACGCCTTGAAGATGCCGCTCCCGACGAAGTTGCCCTCAGCGCCGAGCTGCATCATCAGCGCCGCATCGGCTGGTGTCGCGATGCCCCCGGCGCAGAACAGCACCACCGGCAGCTTCTTCGCCTTCGCGACGTCGCGGACCAGATCGAGCGGGACGCGGTACTCGGCAGCCTTCTCGCGGAGCTGGGATTCGTCGAGACCGGCGAGGGCCTCGATGCCGGCGGTGATGTCGCGGATGTGGCGCACGGCCTCGACGATGTTGCCGGTGCCCGCCTCACCCTTGCTGCGGATCATGGCCGCTCCTTCACTGATGCGGCGGAGCGCCTCACCGAGGTCGCGCGCGCCACACACGAACGGCACGTCGAACTTCCGCTTGTCGATGTGGAACTTCTCGTCCGCGGGCGTGAGGACCTCGCTCTCGTCGACGTAGTCGACGCCGATGGCCTGGAGCACCTGCGCTTCGACGAAGTGCCCGATTCGCGCCTTGGCCATGACCGGGATGGTGACGGTGTCCATGATCTCGGCGATGAGCTGCGGATCGCTCATCCGCGCGACGCCGCCTTCCTTGCGGATGTCGGCCGGCACGCGCTCCAGAGCCATGACCGCGACGGCACCCGCCTCTTCGGCGATACTCGCGTGCTCCGCCGTGACGACGTCCATGATCACGCCGCCCTTGAGCATTTGGGCGAGGCCCGACTTCACGGTCCAGGTCGCCTTGGACGCGTCCTTGGGGTGTCCGTTCCCGTTCTGTGCCATCGGAAGCCCAATCGTACCGCTCCACCCCTAAAATCGGAACATGGGCGTGGTCGACGCGAACGTCCTCGTGCTCAACCTGGACTACCAGCCGTTGAACGTGTGCAACGTGCGCCGCGCGGTGGTGCTCCTGGACAAGCAGAAGGCCGTCGTCATCGAGCAGAACGGGCACATCGTCACGAGCGAACGAAGATCGATCGTGACGCCGTCGGTCATTCGCCTCGCCTATCACATCAAGCGACCCCGACCCGTCCTCAAGATGACCCGCAAGGAAGTCCTCGCCCGTGACGATCACACCTGCCAGTACTGCGGCAAACGGGGCCATGACCTCACCCTCGACCACGTGATCCCCCGCCACCGCGGGGGCCAGCACACCTGGGAGAACGTCGTCGCGGCCTGCAAGGGCTGCAATCACAAGAAGGGCGGCCGGACCCTGCTGGAGTCCCACTTGGCGCTCGCCCGCCAACCGTTCAGGCCGCCGTCCACGCCGAGCTACCTCTTCTCGAGCTACATCCGCGCCGGGGAGCGCACCTGGTTCAAGTTCCTCGGCGTGGAAGACTCCGCGGCCGCGTCCTATGCCGGCCTGGCATCGCTCGTGCGTTCGGCAGACGTCCGTTGAGAGTGCTCTTCACCAAGCGCGGCTACTCCCCGATCGGCGGATCCGAGAGCCTCGCGTACCAGTTCGCGACCCGCCTCGCCGCGCGGGGCCACGACGTGCGCGTCGTGTGCGCGTGGCCGACGGAGAAGGAGGAGGCCTCCTACCGAGGGGCGTCCTTCGACCCGATCCTGCACGACGATCACCGGGTGTTCCACGACCAGGGCGTCGAGGTCGTGCAGGTGAAGCCGCGCGGCGGGTTCTTCGGGATGGCCGCCGACGCGACGACCCTCGTCGACCTGATGCGCGGTGAGCTCCTCGAGCGCTATGCCGAGGACCGGGACCTCATCCACAACGTCGGACGCGAATATCTCGACTCGAGCATCGACGTCGCGGAAGAGCTCGGGCTCCCGCTCGTGCTGACGCCGCTCGCGCATCCTGGGCAGTTCCATGGCGGCGACACGCCCGCCGACTTCGTGCGCTACCGCCGCGCCAGCGTGATCACGACGATGACCGACTGGGAGCGCGACTGGTACGCGGCGCACGCCATCGACGGCGCGCGCCTCGTCACCACCGGGATGGGACCGAACGCGACGGCGAACGGCGATGCGGCCGAGTTCCGAGCGCGGCACAAGATCCCGGCGCACGCGCCGATCGTCCTCTATGTCGGTCGCAAGGAGCGGTACAAGGGATACATCCAGCTGCTCGACGCGACCGAGCTCGTGTGGCGGACCCACCCGGACACACGGTTCGTGTTCATCGGTCTGCCCGGCTTCTATTCGACGTTCTTCGACGACTTCCAGCGCTACGCGGACGATCGCGTCATTCACCTCGAGAACGCGTCGGCGCCCGATAAGGACGCGGCGCTCGAGGCGTGCTCGCTGTTCGCCATGCCGTCGCGTCACGAGACGTTCGGCCTCGGATATCTCGAGGCGTGGCTGCACGGCAAGCCGGTCATCGGCGGCGACATACCAGCCCTGCGCGAGGTCATCGCTGACGGCACCGATGGCATCGTCGTCCGCCAGCGCGTCGACGAAGTCGCGCACGCGATCCTCCGGCTCCTCGACGATCCGGCGAAGGCCCGCGTCATGGGCGAGCGAGGCCGGGCCAAGGTGGCCGAGCGCTGGAGCTGGGACGCGGTGATGGACCGCGTCGAAACGACGCACGCGATCGCGGCCGGGACCAAGAAAGCGACGACCGCCGCGTAGGCTCCGCCGATGCGCGTGGTCATCGCGAAGAAGCTCCTCTCCACCGTCGGCGGATCCGAAGCGCAGGCCCGTGCCCTCGGGTCGGCGCTGCGCGATCGGGGCCACGACGTGACCCTGGCCGGATTGCGGCCGGCCAACCGCCGCGCCGGGATCCCCGACCGCGTGTACGACGCTCCACCCGGCGACGTGACGCTCGAGGACCACGGACTCACCTACCGGTTCATCGCGGGTCGGTTGTCGCTGCTCCAGGGGGCGCTGCCGATCTCGCTCATCAGCGCGGAGCGGCTCGCGCCGGCGGTGGCCGGCGCGGATGTCGTGCACTGCCTCGCCCGCGAATGGGCCGGACCGTACGAGCGCGCGGCGCGCGCGGCCGGCGCCGCGTTCATCGAGACGCCGCTCGTGCATCCCGGCCAGCCGTTCTCCGGGGACGGCGTTGCGGACATCGCCCGGTACGCGCGTGACGACGCGGTGATCGGCCTCACCGAGTGGGAGGCCGACTGGTATCGCGCGCACGGGGTCGACCGTGCGTTCACGACCGGGGTCGGCCCGATCCTCGACCTGTCGGCACTGCCGGGTCGCGAGCCGGAGCCCGCGACGATCCTGTTCGTGGGCCGGAAGGAGCGATACAAGGGCTACGACGCGCTCCGTGGCGCGGCCGGCCTGGTCTGGCGCGAACGGCCGGAAGCACGTTTCGTGGTCATCGGGCAACGCCGCTTCCTCGGACCGGCACCGCTACCGGATCCGCGGTGGTCCGAACCGGGCGTCGTCAGCGAGGCCCGGAAGGCTGAGGCGTACGCGCGCGCGACGATCTTCGCCATGCCGTCGGATCACGAGACCTTTGGGCACACCTACCTCGAGGCGTGGAGTGCCTGCAGGCCGGTCATCGCGGGCGACATCGCGCCGCTGCGCGAGGTCGTCCGGGAAGGCATCGACGGATTGCACGCCGCGAACGATCCCCGCGCGATCGCCGATGCCATCCTCGCGCTGCTCGACGATCCCGCGCGCGCGAAGGCGATGGGCGCCGCGGGATACCGCCGCGTAGAGGAGCGCTTCACCTGGCCGGCGATCGCCGCGAAGACGGAAGCCGTGTATCGAGGCGCGCGGCTAGCATGACCGTGATGCGGGGAGTCATCGGCCAGCGCGCGTTGCTCGCCCGACTGGGTGCGCGCGCCTCGCGCGGCGAGGTCTCGCACGGCTACGGGCTGTTCGGCCCGCGCTCCATCGGCAAGCGCACGGTCGCGATCCGCTTGGCGCAGACGCTCAACTGCCTCGATCCGAAGCGGCCGTCGGGCGGCTGTGGCACGTGCTCCAACTGCGTGAAGATCGAACGCGGGATCCACCCCGACGTGCGCGTCGTGGAACGGGACGTCGCGAACAAGACCAAGATCGAGATCGAGGTCATCCGCGACATGCAACGGGACCTGGCACTGCGACCCCTCGAAGGCCGCACGCGCGTCGTGATCATCGACGACGCGGCGGACCTGAGCGATGTCGCGCAGGACGCGCTCCTGAAGACGCTGGAAGAGCCGCCGAAGCACGCGGTGCTGCTGCTGATCACCCTCTCGCCGGAGTCGCTGTTCGAGACCGTGCGGTCCCGCCTGCAGCCGCTGCAGCTCAGATCGGTCGCGGCGAGCGAGATCGCGGCCGGACTGCGCGAGCGCGGGATCAAGGACGCCGACGCGATCGCCGCGACGGCGGCGGGTCATCCCGGGATGGCGATCCGGCTCGCGTCCGACGAAGGCGGCGAGCGCACGACCCGCCGAGCGATGGAGAAGGAGTTCTTCGAGCTCGTCGGCAGCCGGCTCACCGAGCGGTTCGCGTGGGCCGCGGCCCTCGCCGACGAGAGCGACATGCGGAAGCGCGCGCAGGCGATCGAGACGCGGTTCGACCACTGGATCGAGCTGCTGCGAGACGCGGCCGTGGCCGCGCGCGGGCTCGAGGGCAGCCCGCTCCGGCCCGACCGTGCCGCCGAAACGCGACGGGTCGCGGCGAAGACCGACGCGCGTGACCTGGTCGACGCCGGACTGCTCGTGCAGAAGCTGCGGCGCGATCTCTTCTGGAACGCCAACGCCCGGGCGATGCTCGAGATCCTCGCCCTCAAGCTGCCATATGTGGAAGGAGCCGCCGCATGAGCCGCATCGTCGTCGGCGCGCGGTTCCAGACCGCCGGGCGCATGTATTTCTTCGAGCCCGGACCGGTGAACGAGATCGCCATCAACGAGTGGGTGATCGTCCAGACCGAGCTCGGCCAGGACGCGGCGCGCGTGCAGATCCTGCCGACGGACTCCCCGCTCGTGCAGGTCGATCCGCCGCTCGGGACGATCGTGCGGAAGGCCACGGCATCGGATAAGTTCGAGCTCGCGAAGCACAAGCGCCGGGAAGCCGAGTCGACGGATGCCGCGGCGGAGACCGCGCGGCGCCTCAGGATCGATCTCCACGTCCTCGGTACCGATTGGCAGTTCGACGGCGGGAACGTCGTCGTCTTCTATTCGACGGAGTCCACGGGGCTGGACCTGGCACCGTTCAGCGTCGAGCTCGCGGCGCAGTTCGGAACGCGCGTCGAGCTGCGCCGCCTCGGCGCCCGCGATGAGACGAAGGTGCTCACGGGGGTCGGCACCTGCGGCCGCGAGCTCTGCTGCTCGTCCTGGCTCGACAAGTTCTCGAACATCTCGATCCGGATGGCGAAGGAGCAGGACCTGCCGCTCAACCAGGCGAAGCTCACCGGCGTCTGCGGCCGCCTCAAGTGCTGCCTCATCTACGAGCTCGAGACGTACCAAGAGGTGAAGGGCAAGCTGCCGAAGCTCGGCGACACGTTCCACATCCCGTCGTGCGTGAGCGGCCAGTGCGGCACCGGCGGGTGCGCGCAGGTCCAGGGCGTGTCGATGACCAAGGAAGCCATCGTCGTCGGCATGTTCGACGGCGGCCGCGCCACGATCACCGCCGACGAGCTCGGCGTGACCTTCGATCCGGTGCCGGCGCACACCAAGGGCGTCGGCTCGTACGGCTCCGACGAGATCCTGCGCCAAGAACGTCCGACACCGGTGCCCACGCCAGGCCAACCGGGTCAGGGTCCCCGCCGGCGGCGCCGGCGCGGTGGACGCCGCCGTGGCGGCCGCCCGGGCGGTCCGAGCTAGCGGACCCGGCTCACCACGAAGTCCGCGATCTCGTGGAGCGCGTCACGCTCCGGGCGATCCGGCAGGCCAGCCAGCGCGGCGATCGCATCGTCATGGAACGCGAGGGCCTTGGCCCGCGCCCGCTCCACGCCACCTGACTCGCGGATGATCCGGAGGAGCTCGCGCAGCTCGCGGGTGTCCTTGCCCGGCGCGACGATGCGGGCGCCGAGCGCCGGGTCGTCGGCGTCGTCGACCGCGTAGATCATCGGAAGTGTCGGCATGCCCTCGGCGAGATCGCGGCCGACCGTCTTCCCGAAATCGGTCTCGTCGCCCGCGACGTCGAGGACGTCATCGGTGATCTGGAAGGCGAGGCCGAGGCTCGTGCCGTACGCACCGAGCGCCGCGACGTGCTCGGGCTCCGCATCGGCCAGTAGAGCGGCCCCCTGACAGCACGCCGCGTACAGCGACGCGGTCTTCAGCTCGATGCGCTCCATGTATTTCGACTCGCTCGGCAGCAGGCGCGTCGCGGTCACCTCGTTCAGCTCCCCATCGCAGAGCGCGAAGACGGTCTGCGCGACGATCGCGATGACCTCGGGCTTCGGCAGCACGGCCGCGAGCGCGTAGGCCTTGGCGAACAGGTAGTCGCCGACGATGAGGGCGACGTCGTCGTCCCACGTGGCGTTCACGGTCGCGACGTTCCGGCGAAGCTCCGCCTCGTCGACGATGTCGTCGTGGACGAGTGACGCGGTATGGACGAGCTCGAGCGACTGCGCGAGGTTGAGGACGACCTCGGCATCGTGCGCCGGACCGAACCGCGCCGAGAGGAACACGAGCGTTGGCCGCAGCAGCTTCCCCGGTGAGCCGAACAGGTGCTGCACCGCGGCCGCGAACGTCGGATGGCCGCCCATCCCGACCTCGAGCAGGCGCCGCTGCAATTCCCGCAGCTGCGCCTCGACGGGCAGGTAGAAGGACCGCTCCGCTCCCCTCGTGACCACAGGCGAAGTCTAGGTTCGGTTACGGCTTCTTCGTGTTGGTCGGCTTGGGCAGCGGCGTCGGCTGCGGCGTCGGGCCCGGAGGCTGGGTCCCGCCCGGCACGGGCGGGGTCGGCGACGGACCGCCCGGGCTAGCCGACGGCGAGGCGCTCGGCTTCGCCGCGTAGCCGCAGATATTCCAGTTGAACCGGCCGTAGTTGTAGGTGCCCGCGTTCGCGGCGTTGGCCCATTTCGCGATGTCCTTCGCCCAATCCGCGAACGGGATGTTGATCCTGTAGCACCCCGCCTGGTACACGTTGCGGTCGTCGATGGTCGGCTCGGTGCCCTGCACGTACTGCTCGGTCCACCGGAAATTCGACGGGCAATTCGGTCCAGGGAGCAGGCCCGAGCCATTGCCGCCGGTCAGCGCCGGATTCACGCAGACCACGCGGTCGACGATGCCGGCCGGCCGCTTGAAGTCGTCGGGCGGTAGCCCACCCGTGACGACCTTCATGTAGTCGCGCCACAGGATGCCCGGGCCGAGCGCGGAGCTGATGCCGAACATCGGGCTGTTGTCCGAGTTGCCCATCCAGATCGCCGTGAGCCGGGTCGGGGTGTAGCCGATCGCGAGGACATCTTGAAGGTTGTCCGTCGTACCGGTCTTCAACGCGGCCGGCCGGCCGATCGACGTGAACGGGCCGAACACGAACGAGCCGTGGACCGGGTCCGTGTTGTCCTTGAGGATGTTGGTCATGATCCAGGCGTAGCGCTCGTCGATGACCTGCTTGCTCTCGGGTTTGGTCGTGTAGTCCACCACGACCTTGCCGCTGCTGTCGATGATCTTCGAGATGAACGTCGGCTCGATCCGCCGGCCGTAGTTCGCGACCACCTGGTACGCGCTCGCCATGTCGATGAGCCGCATCTCGCTCGACCCGATGCCGAAGCTGATGCCGAGGCGCGATTGGTCGAACTCGCGGTTGATCCCGAGCTGGTGGATCGTGTCGATGATCGCGCCGACGCCGACCATTCGCGTGACGTTCAGCGCCGGTAGATTCAACGACTCGCGGAGCGC
This sequence comes from Candidatus Limnocylindria bacterium, assembly GCA_036564905.1. Lineage (GTDB taxonomy): Bacteria > Chloroflexota > Limnocylindria > P2-11E > P2-11E > UBA4735. The sequence continues at coordinate 13,544 of DATCOD010000038.1, forward strand.
CTGACGGATCGTCGTCGGGCCGTGCTGCTCCTTCGTCGCGTCCTTCGGCGAGTACGACTTGCCGCTCCCGTCGGGCATGGTGAACTCGATGTCGTTCAGCACCGTCGACGCGGTCATGCCGCCCTTCAGCATCCCGGTCAGGTAGGTGAACAGCTTGAATGTCGAGCCCGGCTGGCGAAGGGCGATGCCGGCGACGTCATAGTCGCCCTGGACCTTCGGCGAGTGGTCGTAGTAGTCCGCGCTGCCGACGTACGCGAGGATCTCTCCGGTCGTCGGGTCCATCGTGATGAGCGCGGCGTTGTTCACGTTCGCGAACTTCAGCCCGTCGACGTGGTCCTTGACCTCTTTCTCGGCGAGCTGCTGCATGTTGTAGTCGAGCGTCGTGTACACGCGGTAGCCGCCCCGGTACGCGGCCTTCTCGCCGAGCAGATTGATGAGCTGCTCCCGCGCGCGGAACGTGAAGTGCGGCGCATACAGCGAGGTGGCGGCCGGCGTGACCTTGATCGGCTCGGCCTTCGCGGCGTCCGCCTGGGCCGTCGTGACGTAGCCGTAGTCGACCATCGCGTCGAGCACGAGCGCGCGGCGCGCGTTCGCCGCGGCCGGGTTCTGGACCGGGTCGTAGTCCGATGGCGCCTGCGGAAGGCCGGCGAGCAAGGCCATCTGACCGAGCGTGAGCTGGTTGAGATCGGCGACCCCGAAGTAGGTCTTGGCCGCGGCCTTCAGCCCGTAGGCCTGGTTCCCGTAGAAGATCTGCGAGAGATACATCTCGAGGATCTCCTGCTTGCTGAAGGTCCGAGTCGCCTCGACGGCGAGGATGGCCTCCTTGATCTTTCGGGTGATCGTCGGCTCGTCACCGAGGAGCCGGGTCTTGATGAGCTGCTGTGTGATCGTGGAGCCACCCTGGGCAACGCTCCCCGCCGCCAGGTTCACCTGCAGCGCGCGAAGGATCCCGCCGAGGTCGATACCGGGATTCGTCCAGAAGCTGTGGTCCTCGATCGCGATCGTCGCGTCCTGCATGAGGAGCGGGACCTCGTTCAGCTTCACGAGCTCGCGGCGCTGGTCCTCGAGCGTGTACAGGAGATGCTCGCCGGTTCGGTCGTAGATGTACGTGGACAACGAGATCGGGACGGTCGCGAGCTCGTGCGCGGCCGGAAGGTCGGCCGCGAAGTAGCCGAAGAACGCCGCGGCGGTGGTGCCGGCGAAGATGCCGAACGTGATGAGGATGGCCGTGAGGATCCCGGCGGTCGTGCCGAGCTTGCCCGCGGCCGACGGGCGGCGGGACATGCGCCCGCGCCGGTGTGGCATCCGGTAGGCGCGATACGCACGGAACGAAGGCCCTTTCCCATTCCCGAGGGTCATCGGTCTCTCCGATGCACGGAGCGTGCCGAGGCTGGCCTAAGAGCGCACTGACCAGCCGAGCAGGCGAGCGCTGATCCGGCGGACGAACGATGGCTCCGGCCGCGCGAGATCCGCGCGGAGGCGCCGCTGCGCCTCGCGCGCGTCGCCCTCCCAGCGTTCCACGATCTCGCGATCGGCATCCGTCACCGAGTTCGCCGGGCCGCGCCGTTCCATCGCCGACTCGGCATCCGGGATCCGGGCATACAGATCGGCCGCGAACGCGTGCGCGGAGGGGAGCCCACGGGCGACGGTCGCCCCGTGGCGATGCCACTGCCCGTTCTCGAGGACGAACGCCTGCTTCGTCTGATCGAACATCCCCGTCAGCTCGAGGTTCGCCGCGAGTTCGCGATCGATCGCGGCGACCGCGCGATCGAGCTCGGCCTGCGCTTCGAGTGAGCGTCCCACCCGGCCGATGCTACGTGTATACGCCGATTGCGTCCATTGTATACGTCTCATGTATGCTGAAGGCGTGCCCCGCCCGTTCGTGAAGGCTCCCGTGCCCGCGGCATACTTTCCACTCGGCGGCCCGGTACCCGCGGCGGACATCGTGGGCCGCGAGGGCTACATCCGCCGCGCGACCGCGCGGCTCGCCGACGGCAATCACATCCTGATCGCCGGCCCGCGCCGCATCGGCAAGACCTCGGTGATGCTCGAGATCCTGAGGCGGCTGCGCCGAAAGGGTCTGCACACCGCCTATGTCGATTGCATGGGCGCGACCGACATCCGAGGCCTGGGCGAGCGACTGGCCGACGCGGTCCTCGAGAACGTCTCGGGGGTCGAGCGAAGCTTCGAGCACGCGAAGGCGATCGCGGCAGGGCTCCGGCCGACGGTCAAGGTCAAATACGAGCACGTCGAGCTGGCCCTCGAGCTCGCCCGGGAGAAGAACGCGCAGCGGTTCTTCGACGGCGTGCTGGATCTGCCGCGAGCGCTCGCGGCGAGATCCGGCAAGCGAGTCGTCGTGGCGTTCGACGAATTCCAGGCTGCGGGCCAGCTCGGTCCGCGCGTGTTCGACCTCATGCGCACGCGCTTCCAGACCCAGCGCGCGGTGTCGTACGCGTTCCTCGGATCGGAGGAGGGCATCCTCGAGCAGCTCTTCAGCGGGAAGGGCCGCGCGTTCTATCGCTTCGCGCTCCCGCTCGACCTCGCCGACGCGGCTGGGCACCGGTTCGGCATCGACCCGGATGACTGGCTGTCGTACATCGAGGAGAAGCTGAGCCTGCGCAAGCTCGCGATCACCGACACCGAGGTCGACCGCGTCCTCGACGCGACGGGTGGTCATCCGCAGGACACGATGCAGGTCTGCGCGGCGCTGTACTACCTGATGCGGGACGCCGGTCTGCGCGTCGTGACCGCCGAGGCGATCGGCGTCGCGATTGAGCAGGCTTTGCGCGAGCTGGAACGGCCGTTCGCGCTCCACTGGACCGATCTCGGAAAGGGCAAGTACCTCCAGCAGGTCGCGAAGCGCGTCGCGCATGGCGCCGTGCTCTACGCGAGCGACGGCGCCGGCGCGGTGCCGCGCGCGGAGGTGCTGCGCGCGCTCGCGGCGCTGCAGGCCCGCGGCCTCGTGGCGCATCTCGCGCGCGGGCGGTACGAATTCGTCGAGCCTCTGTTCGGCGAATACGTGCGCCGGCTCGACGACGCTAGTCTGATGGCGACGTGATCGGCCCGACCCTCGAGCTCCGGCCCGGCGTGACCGTGCAGTACCGCGCCGCCGAGTCCGGCGAGTGGCGCGAGGGCACCCTCGTCAGAGGCTCGCCGAACGACGAGGAGTGGCTCGTGGAGAACCGCTTCGGCAAATACTGGCTGAGCGTCAGCCGGCTACGGCCGGCCGACGAGCTCCAGGAGCCATAGAGCTCGCGGCGCCGGTACCCCCGCGCGGACTCGAACCGCGGCTTCAGGCTTCGGAGGCCTGCGCTCTATCCACTGAGCTACGGGGGCGTGGCCACCGGGTGCCGCGAAATGCCCTGCTCCGGCAGTGATTCTAACCTTGCGCGGTGAGCCGGACAGCCAAGGAGCGCGACAAAGAGCTGTCGCTGATGCAGCACCTCGGCGAGCTGCGCAGCCGCTTGATGGTGGCATCGTTCGGCGTGCTGATCGCGACGACGGTGGCGTTCTTCTTCGCCAAGGACATCATCCTCGCCCTCGAGGCACCGGCCCACCTCGGGAAGCCCCTGCAGATCATCAGCCCGACCGAGGGATTCACCACGTACATGCGGGTATCCCTGTTCACCGGGATCGCGCTCTCGATGCCGATCATCCTCTATGAGATCTACGCGTACGTGGATCCGGCGCTCCGGCCGAACGAACGCCGATTCCT
>DATCOD010000039.1:0-2350 GCA_036564905.1 Candidatus Limnocylindria bacterium
GGCTCAAGCCCGAGGCGGCGGCGCAGCTGGTCACGCTCGCCACCGCGCCGGACGCGCGAGCCCCCGAGCTGTTCGAGCGGGTGGTGAGCTTCGCCACGGATCGCGAGTGGCCGCTCCCGCTGGTGGCGCTCGAGGCCGCGCGGGCCGTGCCGACCGTTCAGGGGGCGCGCTCAGTCCGCGCGACACTCGACCGCGCGATCGCGGTCACGCGGGGTGATGCCGCGCTCTTGCGCCACGTGCTTGCCGAAGCGGAGGCGATGCACGCGCGGCCGCTCATCGGGCGCGTGCGTTGCGAGCTCGGGCGGCTGACCGGGGACGATGCCGAGACCGAGGCGGGGCTCAAGATCCTGCGCGAGCTCGGCGATCAGCTGCAGGTCGAGCGCTTCGAGGGGTAGGCCGGGCGTAGCGCGCGTCCCTGTGCGGCGTTGACCCAATGTAACTCGCGCAAGGGGGCGCCCCATGTTCCGCACCGGCCACCGCACCGATCCCGGCCTGCCTTCGGAGATCCCAGCGCCCATCGAAACGAGCGAGCCCGTGGCCGGTGCGACGCCGGCCGCACCCACGGTCGAGCGCTCGGCTGCGCGTCCGCCTGTGCCTTCCGAGGCCGTCCTGGGCCACGGCGTCACGTTCGACGGCACGCTGCGGTTCACCGGGTCGCTGCGGATCGACGGCACGTTCAAAGGGCACATCACGGCCGGTGACGCGCTCGTCATCGGCGAGGGCGCGGATGTGGACGCGGACGTGGTCTGCGGCACGATAGATGTGACCGGCGCGGTGCAGGGCAGCCTCACCGCGACGCGGTCGCTCGAGCTGCGTGCGCCCGCGCGCGTGACCGCCGACGTCACGACACCATCACTCATCGTGCATGAGGGCGTCCTTCTGGAAGGCGCCGTGCGAATGCATGGCAGCCCGGCCCGCACCGCGGCGCGCGATCGGTCGCCGCGGGCTCGGCACGAGCCCATCGCCAAGAGCGCAGAGCAGCCGTAGCCCCACCGCGTCACCGCCCGGTGCTCGCTGGTCCCTCCTTGACGAGGAACCACGTCTCCATCGGGCCACGCCCCTTGACCTCGACCGTGCCGCGCGGCTCGAGCACGAACGCCCCGTCGAGCGCGGCCCTCGTATCCGGTCCGATCTGGATCCGGCCCGGCACGCCGGTCGACTCCATCCGGCTCGCGAGATTCACCGGGTCGCCCCAGATGTCGAAGACGAACTTGCTCCGGCCGATGACGCCGCCGATGACCGGGCCGGAGTTGAGACCGATGCGGAACTCGAGCGAGCGCGCGCCGCTCCGCTGGCGCTCGCGCACGTAGTCGAGCATGTCGAGGGCCATCCGCGCCGCCTGCCGCGCGTGATCCGGGCGGGCCCGCGGCACGCCCGCGACGCCCATCCAGTTGTCGCCGATGGTCCGGATCTTCTCGAGGCCGTGCCGGAGCGCGAGCTCGTCGAAATGGCCGACGTACTCGTCGAGCAGCGAGACCATCTCCCGCGGCGAGAGCTCGCGGGTGAGCGGCGTCGAATTCACGACGTCGGCGAAGAGGATCGTCGCGTCGTCGTAGGCGTCCGCGATGACGCCCGGGCTCCGCTTGAGGCGGTCGGCGATCGCCTTCGGCAGCACGTTCAACAAGAGCCCTTCGGAGCGTGCCCGCTCGCGGTCCAGCTGGTGGACGAAGGTGGCCAGGAGGACGAACACGATCGTCGACACCGTCGCGACATTCAGGACGAAGAATGTCGTCACGAGCCAGAGCGGCAGCCCGTTCTCCGGGCGCGCGCCGACGAACGGCGAGAGCACGACGAGCGCGACGAACAGGGCGAACCAGCGCGCCGCGTTGCGGACGCTGTCGAACACGAGTGCGCCGAACGGGCACAAGAGCGACCAGAGCACGACGGCGCTCGCCGGCACGAAGCCGCCCAGCGCGATCTGGAGCAGGACCGGGAGCAGCAGGATGAAGAACAGCTGGAGCGCGCGGAAGGCGCCGAACGCGCGGGTGCGCGCGAAAAGCAGGATGCTGATCGCCGAGACGACGCAGTACCCGAGGGGGATCGCGCCCGCGACCAGCTCGCCGAACGCGACGTAGATGAGCCCCCAGATGGCGCCCGCCGGCAGGACCGCCATCGCGCTCGCGACCAGGTACCGCTTCTTGCGGCGGACATCATCGCTATCGCCGGGGTCCGAGCCGAGTCCGCCGATCCAGTCGAACGCACCGACGAGCACGCGCACGCCGGCATTGTGGCCGATGCCACTACCGGCGGGAACTTCCGAGGTGTCTGGATCCACCCAGTACCTTCCGGTCCCTTGACCTACACCTGATCTCGACCGACTGTCTTCCGCGTTGGATGGTCGGCTCGGGAC
>DATCOD010000040.1:0-4419 GCA_036564905.1 Candidatus Limnocylindria bacterium
GCTCGACGGCCGCCTGATCGAAGCCGGGAACGAGCAGCTGCTCGACCTGGAGCGGGTCGACGCGCTGGATCGCCTCGTCCTTGGTGATGAGCTTCTCCCTCACCATGTCCGTGGCCATCTTCACGGCGGCGCGCGCGGTCCGCTTCGCCGAGCGGGTCTGGAGCATGTACAGCTTCCCGCGCTCGATCGTGAACTCGAGGTCCTGCGCGTCTCGGTAGTGCTTCTCCAGGCGCTGCGCGATCTTCTCGAACTCCGCGTACGCCTTCGGCAGCTCGCGCTTCATCTGCGCGATCTTCGAGGGCGTGCGGATGCCCGCGACGACGTCCTCGCCCTGCGCGTTCGTGAGGTACTCGCCGTACAGCGTCCGCTCGCCGGTGTTCGGATCACGGGTGAACGCGACGCCGGTGCCGGAGTCGTCGCCCATATTCCCGAAGACCATGGTCACGACGCTGCACGCGGTGCCCAGGTCGTCGGAGATCTTGAACTGCTTGCGGTAGTCCTTCGCGCGCTGGCCGAACCACGAGCCGAAGACCGCCTCGACCGCGAGTCGCAGCTGGTCGTGCGGCTCGGTCGGGAACGGCCTCCCGGTCTCCTTCTTCACGATGGCCTTGAACTCGGCGACGAGCGCGGCGAGGTCCTTGGCGCCGAGATCGGTGTCCGACTTCGCGCCCGTCGCGTGCTTGCGCTTGTCGAGCGACGCGTCGAACTTCTCGGCCGGGATGTCGAGCACGATGCGGCCGAACATCGAGATGAACCGCCGGTACGCGTCCCAGGCGAAGCGCTCATTCTTCGTGAGCGTCGCGAGGCCCTGACGGCTCTGGTCGTTGAGACCGAGGTTGAGGACCGTATCCATCATGCCGGGCATCGACATCGCCGCGCCCGAACGGACCGACACGAGCAGCGGGTCCTTGGGGTCGCCGAGCTTCTTCTTCGTGACCTTCTCGACCGTCGCGAGACCACGCTCGATCTGGTCCCAGAGCCCGGGCGGCAGCTTCTTGCCGGACTTGAAGTACGCGTTGCACGCTGCCGTCGTGATGGTGAATCCGGACGGGACGGGGAGGCCCGCGTTCGTCATCTCGGCGAGGCCGGCGCCCTTGCCGCCGAGTAGCGCCCGCATCTTCGCATTGCCTTCGGCCTTACCGCCGGCGAACAGATAGACCCACTTCTGGGCCTTCACCTTCGGAGCCGTCTTGGTCGTCCTCTTCGCACGCGTCGCCGGCATGCCGCACCTCCCCGCGAGGAGGTCAATGGTGCCAGAGTCGGCTACCCGTGCTCCGAGGCGACGAAGCCACCGATCAGACTGGGCAGCTTCACGACGATCGGCGCTCCGCCTCCGTCCGGGATCACATAGAGACCCCTGCTGGCGTCTGTCGCGTACACGGTCTTCCCGTCGCCCGAGATCCAAACTTCGTTCACGTTGATGCCGGATGCGAGCTTGGCCACGGGCTTGAGATCCGGCACCCGGAGGACCGTGATTCCATCGCTGGCCTGCGCGTACAGCCTTAGCCCATCAGGCGACATTGGGACCGTCGACGGAGTCCCTCCCGCGTACGCGGCCGGCAAGAGCCAGCTGAACAAGCCTGGCTCCTCGATCTTTTTCGGGGTCGGCGCGGGCCCGAGGAGCGCGCGCGACCGCAGGTCGACAACCTGCATGAGATCACCAAATGCCGGGTACTGGTGCAGGTACAGGAGTTGCCCATCTGGCGTGAAGATCGGCGCGAGCCAGAACGGATTCTTCATCTCTGCGTGGATGATCGCGATGGTCGTCAGGGTCGGAAGGTCGACGAATCCGACCGAGCCGTCGACATGGCAATAGAGCACGAGCGTCCGCCCGTCGCCAACCACTTTCGGAGCGAGCCCAGGGCCGGCGCAGCCGGGAAGCGTCTGACCTCCTTGACCGTCGACGGCGCTCGCGACTTGTACGAGGCCGGTCGAGGTGACGTCGAAAGCCGTGATCCTCGGGCTCGACCAGTCGACGATCGTGTAGAGATGTTTCGAATCCGCAGAGAAGAGCAACGTAGAGCCGCTCCCGTTGGTCGGCGCCGTTGGGCGACTCAATGGCATCGTCTGCGCTAGCCCGGTGCGCAGGTCGACGACCTGCACGTAGCCGCCCGCGCCAATGAAAGCCAACCAGCGGCCATCCGGAGTAAACGCCATGTCCGCGACCGCATCGGCCGGGTTACGTCCGAACGTCCGCTCGACTACTCCATCGGCGGCGGAGTAAACGGTGATCGCAGTATCGGTCGCGCCGACCAGCGAAGATCCGTCCGCTGAACGCCAGTACCGGCCCTGCCCCAGCATGCCGACGAATTTGCCACTGGGATCGATGCCGATCACCGAGGACTGCCCAGCATCTCCATATGTGCTCACCCAGGCGACCTGCGCGGCCGGACTCGTCCGGGTGATCGGCTGCCTGATCGGCTGCGGCAGCACCACCTTGGGCGACGCGCTCGAGCTACTGGTCGCCGTGGCGGTAGGCGCCGCGACGCCGGCGGTCGGCGTCGCCTGTTGGCGATAGTTCGAAAGCGCGCGTCCGGCATAGAGCGCGGCGACGGCGACGAGAACGGTCACGAGCGTCACCGCGACCGATCGCCGAGCGGAGCGGACCGAAGCGCTTCGCAACGACTCGAACGGCGGGACGGAGACCGGCTGCGACCGGCCGAGAAGCTGAAGGATGCGCTCCTCGTCGCGCTGTTCGTCGCTCATGGCGTGCCTCCCTGCCGGTCATACGCGGCGAGGAACGCGCGCCGGCCCCGTGCGATGCGCGACTTCACGGCCTCCTCGCTCCGGCCGACGAGCTCCGCGATCTCCGTGCGAGTGAATCCGTGCGCGTAATGCAGGACGAGCGCGGCTGCCTGGTCCGCGGGGATCGAGCGCAGCGCGTCGCGAACGGCGAGCGCCTCGACGTCGGGAGTCCCCTCGGTCGAGCGCTCGGTGCCGGCGAACGGGACGAACGCGATGAGCCGCGCGCGCCGGAGCCGCTTGATGGCCAGCCGGGTACCGATGCGGAACAGCCACGCGCGGGCCTTCGCGGGCTCACGAAGGGCCGCTTCGTCGCGCAGTCCGGCGGTGAACGTGTCCTGCATCAGATCCGTCGCGACCTCCCGGTCTCCAGTCAGCTTCCAGAAGTAGCCGACCAGCTCGGCGGCGTGCGCGTCATAAAGCTCCCGCCACGGCAGCCCGGTCTCCCGGCTCACCGCGTGAGCGGCTTCATCTCGCACGTCTCTATGCATCTACGGGCTCTGAGAGGTCCGGAACGGGTGCATGGCGCAGTTCCTGCTCATCCACGCAGCCGATGCTAGAGTCGCGGCCCGTGTACGAACGCCCCGGATACAGCACTTTGATCGGCCGGATCCGCAACAACGTGCGGACCTACATCCGGAAGCAGATCGAGCTGCCCAAGCAGGAGATCGCCGAGATCCTGAAGGCGAACCTGAACGCCGTGAAATGGTTCGGGATCGCCCTCGCCTTCGTCTTTCTCACCCTCATCGCGTTCGCGGTCTTCCTCATCGGGCTCATCGCCATCTGGCTGCCGCTCTGGGCCGCCGCGCTCATCGCGCTGCTGCTGTTCGGCGGCCTGACCGCGTTCTTCGGGTACGGGGGATACAAACGGCTCGAGCTCCGCGGCCCGACCCGCTCGATCCAGTCGATAAAGGAGACGGTGCGATGGGCGAAAGCCCGAGTGCTCGGACGGAACGCGAGCTAGCCGACCTTCGGCGCACGATCGACGATGATGTCGACAGGCTGATCGATCGCGCGAAGTCGGACCTCGATCCGCGGAACCTCCTGCGCCGGCAGCCGATCGCCGCGTTGGGCACGCTGGGCTCGATCGCGGCGCTCGCGGGCGTGAGCGTCGCGAAGAAGGTCCGACAGGCTCGGCGCCGGACGCCGGACTCCGACCTCGAGCGGATCACCGAGCGGCTGGGCGGCCGGGTCGACCGACTCAAGGGCCGCGCGCGCAAGCGCTTCCGCGAGTCGCTCCGCAACGAGATCGCGGATGTCCAGAACGAGCGGCGCGGTCCGAAGGACGCGCTCTGGGGCGCCGGCATGGCCGCGATCACGGCGGTCGCGACCGCGTTGGCGCAGCGGTTCGCCGGACGGTTCGCGGGCGATGACCCGGAGGACGGGTCGCCCCGCTTCTAGCGCGATCAGCCGATCAGCAGGAACCCCGCGAAGATCACCGCCAGCCCAACGAGGTTCGTGTACTCGAGCACCCCACCGAGCCCGGTGAACGCCGCCGTTCCACCGAGGGCCACGACGATGACCCCGCCGGCGATGATCACGTTGGCCAGGGCGCGCCGGCCGTTGTGCCGTTTGCGCAGGAAGACCCAGGCCGACCAGAGCGCGCCGCCGATGAGCACGACGCTGCCGACCCCGCTCCCGACGCCGGCGAGGATCCGGGCGAGCGAGCCATTCGGG
>DATCOD010000041.1:0-2777 GCA_036564905.1 Candidatus Limnocylindria bacterium
GCGAACCTCATTCCCTCGTTCGGCGCGATCGTCGGCCTCTCGGTCGGCGTCGCGCAGGGCTTCGTGCTGCGGTCACGGCCCGGCGATCGCAGCTGATCCGAACGATGACCCTTCCGAGAACGCCCGGAAGCTACGTCGTCGTCGCGATGAGGCTGTGGCACTCGCGGCGTACGTTTCAGGCGGCCGCTGATGCTCGGCCGTGCGAGCTGCTGAAGTCTCTGCCGCACTACGAAAGGGAGGCACTAGACATGAAGACGATGACGTGTGAACAGATGGGTGGACCGTGTGACGCCGCATTCCATGGAACAACGGCTGATGCGGTCATCAAGGCGCAAGACCGTCACTTGAAAGAGACGGTCGCAAATGGTGATAAGACGCACGAAGCCGCCTTGAAGATGATGAAGGGCAGGTGGAAGAATCCGATCGGCGGGATGGGCTGGTATCTGAAGACGAAAAAGGACTTTGCCGCTCTTCCCGAAGACTGATGTTCATCGAGGCCCATTGACCGCACGGCGACGACGACGCGGTCTGTAGCCCGGAGGGGATTCGAACCCCTGACCTCTTCCTTGAAAGGAAGTTGCAGCAGAGAAGCGGTCCAGCGATTCAATCGAGCACAGATGCCGCGCCGGACCAACCAGAAACGCGCGGCGGAGAAACGCTCCGGCTTGGTGCACTTGGATCTGAAGAACCATGTGTCGCCGGTTCAAGTCCGGCTCTCGGCACAGAAGCAAACGCGCCATAACTTTGATGACCGGGTCCGCACTGGCCGTGCTCCCGGGTCGCGTAACTATGCGTCGTGTTCCAGGTCTGGTTAGGTGCTTGGATGCTCCGATCGTGTTCTGAATGCCCGTCGGATACGTACAATCCTGACCGATGCGAAGGCCCCTATCGTGATCCATCTAGTCCGGCCGGGCGAGGGAATGCTCGGCGCAGTCCGAATGCTGGCGACCGGCGTGCACACCCGGGGCGCCTACTTCGCCCTCGAGCTCGGGGGGCCTCCAGGCGGGCCATCCGAAGCGCACTGTCACGACTCCGAGGACGAGGCCGAGTACGTTGCGATCGGTTCGCGGGAGATGCGGATCGACGACGAGTTCGTCCGAGCGCCAACCGGATCGTTCGTTCTGGTGCCGCGTGGCTCATTGCACGACATGTGGACCGTCGGGAGCGCAGCCGCGCGCTACCTGCATTTCTTCTCGCCGGCCGGCATCGAGCACTGGTTCTTGGAGCGTGCCCGCCTTCGGGATCTCGGCGCGTCGGAAGAAGAGATCGCCGCGGAGCGCCTCCGCCGGGGTGTGCGGAGCGAGCGGACCTCAGCGCCGGAGGCCAGGCCGCAGGTCGCGATCCCAGACGAGGGCCACGCACTCGCAGTCGACGGGAGCATGACCGGAGGTGCCTACGCACTCGCGGAGGTGGTGATCGGGCCGGGCGATGCGCCTGCTGCGCCGCACGTCCACGTCGAGGCCGAGGAAGCGATCTACGTCGCGTCGGGCGAGATCTCGATCACGGCGGCTGGCGAAACGTACGTCGCCCCCGCCGGAACGTTCGCGCTGGTGCCCCGGGGAACGCTGCACTCTGTGTCGCACGGCGGCGCGGCAGCGGCGCGCGTTCTGCTTGTCGCATCGCCGCCCTCCGGCATCGGCGCGCAGCCGGAGCGCACGAAGGTTCGCGCCGCCGACCGCTCACCTCATTGAGCGGCGACATCCGGCTGCCGGACCTCGGCCTGACCGTGCGCGCGGCCACCGCGGACACGGGCGGACGTCTATCCCTCATCGAGAGCGCCGGCCAGACGCCCGGCACCGGCCCGCGCCGGCACGTGCACGCGCGCGAGGACGAGGCGTTCTTCGTCATAGAGGGGAGTTACTTCTGGGAGCTTGGCGGCGAACGGCTAAGCGCGACGGCCGGCTCCTTCATTTGGCTGCCGCGCGGCGTGCCACATCGCTTCATCGTCGGGCCCTCCGGCGGGCGGATGCTCCATCTCTTCATGCCCGGCGGCATCGACCGCTACTTCGTCGAGTGGCAGACGGCGATCGCGTCAGGCGAAACCGACGAATTCACCGCCGCTCTGGCGGAGCGCTACGGGCTCGCCTACGAGAACATCCCGCAGTAGTGCGTCCTTAGCGGGGTCACACGGTGGCTGAGGGCATTTGCCTGGCGGCCACTGACCGCCCGCGCGTGCGCGACGCTCGAGCCTTTCCCGACGCTGCGTCACGGTTCGGGCGCGGGCCCGGCGCCCAGCTCCCACAGGGCTGCACCATCAGCGGACGGCTCTTTCTCCGTCGCCAGCGGCGCGTGAACGTCCCTCGGGTCGCTATGACGGACTCGTCGGAGGGGCTGGTCGTCGCCCGGTCTTTCCACGCGGCGATTGGCGGACTCAGATGGGCCGGTGGTCGGTCCAGCGAGGACGCGCCCCTTGATCCAGAGGCAGCTGAGTCCCGCGAGGACCAGAAGTGCGGTCGGGAGGGCCAACGTCCATTGCATGGCTCCGACGAAGCCGCCGGCGTAGGTCATTGGATCCGCTGCCGACGCGCCGCCGGGGAAGGCCGCTGCGAGGCGATTTTGCAGCACGGCGATGGCGATCGCCGCTCCGAGCGCGCCGCCCACCTGGCGGCAGGTGTTGAGCACGCCCGAAGCCGCCCCAAGAGCTCATGGTAGGTCGCGCCGGTATGGCTTCAGGATTGATCCTCGGCCTTGGCTTCATCAGCGGCGCCGTCGGTGTGCCGATCATGGGAACGATCGCAGATCACATCGGATTATCGACCGCGTTGTTGATACAAGTG
>DATCOD010000042.1:0-4221 GCA_036564905.1 Candidatus Limnocylindria bacterium
ACGTGACCGTGCGCATACCGGGCGTGTGTCCGATCGCAAGCCCGGAGCGCTGCCGCCCGCGACCGCGCTCCGGCTCGCCGACCTCGTCGCCTACGCCGAGGGCTCGATCGTTAGCCGCGCGATCGTCCAGGAGCCGGCCGCGTCGCTCACGCTCTTCGCGTTTGACGCCGGGCAGGCGCTCAGCGAGCACACGACCGCCTTCGACGCCTACCTCCAGGTGCTCGACGGCGAGGCCGACCTCGTCGTCGGCGGGACGGGCGTCCTCGCGCGTACCGGCGAGGTCGCGCTTCTGCCCGCGGGAGTGCCGCACGAGGTGAACGCGCGCGTGCGGTTCAAGATGCTGCTCACGATGGTGCGGCCCGAGCTGCGGACCGCCTGAGACCTGCGCCGAGCGCCTCGCGCGCCGGCGCCGCGAGTCAATCAGCCTGGACTGACCGCGGGGCCGCCCCGAGCGGCCGACACGCTCACGGCGACGAACAGCAGGATCGCAATGACGTTCGTCAGGCCGCTCAGTTGCCAGAGCGTGAAGCCGCCCGTGAGGTCGCCGACGACGCGCGTGATGAGCGAGAGGTGGAGCAGCAGCAGCGGAGCGTAGAAGCGCTTGCCGAAGCGGAGCGTCACGCCCAGCACGGCGGGGACGATGACGATCTCGTGGCCGAACACCATCGAGAGCACGAAGCCGAGGAAGAGGGCGTGGAGCATCGCGTCGTAGAGGCTCCCGCCGGTCTGGGCACCGGCGCCGAGCCAGAGGAGGGCCGCCACCGCGAGCCAGGCGTAGCCCGCCAGGAGGCAGATGGCGATGTAGCGGGCTGGCTCGGCCCGGTGGACGGTCTGCCGCGCGATGTCGAAACGAACGAGCCAGAGCGATAGGAGTACGAGGCCAGCACCGGCGACCCGAACGCCGGCATCAGGGAGCGCGAGCGAGAGCGCCACGCCCGACGCGAACACGACGACCGCACCCACGAACGCCGCGCGGCCGAGCGGGCCCGGGCGCGACAGCCGCGCCAGCTCGAGCCGCTCGCCGGCGATGGTGAACACGAGGAAGAGCGCGAGGAGCGGGACGACGCTCGAGACCGCCCAGCCGAATGTCCAAAGCAGCGCCGCGCCGGCCCAGCCGGCCGCGCCGGCAGCCATCACGATCGCGTAGGTCTCGGGCCCGCGGCGCATGCCGCTCACGTAGACCGCGACGAGCAGGGCGCCGGCGGCGGCTATCGCCGCTCCAGCGAGCGCGAGCGGACCGCCGGCGACGAGCACGATCGCCCCGCCGCCCGACAGCAGCGGGACCGCGAATCGCCAGCGCGAGCCGAGCGCGACCGCACGCTCGAGCCCGATGACCGTCCCAAGGAATCCGAGCGCCATGAGCGGTCCGTGCATGGCCGACGCGGTCCCGCTCGCGGGAAGCGCCCAGCCCAGCCGGGCGAGCGCTCCCCAGAGACCGGCGAGGAGCGCGAACGCGCCGAGCGCGAGGAACGGCGCGCGGTCGCGTCTCAGCGCCAGCTCCCGCGGCGAAGGCCGGCCATGACCGCGGTGTGATCCTCCTCGGTCGGCGGCGGCGCGACGACGTGGACCGCGATGAGACGCGTGCGGGCGCGAAGCCCGCGGGCCTCGCCCGCGGCCGCGAAGGCGAGCGCGCCTGGCCCGACCTCCGTCTCGTGATCGCCGGCGACGAGCGTGCCCTCGCCCTCGAGGATCACGAAGGTGATGTCGACGCCGGGCGAATGGATCGGGATGAACTGGCCCGGCTCGAGGCAGACGAGGAGCGCGCGGCTGCGCTCGCTCTGGCCGAACGGGACCGGTGTGAATTGCTCCGGTGAGAAGCTGGCGGCGGTCTTGTAGTCGAGGACGACGTTCGACATCTCAGCCTCCCTTGCTGCGCTTCGTGATGCGGACCCGCCAGGTGGGGCCCTCCTCGAGGTAGTCCCAGCCGAAGCCGGCCGGGTGCTGCACCTCGAGCTCCTGGCGGAGGTGCTTTGGATCGTGCGGCGCAGCGACGACCATCGTCCGGCCTGCCGCGAGGCCGGCGAAGGTCTCGAAAATAAGCGGATGCCGGCCCGCTGACTCGATCGTTCGAACGTCGATGACTGGCTCCTCGCTCGCGGCCTCACCGTGCATCCGCCGCAGGAGCGCGGCCTGATCGGCGTCGCTGGTGTGCGTCGCGAGGAGCGGCAGGTAGGCGCGCTCCTCCTTCGCGAGGTGGACCTCGACGAGCGCCTCGAGCGCGGCGGCCGCGCGCGCCAGGCGCGTGGCCGCACCGGCAGCCGCGTCGCCGCGCGCTCCGCCCAGGTCAGCGCGGGCTTTCGCGACCTCATCGCGGTAGCGAGCGATGAACTCGTGATCGATGGACATCGTTTCGGTGGGTCGGGCGTGCGCCGCGACGATCGGATCGAGGAGCGGATAGAGGTGCAGTTCCTCGCTCTTGGCGTGCGGCAGCAGATCGCGATCGAGGAACTCGACGAGGGCCGCGGCCGACCGCTCGGACGGAGCGGTCTCGGCGGCCTCGACAGCGCTGCGCAGGTCGCGGGCGAGCTCGGCGTGATGGGCGGTGATGGCACGTGTCGTGTCACTCATGGAATCCCTCCATCTCACAGCCTAGGCTGGGCGCTCGTTCGCCCAGGCCACGTGACCATCGACCGGAGTAGCGTCGGAAGACGATGGACCCGAGCCTGCGCGCGAAGGCCGAGACGTTCGCGGCCCTGCACCGGACCGCGCACATCCTCGTGCTCCCGAACGCCTGGGACGCCGCGAGCGCCCGCATCTTCGAGCTCGAGGGTTTCCCCGCGGTGGCGACGACGAGCGTGGGCTGTTCCTGGGTGCTCGGCTATCCCGACGGTGAGCGGATCCCGCTCGCCGAGATGCTCCTGCTCGTGCGGCGCATCGCCGCGACGGTGGACGTCCCGGTGAGCGCCGACATGGAGGCGGGCTACGGCGCAACGCCGGCGGCGGTCGCCGCGACGGTGCGCGCGACGATCGAGGCGGGCGCGGTCGGCATCAACCTTGAGGACGGAGCCATCGCCGACCCGGGGCGGCTCGTCGACGTGGGCTACCACGTCGAGGTCATTCGGGAGGCGGCCCGGGCCGCCGCCGCGGCCGGCGTGCCGATCGTGATCAACGCGCGCGTCGACACATATCTGCGCCGCGTGGGCGACGAATCCGCCCGTTTCGACGAGACCGTGCGGCGCGCGAACGCCTACCTCGATGCGGGAGCCGGGTGTGCCTACGTGATGGCGATGCAAGACGCCAGCACCATCGCCCGCCTGGCGGCGGCGATCCACGGTCCGATGAACATCCGCGCGGGCCACGGCGCGCCGTCGATCGGCGACCTCGAGCGGATGGGCGTCAGACGCGTGACGTTCGCCTCGCAGCCGGTGCGCGCGACGCTCGCGCTCCTCGCCCGCATCGCGCACGAGCTGCGCACGACCGGCACCTACGAGTTGCTCGACCAGGGCGATTTGCCCTACGGGAACCTCAACCGCCTGCTCGAGCGCCCGCGGAGTGGCTAGGGCGGTGACGCGGCCGGCCGAGGGATGCGAGCCTCCTCGCGCCGAGTCTTGGGTATCCATTTGGGTATCCATCGGCGTGGACTGCTGTGGACGCGAGCGGACCGCTGTGGAATCGAAAGCCTCGAAACGCGGCAGATATGGACTGCTGCGGACTGGCGTGGACTATCGGCGCAGCCCTTTCAAGGAAGAGGTCATGGGCAAGACGATTTCGAGCGGCTCGCCTTGAGGCGCTCGCGGATGGGGCCGAAGCAACTGAAGAGACTCGCGGAGCTCCATGAGATGGGTGACTACACGAGGGATGTTTACGAGAAAAAGAAGGCCGACCTGCTCATGGAGCGCGACAGACTTGAGGTCGCTCCTGTGACTGCCTCACTCGCCAACCAGCGCCAGCGCATCCAGGCCATCGTCGACGACTGGCCCAAGATGACCGGCGACGAGCGCAAGCGGATGCTCGCACTGATCTTCATGGAGATCCGCGCCGACCACGTCGAGGACAAGCGTCTCTTGGTGACGTTCAAGCCGTGGCCGCACTGGGAACCCTATGTTGACGCCGTACTGGCGCGAAAGGCGGCTACAGAGTCGGCAGGCGAACCTGTGTCAACATCGGAGCGGAAGACGGGGGTCAAGCACGCGGAAGTGGTAACAGCTCGGCTCATTCAGGACGAGCGCGGATGGCTCCGGCTGGCGGGCTAACGCTGTTGTTAGTTGCTCAGATCGCGAG
>DATCOD010000043.1:0-9574 GCA_036564905.1 Candidatus Limnocylindria bacterium
GAGCCGGTCGTCGTTCGTGAGCGCGCCGGTGCGAGCGCCTTCAGCGGCTGCGTGCTCCAGCGCCAACCGCGCGATGCCGAGCTCAGAGAGCTCGGCGATGGCGAAGGCGAGGACGAGCAGGACGGGGAGCACGAGGGCGAACTCCACCAGCGCCTGTCCACGCTCGGTCACGCTCACTTTCGCCGCACGTCGCGCAGCCGCGCGTCAGACAGATCACGCGTCACCATGCGCACCACCGGGACCACCTTGAGCGCCACTACGACGCCGCAGGCGGCGATGATCCCGACGGCGCATAGGAGGAACGCCGCCGCGAGCGCGCCTGTTGACTGCCGGTCGGCCGCGCGCTTCAGGTCCGTGCCTCGCGTGTCCGGCGGCGCCGAACGGGTCGCGATCGTCGTGGTCACGAGATCCAGCGCACGCGCGTCATGGGTGATCGCGCCGTGTCCGTCGACGAGCCCCTCCAGATCGACCGGGGTCAAGACGCGCGAGTCGACGCCGGGGTCCGTGGCGTCGTGATCCGTGACGGTCCAGTCGGTCGACATCCGCAGATCCAACCGCGTCACGTTCGCCGGAGGCGCGGCCGGCTTCGCGTGCGCGAGGTCGTGCGCCGCGTCGCTTCCGACATCGAGCTTCGCGGCGAACAGCGCCCGCACCTCGAGCGACGAGTCGCCCGCGAGCGCCAGCACCGGGGCGGTCGCCGCGAGCGTCGCGGAACCGCTGTGCGGGGAGGCGAGCGCGATGTAGGTCGCGACCCCGTCTCGGGCGGACAGCCCGTTCGCAAGCGCTCGGTCGACCACGGCGCCGCCCATCGAGTGCGCCACGATGTGCACGGCCGGATGGGTCCGGCCCAGCTCGCGGATCTCGTCGGACAGGCTGCGCGCGTTGTCATCGAGCGCGCCGAGCGCGTCGTACGGGTGCTCCGGATCGGCTCCGAAGCGGTGCACCTCGAACCGCGGGTCATCGAAGAACCGCGCCGCGAGGGCGTCGAAGACCGCATCCTGCGGGTGGCTGTTGATGCCGGACACGAGGAGGACCACTTCCTTCACGCTCTGCCTCGGGACCGCGACCGGAGCGACCGCTGAGATCTCGATCGGACGAAGGATGGTCCGGGTCGGACGGCCCGTCGGGACGGGTCTCGAGGGACCGTCGTCGCCGGCGGCGACGAGCGCGCCTGGTCCAACGACCGAGAGGGCAAGGGCCGTGACCAGGCAGCAACGAAGGACGGCGCGTCGCATCGGCTGATATCACGACGGTCGGGGTCACGGAGGGATAGGACCCTCGATCGGTACGGGCGTACCGGTCTAGGTGCGGGTCTTCGCGACCTCGGCGGCCTGCGCCAGTGCGGCGTATTCCTCGGTGTCGTCGAGTGGGGCGAGGTCGATCTCACCCTGCCGGCGCGCGAGCCCCCAGCGGATGAGCTGGTCCGCGAGCCACGGGTTCTTCGGCAGCGCGGAGCCATGGAGGTAGCAGCCGATGAGCTTGCCTTGCACCGCGCCTTCGGTCTTGTCCGTGCCGTTGTTCCCGTGTCCGGCGATCACGCGCCCGAGCGGCGTGGCCCTGGGCCCGAGAGTGGTGTAGCCGGAGTGGTTCTCGAAGCCGATGAGCAGCTTGCCATCGTCGGTCTGGGCCAGGAGATTGCCGACGAACCGCACCTTGCCCGCACGTGTGGTCACGTCCAGCACGCCGAGCCCGGGGATCGCGGGTCCGACCTCGGGCACGTACTCGCGCCCAAGGAGCTGATAGCCGCCGCAGACCGAGAAGACCGCGGCGCCGCCGGCGATGGACCGCTTCAGCGCGTCGCCGTTCGCGCCGGCGAGGTCCGCGCCGACGATGTCCTGGCCCTGGTCCTGCCCGCCGCCGAAGAAGTACACGTCGGCCCAGTCCGGATCCCACGGTTCGCCGGTCGTGAACGCACGCGTCTCCACATCGATCCCGCGCCACCGCGCCCGCTGCGTCAGCGCGAGCACGTTCCCGCGATCGCCATAGATCGACATGAGGTCCGGATACAGATGCCCGATGCGCAGATCCATCGTCCTCAATCTTCCCAGAACTGCCCGACGTACCCGAGGCGCGAGAGCGCGTCGCGCAGCGCGAGCATCGCGGTGTACGTCGCGATGACCACGAGCTCCTCCCCCACCGGGGTCGCGTCGATCGCGGCGCGGATCGCGGGCACCCAACCGTCGACGACGGCGACGCGATCCTTCGGCACGCCCGCGTACTTGAATCGGAGCGCGAGGTCACGTCCGCGCAGACCGGTGACGGTCGCGTGCGCGACGCGTGGCGCGAGCGTCTCGAAGTCCGCGTCCCAGATCCACGACACGTCCCGCGAGTCGGCGTCGCGATCGTTCAGCGCGCCGAGGATCCGCGGGTGCCGGTCCGTCTCGAGCAGAGCGCCGATCGCGGCATTGAAGCCCGCCGGGTTCTTCACGAGCACGAGCCGCAGCCGGCGACCATCGGCTTCGATGATCTCGAGCCGCCCGAACGCGGGTTTGAATCCGGCGAGTGCCCGCGTGGACGTTGGCAGCGCGATGTCGAGCGCCCTCGCGGCCGCGAGGGCGGCCAGCGCGTTGTACGCGTTGTACAGCCCGGGGAGCGGAACGACGACATCGTCGAACGCCGATGCGACCGCGCCATCAAGGCGGAGCCGGCTCTCATTCGGGCCGAGTCGCACCGCGGCTGCGCTCAGGTCCGGCCGCGGTCGCGCGAGGCCACAGTGGTCGCAGCGCCAGTCCCCGACGTGGGCGAGGATCACCCGGCCGTACCGGAGCGGATGCCTGCAGCGCGGGCAGCGCGTCGCGTCGCTGATCGCCTGCGGCACGGTGCCACCGACGGTCGGATCGTCGACTCCGAAGGTGATGATCGGTCCCGGATGGGTATGTCCGAGATACGCGACGATCGGGTCGTCGGCGTTCAGCACGAGCGTCGTCCCCTTCGGTAGCAGCGCGATCGCCTCGCCGATCCGCCGCGCGAGCGCGTCGATCTCGAAGTAGCGGTCGAGCTGGTCGCGGAACAGGTTGGTGATCACGAGGATCCGCGGGACGAGCCGGGTCAGCACGCGCGGGACGGATGCCTCATCGATCTCGAAGACGCCGACGTCGCCGCGAAGCGCGGCGCCCCAGGTCGCGTCGGCGAGGAGCGCGGCCGCGATCCCACGCTCGAGGTTCGAGCCCGATCGGTTATGGACCGGCTGCCAGCCCGCGGCACGCACGATGTCCGAGAGCATCCGGGTGGTCGTCGTCTTGCCGTTGGTGCCGGACACGCAGACCGTACCGTGGGCGAGCGATCCGGAGAGGCGCCCGATCGCGTCCGGATCGAGCGCGAGTGTCACGAGCCCGGGGAGTGCGGTCGCGCCGCGGCCAAGGAGCTGCAAACCCGCACGCGTCGCCTTGCCGGCGGCGATCGCGGCCAACAGGAGCGGATCCCGCGCGGTCACGCCCAGAACGTTAGACGCCGACCGGCTGGACCTCGCGGAGCAGCAGCTCGAGCTCGTCGACCGCTCGACCGAGTCGGAGGGCGAGCGCCTTCGCGATATCGCCGTTCGTGCTCGCGCTCTGGAGCGTGCCCTCGGCCTCGAGCCGCGCGAGCAGCGCGACCGCGCGGCGGAGGCGGGCGATCGTGAGCGAGGCGGGAAGGGTGCGCCGCAGCTGCGACACGCGCTCCTCGAGCCGCTCGAACCGACGGCGAAGCTCGTCCTCGAGGTCCTCGTTCGCGAGCGACTCCAGGCGTTTCACCTCGCCTTGGAGCGAGGAGAGGTCCCGGGCCACGACCTGCGCGGCCTTTTCCAGGGAGTACCCCTTCTCGAGGGCCTGCCGGATCCGGATCACCTTCTCCATCGCGAACACGTCGTAGTCGTGGTCGTCGTTCATCGAGGGCTTCACGAGGCCCTTCTTCGTCCAATAAATGAGCTGCCGGGGGGTCACATTGCAGACCCTGGCAGCCTCGGCGGCAGACAGCCGGAGCCGTTGGATGACTTCGCCATCGTTCGCGATGAGGACGTGGGCAAGGATGTCCTGCGCGTCGCCGTCCGCCACGTTCGCTCCCCTTCCAGGATCCCGCTCCCTCACGGTCGCAGGAGGCGACGAGTGTGCTTGGGCGTCCCGAGCATGTCAATAAGTCAGACAGGTGGCTGATACCGGACCACGAACGCGAGGCGTCGGGTTAGCTCTTGGACTTCTTTCGTTCGCGTT
Organism: Candidatus Limnocylindria bacterium; assembly: GCA_036564905.1. GTDB lineage: Bacteria > Chloroflexota > Limnocylindria > P2-11E > P2-11E > UBA4735. The sequence continues at coordinate 4,188 of DATCOD010000043.1, forward strand.
GCGGCCCCGTGATGCTCTGCCGGTAGGCGACCTTCACGTTCACGTGGTAGCTCGCGATCCCACGCGCGGAGAGGTCGGCCCATTGCCGCGTGATCTCGACCGCGATCGGATCGCCGACCTCGGCTCGTGCGGTCTTCACCGCGGCCCGGAGCGCCGCATCCCAGCCGGCCTTTGCGCTGCCCGTCGTCTCGTGGATCCGGACGACGACCGGCGCGACGCGCGGCTTAGCGGCCCTTGGGCGGGTAGCCCTCAAGGCCGTACTCCTTGATCTTCGCGTAGAGGAGGCGGCGGTAGATGCCGAGCATCTCGGCCGCCTTCGAGCGATTGCCGTTCGCATCACGCAGCGCCTTCATGATGAGGTCCTTCTCGAACTGCGCGACCGATTTCTTGAAGAAGGAGCTGTCGCCCTTTGCGTCAGGCTCACCCTCGCTGTCTTCGCCATCGCCACCCTCGTGCTCGCCGAAGGGCAGCTCGCGGCTCGTGATGATCTGACCGCGCGACAAGACGACCGCGCGCTCGATGACGTTCTCGAGCTCGCGCACGTTGCCCGGCCAGTTGTATTCCATGAGGCGGCGGATGGCCTCCTCGCTGATCGCAGCGGGCTGGGCCGTCGCGCTGTAGCGGTGCTTCGCGAGGAAGTGCTCGACCAGGGACGGGATGTCCTCTTTGCGATCGCGGAGCGGCGGCATGTGGATGTTGATGACGTTGAGCCGGTAGTAGAGATCGTCGCGGAATTTCTGCAGCTCGACCTGCTTCTGCAGGTCCTTGTTCGTCGCGACGATGATCCGGATGTCCACCTTGATCGGCAGGTTCGAGCCGATGCGCTCGAGCTTCCGCTCCTGCAGCACCCGGAGGAGCTTCGTCTGGGTCGGCACGGTCATCTCGCCGATCTCATCGAGGAAGATCGTGCCTTTGTCGGCCATCTCGAAGCGGCCGCGCCGCTGGGTCATCGCGCCGGTGAACGATCCCTTCTCGTGACCGAAGAGCTCGGCTTCGAGGAGGGTCTCTGGAAGCGCGGCGCACGAGACCTTCACCATCGGCCCGGAGCGGCGGTTCGAGTTGAAGTGGAGCGCCTCGGCCACGAGCTCCTTGCCAGTACCGCTCTCGCCCGTGATCAGCACCGTCGCATCTGCCTTCGCGACCTTGCCGATCGTCTTGTAGACCTCCTGCATCGCCGGCGAGTTGCCGACGATGCGCTCCGTCTGGACGAGCGAGCTGATCTCGTCGCGGAGGACCTCTACCTCCGCGGTGAGGTCTTGGTAGTCGAGGACCCGCTTCACGCTGTGCGAGATCTTGTCGAGCTCGAAAGGTTTCGTGATGTAGTCGAATGCGCCGAGCTCCATCGCGCGGATCGCGGCGTTGGAGCTGCCGAAGGCCGTCATGATCAGCACCGCGGTCTTCGGGTTCGTGGCCTTCACCCGTGACAGCGCCTCGATGCCGTCGAGCTCCGGCATCCGCACATCCATGATCACGAGGTCGGGGCTCGATTCCTTGACCTTGTCGACGACCTCGATGCCGGTGGAGGCCTCGAGCACGTTGAAGCCCTCGTCCGACAGCAACTGCTTCAGAAGCGAGCGGATGGATGCGTCATCGTCGGCGACGAGAAGGGTCTTTTGAGCCACTGTTGCTGTACGGTTCCTTCCCAGGGGCAGCTTGAAAGTCGGTCTTGTGGGCCTCTGTGCGCCCCTGCCGTTGGGGATGTTGTCCCGCACAGCGTACAAGTTGTCAAGTTGAACGGTCGAAGCGGCGGGGCGCAGGCAGAAAGTGACCGGCTTTCGGTCACGGCACTTCGCTGACCGCCGGGACGAAACGAGCGGCGAAGAGCGCGGTCGCAAGGGTCACGCCGCCCGCGATCCCGATGAGGATGCCGGCGTCGACGCGGTCCGCGAGCGCCCCGCTGATGACGATGATCGGTAGCCAGCTCAGGTTGAGCAGCGCAATGCGCGCGCCGAAGACGCGGGCGCGCAACTCAGGCGGAGTCACTTCCTGCGAGATCGTGATGTTCGGCACGACGAAGACGACGTTCGCGACTCCCATCAGGAAGAAGATGACCATCGCCGGCAGCAGGCTGGGCGCGAGACCCAACAAGACGAGCAACGCGCCGTAGCTCGCGAAGCCTGCGACCAGGAGCTGCCCCTTGCGATACCCCTTCATGTACTCCGGCAGGGTCAGGCCGGCTCCGACGGCGCCGGCCGCAAGCGCAGCTTCGGCGACGCCGAAGAGGGCTGCCCCGAACTCAGGGTCTCCATTCGCGAAGCGACGGACGAGATATACGGGCGTCAGCCCATTGACCACCGGAAGAGCGAGCTGGGCGGCAAGCGAGAAGTAGGTGTTCACCCGGAGGATCGGCTGGCGAAGGAGGAACTGAAGGCCCTCCGCGGCATCGGCGGCGAGATGGGACAGCCGGAACGGATGGGTTTCGCGGGGGCGCACGCGGAGACCCGCAAGCAGCAGTGCTGAGATCGCGAATGTCGCCGCATCGAAGTAGAACGCAGCGACACCGATGTTCGCGACCAGAAAGCCCGCAGCGAGCGCGCCGAGGATCTCCATGGTGCGATCCGTCGAAGCCACCGTCGAATTCGCGGAGGCCAGCTGCTCCGGCTCCACGAGCTGCGGGATGATGGCGATCCGCGCAGGGTTGAAGACCGCACCGAAGATCCCCGCCAAGAACACGCAGATGTACGCAACGATCAGCGGACTACCCAGACCCACAAGGACCGGTACCGCTCCGATGAGGACGACGCGCGCGACGTCGCTGACGAACATCGCCCGGCGGTGACCAAGCGCATCTCCGATCGCTCCGGCGAAGAACCCGAAGATCGCCGTGGGGACCGTGGCGATGACGACCGCGAGCGCGGTGAACAGCGCCGACCGCGTCTCCTCATACGTCACGGTCGCGAGGGCGATCAGCGTGATCGGATCGCCGAATCTACTGATCGCTTGCGCGAGCCAGAACAGGCCGAAGTCGGAGCCGCGGCGCGTCATCGCCGAGTCAGTAGCGCGAACGGAACGACGAAACCGCCCAGCGCGATGAAGAAGTCGCCGACGCTGTAGACGGCGTGTGCGATCGGTACTGGGATGACGTCTGCCAGCGCTCTCAGGACGGTCCCGTCGGTGACGGCCAGGTGGAGAGCGTCGGAAGGCATGGACGCGCCGGCGATCGCGACCGCACTCGCGTCTACCGGCATTCCGTGATTCAGGAGGACGACCGCGACATTCAGCCCGCCGCCGATCGCGACGAGGAGCGCCCCCGTCAAGCGCGCGTTGGCGGCCGCGCTCGCCGCTGTGCTACCAAGCGCGAACACGTACAGCGGGAACGCGATCACGGGGAGTAGCGGGGCGGCGGCTCGCGCCGCGAGTCCGGCGATCAGAAGTGGGAACCACCGGATCTGGACCGCGATCAGTGGCCGCCAGCTGCGGCCGATCGCGAGACCCGCGATCACCCCGAGGGCAACGCCGCTAGCCAGCATGCGCGTCGCGGATGAGCGGTTCGCGCGCAAGGCGCTGCCGAAGCTGCGCGAGCGTTTCGTAATTGATCGGCGGGAGGTCACTGACCTCGAACGCCCCGGGGCCACGCTTCGCGAGCAACTGCTCGATCGCACGCACGATCTTCGGATCGAACTGGATGCCCTTGTACTTGCTGAGCTGTTCGAGCGCCCGTTCGTGGCCGATCGCCTTCCGGTAGATGCGGTCGGAGGTCATCGCTTCGTAGGCGTCGGCGACGATGATGATGCGCGAGCCCAGCGGGATCGCATCACCTCGAAGGCCCTCGGGGTACCCGGATCCGTCGAAGTTCTCGTGGTGGTGCAGGACCATGCGCACGAGCGGCCGCAGGGCAGCGGACGGCTCGAGGATCGATGCACCGTAAATGGGGTGCCGTCGCATGAGCTCCTGTTCGTCGGCGTCCAATCGCATCGGCTTCATCAGGATGCGATCCTCAACACCGATCTTCCCGATGTCGTGAAGTAAGCCCGCGAGCTCGATGCGCTCGATCTCCGCTTCGCCGATGCCCATTTCTCGGGCTATCGCACCCGCGATCCGGGACACGCGGTCCGCGTGGCCTCTCGTGAAGCCATCCTTCGCGTCGATCGCCTGGGACAGCGCGCTGACCGTCCCAAAGAACAGATCGCGGGTCTCGGCGTATTTCGTGAACGTGTACCGCGCGAGCAAGAGCGGCACGAGGAACGGGAGGGTCGCCCAGTAGCCAACCCCGAGGGCGATCTGCGCCATGAGCCAACCCATCGGAATCTGGCCCAGGAGACCGATCGCGACGTTCCGCACGGAGAGCGCCCAGATCTTCGAGAAGGGCGACTGCTGCCGGACGCTTGCTGCTAGCACGCTCAGAAGATTGTTCGCGATCGCGAACGCGAAACCGACGATGAGTATTTGAGCGAATGTGGCGTACGGATCTCCGGCCTTAACCCACGGACTCGTAACTGTCAGCGCGATCCATGCGGTGAAAGTTGAGAGGACCCAATTCGAACGGTTGTAGAGAGTGCCAAACCATGGCAGCTGACGCTTGAAGTCGCGGAGCTCGAACGTCCCGAGGAACGCGATCCAGCAGACGGCGAACGGACTCGCGAGCGAGGAGTCAAAGAGGGCGGCCAGCAGAGGCGCGGTATTCAGGTAGGCAAGGACATCGCCAGGGAGGCGCACAGGGACGAATGACGAGATCAACGTGAGTCCTACCCAAAAGGCAAATGGACCGAGATCGAAGGCCGATGGCGTATTTGCTGTGAGTTTCGCGAGGAGCAATGCCGCAGAGGAAATGACGACAGCCAACATCAGCCGCTCTGCGCGAGTTACATGTCTTCCCTCCACGTGCGCCGAAGTATGCGTGAGAAGCGAAACACTTAGAACAGAACGACGAAAAGGAGACCGTTCAAAACGGTCTCCTTCGCGCGCGCTTGCAAAGCGCCTCTAGAGGGCTAAAGGGGCAGTTAGTAGCCCGCGGTTCCGGCGCCAGCGCCCAGAACGAGCGCCGCGAGGGACGCGACAACAGCGATAAGCCGACGCATGTGATGACCCTCCTTCGCCAAGCTTCATGAGGTAACTCGGCGCCTAGGCGGGCTGGCTTAAGGGGTTGAGTCAGGCTGATACCGGACGGAAAGATGACTCGAACGTCCGTTTGGCGCCCAATTTGGGGCGACGGGGGGCGGCTACAGCCTCTCGTACCGGGCGACATCGATCACGAAAACGGTTGCCCCGCCGAAGGAGACCTCGACCGGGTAGGGCATGTAGAACTCACCTGGCTCCATGATCGGCGGCATCGGGTTGATGAACTGCTTCCGGGCGTGGCAGGTCTCGCGGATGACGGCCAGGACGTCTTCGACCTGCGGCTCCTCCACCCCGACCAGGACCGAGGCGTTGCTCTGCTTGAGGAAGCC
>DATCOD010000044.1:0-11575 GCA_036564905.1 Candidatus Limnocylindria bacterium
AAGAACGCCCACGCGGTCTCCGGCGCCGCGCCACGAGGTAGCGCTGTCGCCGGCCGGGTCAGCTCCTTCACCATGCGGACCAATTCTGCCACCTGCCCTGTTTCCGGCACCGGATGGGCCCACTTCGGGCGTGTTGCGTGACGTGGACCGTCCGGCCTACGATGCCGCCGGTCTGACCACGAATGCGTCTGGTCTGACCAGCGCGCTCACCCATACGGGCTCGCGCGCGGAGGAAATAGCGGGAGGTCGCGTCGATGCGGAATCCGGTCGGTCGGTCGATCTCGCTCGCGGTCGCGGGACTCATCGTGGCCACTGCCTGTGGCGGCGCAGGCGGAGGGGCGACCACGGCGCCGAGCACGGCTGCGGCCGTCGCCACGACGGCCGCGGCCGTCCAGCCCACCCACCCGGTGGAGTTCGTCATCAGCACCGCGCCGGGTGGCGCATCGGACATCTATGCGCGATTCATCCAAGGAGCGATCGAAAAGAACCACCTCATGACCCAGCCCCTCACGCCGGTCAACAAGGACGGCGGCTCGGGCGCGGTCGCGTTCCAGTACGTGTACGACCACAAGGGTGACATGCACTACATCATGATCACCCTCAACTCGTTCTTCACCACGCTCATCGTGCAGAAGCTGCCGTTCAAGGCGACGGATTTCACGCCCATCGCGAATCTGGCGCTCGACCCGTTCTATCTGTGGGTCAACAACGACAGCCCGTGGAAGACCGCCGGTGACTTCATCGCGGCGGCGCAGGCGAATTCGCTCACCGTCGCCGGCACCGGCTCGAAGCAGGAAGACGAGGTCATGTTCCGGCGGATCCAGGATCTCAAGCAGACGAAGCCGTTCAAGTACGTGCCCGAGGCCGGCGGCGGCACGGTCGCGAAGGACCTCGCCGGGAGCGGCGCGGTCAAGGTCGACGCGACCGTGAACAACCCGAGCGAGGGCCTCGGCCTCTACACGGCCACGCCACCGAAGGTCCGGCCGCTCTGCGCGTTCCTGCCCGCGAGCCCCGCAAGCGGCCCATTCAAGGGCCTGGCCACCTGCAAGTCACAGGGTCTCGAGATCGACGATTACTACGTCATGCGCGCGATCATGGGGCCACCCGGCCTGTCGGCCGCCCAACAGGACTACTGGGCCGGGGTCTTCAAGAAGGTCTTCGACTCCACCGACTGGCAGGACTTCATGAGCAAGAACTCGTTGAACCCTGATTTCAAGAGCGGCGCTGACTTCACGAAGTTCATCGCCGACTATCAAAAGCTGCACGAGGACATCGCGAAGAAGAACGGCTGGGTCCAGTAGTCGGATTGCGGCCCTACCAGATCGCGACGGCGGCCGGATTCATGATCCTGGCCGTCGTCGCGATGGTGGACTCCCGCGCCGGGGCGCTCGTTGACACGAGCGGCACGGAGCCAGGCGGGATCGGCGCCGGCTTCTATCCGTTCTGGTCGGCCGCGGTCATCTTCGTCTGCGCCGCGATCGTCGCGGTGAATGCACGCCGATCAACGAAGACGGGCCCGCCGGCGTTCGAGGGGCGCGCGGCGGTGATTTCGGTCCTCAAGATCATCGTGCCGATGGTCGTCGGAACGATCTCGATCATCTGGCTCGGGTTCTACATCGTGAGCGCCCTTTATATGGCGCTGTTCGCCCGCTGGATCGGCCACTATCGGTGGATCACGGTCGTGGCACTCGCGATCGGCATGCCTGTCGCGATCTACGCGTCATTCGAGATCGGTTTCCGCGTCAGTCTGCCGAAGAGCCTCCTCTACGACCAGGGCATCCTCCCCTTCTGACGTGAGCCACGGCTAGATGGACGCACTCACCTCGTTCTTCAACGTGTTCGGCGACCTCGGCGGCGGCTTCGCCACCGCGCTCCAGCCGTTCAACATCCTCATGCTCTTCGTGGGGGTCGTCCTCGGGCTCGTGGTCGGCGTCCTCCCGGGCCTCGGTGGGACGAGCGCGGTCGCGATCCTTCTGCCGATCACGGTCATCATCGCCCGGACCGATCCGACGAGCGCGGTCATCCTCCTGGCCGGCGTGTACTGGGGCGCGCTGTTCGGCGGGGTGATCACCTCCATCCTGTTCAACATCCCGGGCGAGCCGTGGTCGGTGGTCCTGCTGTTCGACGGCTTTCCGCTCGCGAAGCGAAGAGGGAAACCGGGTGTCGCGCTGGCGTCATCGTTCATGGCATCGTTCGTCGGGGCGTTCATCGCCACCGTCATGTTCACGTTCTTCGCCCGCGCGCTCGCCGACGCGGCGCTGTCGTTCGGCCCGCCCGAGCTGTTCGCCGTGTTCGTGATGTCGTTCGCGACCCTCATCGGCCTCGGCGCCGAGTCGCCGGCGAAGGCGGTCATGATGATCGCCTTCGGGCTGCTGCTCGCCTCCGTCGGCTTCGATACGCTCACCGGAGCGCCGCGGCTCACGTTCGGTGTGACCGCGCTCCTCTCCGGGGTCAGCTTCGTCCCGGTCACCATCGGGCTCTTCGGGATCGGGGAGATCCTCGCATCAGCCGAGGAGTCCGGTATCGGATTCGTCGAGCGGATCTCCGCCCATGTCGGCTTGGCCGACATCATCGAGACCTTCGGCGAGCTGCGAAAGCGCATCAAGCTGGTCGTGGCCACGGCGCTCATCGGCTTCTGGTTCGGCACGTTGCCTGGACATGGCGCGACCGCCGGCTCGTTCCTCGGCTACGGCCTCGCCAGGCAATGGTCCAAGAACAAGGAGGGCTTCGGCAAGGGCGAGATCTCGGGGATCATGGCGCCGCAGGCGGCCGCCGACTCCGCGGCGGTCGGTTCCCTGGTGCCGATGATCGCCCTCGGCGTCCCGGGCTCACCGACGTCCGCGGTGATCATGGCCGGCCTGTTCATCTGGGGACTCACCCCTGGACCGCTGCTGTTCACCGAGCACCACGACTTCGTATGGGGCTTGATCGCGAGCGTCTACCTCGGTCATCTGCTGACCTTCGTCATCTGCCTGGCAGCCGTGCCGCTGCTCGCGATGATCATGCGCATCCCGTACGCGATCCTGACGCCGTTCATCATCCTCATCTCGATCATCGGCGCGTACTCGCTGAACAACAGCATGACCGACGTGTTCATCACCGTCGTCTTCGGCCTGGTGGGCTACTGGCTGCGGAAGACGAAGTATCCGCTCGCGCCGTTGGTGGTGGCGATCGTCCTTGGCGACTCGACGGAGAAGACGCTGCGGCAGAGCCTCATCGCGAGCGGCGGCAGCCCCTTCATCTTCTTCGGCAGCCCGTTGTCCGCCGTCCTCATGATCCTCGCGTTCGTGCTCCTCTCGCTGCCGGTCATCCGGACCCTGCGCAGCCGGGGGCGGCGCGCGGCGGAGGGCGCTGACAAAGAGACCATCTCGACCGCGATCGACTGAAGGTGAGCCCACTCGACGCGCTCCTGCTGGTGCTCGCGTTCGCCCTCATCCTGGTCGGCGCCGAGATCTTCACGAACGGCGTCGAGTGGCTCGGCCATGCCCTGGGCATGTCGGAGGGAGCGACGGGCAGCATCCTGGCCGCGATCGGGACCGCGACGCCGGAGACGCTCGTGCCGATCGTGGCGATCCTCTTCACCCAGAGCGTCGAGGCCGACGACATCGGCGTCGGCGCGATCCTCGGTGCGCCGTTCATGCTCGGGACCCTGGTCATGCTCCTCATCGGCGTGACCGCGTACGTGCTTCGCCGGCGTCGAGGCAGGGCCACGCTTCGCGTCGACCGGGCCCACGCGTCGCGGGACCTCGGTTTCTTCCTCGTCATGTACACCGCGGCTCTCGCGATCGCGCTCATCGGGCCGCTGCGCGATCTGAAGGGCATCTTGGGCTGGATCTTCCTCCCGGCCTATTTCTTCTACCTCTTCCTCGTCCTCAGAAGCCCGCAGCACACCGCGAGCGACGTCGAGGAAGCGGCCGAGGAGCTCGAGGCATTCGACGCGCTCAGCTTCGCCGCGTACCTGCGGCGCATCGGCGCGCGACTCGATCCGCACCGGCCGCCGCGCTGGCTCATCGTCGCGCAGACGCTCCTCGCGTTCGGCGGGATCCTGCTCGGCGCGAAGATCTTCGCGGCGTGGATCGACGGGTTCTCGCATGCGATGGGCTTCAACGCGCTCCTCGTCGCGCTGCTGCTTGCGCCGCTCGCGACCGAGCTGCCGGAGGCGGCGAACAGCCTCATCTGGACGAAGGACGGCAAGGACGTGATCGCCCTGGGGAACGTCGCCGGCGCGATGGTGTTCCAGTCGACCATCCCGGTGACGGTCGGCGTGCTGCTGACGCCGTGGGTGCTCGGACCGTTCGGCACCGTCGCCGCGTTCTTCGCGCTCGCGTCGGGGGCGCTCATCTTCGTCCAGCTGCGCTTCCGGACCCGCGGTGACGCGCTCCCGCTCTCGGCCCTCGTGATGGGCGGCAGCCTCTACGCGGTGTTCATCGTCTACGTCGTGGGGAGCGTGCTCGCGGGCTGATCGACCGCGGTGACCCGACGGACGATCCAGCCGGCGGTGCTTCCCTGGACCACGAGCGTCACGACGACGATCCCGAACGTGATCCGCTGCAGGAGCTCTCGCTCGGGGAAGTCGAGCGGAAGCGAAAGCGCCGCCGCCGTCGCCACGCCTCCCCGGAGTCCCGCCCAGAACAGGGGATGCAGCCAGCCGACCGGTAGGTTCGGCGCGACGGGACCGCGGCCGAGCACCGCGACGGCGCCACCGATCAGCCCGTACACGACGAGCGCGCGGGCCAGGAGCACGGCGAGCAGCCCCCAGGCGATCGGGACGAGCGCGGACCACACGCCGGACCGGCCGATCGCGATGCCGACCGCGAGGAAGATGAGCGCGGTCAGCGCCGCGGCGAGCGGCTCCCAGACGGCATCGAGCGCCCGCTCGGTGGCTTCGGTGAGGCCGACCCGACGGCCGTAGTTCCCGAGCACGATGCCGGCCAGCACGCTGGCGAGGACGCCCGATAGCCCGACGGCCGCGGCGGCGAGATACGTGCCGTAGGCCGCGAGCAGGGAGATCATGACCGGGAGCAGGCGGCCACGCGCGCGGACGATCGCGAGCGCCGCACCGAGCCCGGCGAGCGCGCCGATCAGCGCGCTGCCGGCGATCGTCAGGCCGAACAGCCAGGCCGCCTCAAGCGGCCCGACACCTCGCGTCACCGCGGCGACCGCGATCGCGAAGGCGACGAGGGCGGTGCCGTCATTGAGGAGGCTCTCCGCGTCCACGATGGCGATCAGCCGCCGCGGCGCCCGCAGCTTCGCGAACGTCGCGACGACGGCGGCCGGATCCGTGGCTGACACGATGGCGCCGACCACGAAGGCGGGACCGGCGGGAAGCCCGATGGCCGCGCTGAGAATGACCGCGACGACCGCCGCCGACAGGAGGACGCCGGGGACGGCCAGGAACGCGATCGAACCGTACGACCGCCGCAGGTCTTCCCAGTGCAGCCGGTACGCCGCCTCGAAGACGAGGCCCGGCAGCAGCACGACGAGCACGAGCTCGGGGGTCACGACGACCTGGAGCTGCGGCGCCGCCGCGGACAGCGCCAGACCGGCGACCACGAACGCGATGGGCCCAGGCGGCCCGAGGCGACGCGCCGCCCTGGTCAGACCATCCATCCGGCCAATCATGCGGCCGGGCGCGCCAGGACCTACCATCGCGACAGGTCGCGCCCCGACGAATTGAGGCCGCGAACGATCCAGGGAGGGTTTCCACGCCGATGAAACGGATCCTCGCATTCTCTTTGCTCGTCGCCACCATCGTGGCGTCGTGCTCGAGCACCAGCACCACCACGAGCTCCAGCACCCCCGCAGCCGGCGCCAGCACCGCAACGGGCCAGCACCCGAAGATCGGTCTGGTCACCGATGTCGGTGGCCTGAACGACAAGGGCTTCAACTCGCTCGCCGACCAGGGTCGCCAGCAGGCCCAGGCCCAGCTCGACGTCGACACGTCGGTGACCGAGTCCAAGCAGCAGGCTGACTACGTCCCGAACCTCACGAAGTACGCCCAGGACAAGTACGACCTCGTGATCGGCGTCGGCTTCCTCATGCAGAACGCCATCTGGAAGGTCGCCACGCAGTTCCCGAACGTGAAGTTCGCGATCATCGACGGCGCCCCGAACGACGACAGCGGCGCCGTCAAGAACCTGCCGAACGTGGCGAACCTGTTCTTCAAGGAGCAGGAGGCCGGCTACGTCGTCGGCGTCATCGCCGCGATGATGGCGAAGAACAAGGTCGGCGCCGCGACGCACAACACCGTGTGCTCGATGGGTGGCCTGCCGATCCCGCCGGTGGACCGCTACATCGCGGGCTACCAGGACGCGGTGAAGACCATCAGCCCGACCACCAAGATCCTCAACGGCTACAGCCAGGACTTCGTCGACCAGCAGAAGGGCCTCGAGGTGGGCAACAACCACATCGCCCAGGGCTGCGACATCCTGTTCCAGGTCGCGGGCGGTAGCGGCCTCGGGTACATCGCCGCGGCCAAGGCCGCGGGCGTCTACGCGATCGGCGTCGACGCGGACCAGGCCGCCGTCGCACCCGGCGTCGTGATCACCAGCGCGCTCAAGAAGGTGGACCAGGCCGTGTTCCAGACGATCCGCGCGGTCCGCCTCGGGACCTTCAAGGCCGGCGACAACTCGTTCAACGCCGCGAGCGGCGCCGTCGGATTCGGCGCCGTCGACAAGATCATCCCCGCTGACATCAAGGCCGCCGCGACGGCGGCCCTCGCGGACATCGCATCCGGGAAGATCACCCCGAAGGACACCGTCCAGGTCAAGTGACCTGGTGACCCAGATCCAGCCACCAGCGACGACGGGGCCGGGCAACGAACGCCCGGCCCCGTCCGTGCGTCAGCTCACGTTCCAGTGGGCGCAGGGGCCCGCCATCCCCGTCCTGTCCGTCGCCATCGCGCTGCTCCTCGGCGCGGTCTTCGTCCGGCTCAGCGGCAACGATCCGGTCGCCGCGTACGCCGCGCTGTTCCAGGGCGCCTTCGGCACGCCGTACGACATCACCGAGACCCTCGTCTCGGCGATCCCGCTGGTGCTCACGGGCCTCGCGGTGGCGGTCGCGTTCCGGACGGGCCTGTTCAACATCGGCGCGCAGGGCCAGCTCCTCGTCGGCGCGCTCGCCGCCGGCTGGGCGGGCTCGCAGTTCGCGTCGCTCCCGGGATTCGTGCTCATGCCGATCGTGATCGTCTTCGGTATCGGCGGTGGCGCGTTCTATGGCGGGATCGTGGGGCTGCTGAAGGCCCTCCGCGGCGTGAACGAAGTGATCACGACCATCATGCTCAACTACACGATCGTCTTCGTGATGCACTGGCTGCTGCAGGCGGGACCGATGACCGCGCAGAACGCATTCGGCACGCCGGCCTCGACGCCGATCGGCGCGGGCGCGCGGCTTCCGGTGATCGTCCCGAACGAGCTCGTCCTGTTCAGCCGCCTGCACGCCGGGATCATCCTGGCCGCGCTCGCGGTGGTCGTCTTCTGGTTCCTGCTGTGGCGCACGCCGCTCGGGTACCAGCTCCGGGCGGTCGGCCTCGGCGCCCGCGCCGCGGCGCAGGCGGGCATCGACCCGGCCCGGCACATGGTCCTGGTCATGGCGATCGCCGGCGGGTTCGCCGGACTGGGCGGGATGATCGAGGTCAGCGGCGTGTTCGGACGCGTCTACGACGGCTTCTCATCGAGCTACGGGTTCGACGCGATCGCGGTGGCTTTGCTCGGAAAGAACTCCCCCTTAGGCATCGTGCTCGCCGCGCTGCTCTTCGGCGCCTTCGTCCATGGCGGCGCGTACATGCAGTCGCACGCGGGGATCTCATCCAACCTCGTCGCGATCATCCAGGCGTTCGTGCTCTTCGTCATCGCCGCGGAGACGCTGGTCCGCGCCCTCACTCGCCGGACCGGGCGCGCTCGCAAGCCGGTGGAGGCGATCGCGTGACCTGGGAGATGCTCGTCGGCGCGAGCGTCGCCGCGGCGACGCTCCGGCTGGCGACGCCGATCGCGCTGGCCGCCTTCGGCGGGGTCGTGACCGAGCGCGCCGGCGTGACGAACATCGCGCTCGAAGCGTCGATGCTGGTCGGCGCGTTCTTCGGCATCGTCGCCGCCGACAAGACCGGCAACATCTGGATCGCGCTCGGAGTGGCGATCCTGTCCGGCATGCTGATCGCGCTGCTCCACGCGTACGCGTCGATCACGCTCCGCAGCGACCAGATCGTGTCCGGTATGGCCCTCAACATCCTGGCCCTCGGCCTCACGACCTACCTCGACTTCCAGCTGTACGGGCGGACCGGGACACCCGCAGATCTCCCCGGGCTGCCCGACGTGCAGCTTGGCTTCCTCTCCGGGGTCCCGTATGCGGGTGCCGCGTTCGGCGGTCAGAACAGCATGGTCTGGGTCATGGTGGTGCTCGTCGTCGCGCTCCAGGTCTTCCTGTTCCGGACCGTCCCGGGGCTGCGGCTGCGCGCCGTCGGCGAGCACCCCCGCGCGGCGGAGACCGTCGGCATCAACGTCCGCCGGATCCGCTATGCCGCCGTCCTCGCGAGCGGCGCACTGGCGGCGCTCGGCGGCGCGTACCTCACGCTCGGTGTCACCCACTCGTTCACCGACGGGATGACCGGTGGCCGCGGCTTCATCGGGCTCGCGGCGATGATCTTCGGGCGCTGGACGCCGGTCGGCGCGCTCGCGGCAAGCCTCATCTTCGGCTACGGGAACGCGCTCTCGACATCGCTCCAGGGCGCGACGATCGGCGACACGAAGGTACCGGTGCAGCTCCTCGGCACGCTCCCGTACGTCCTGACGATCCTCGCGGTCGCCGGGTTCGTCGGCCATTCCCGCCCGCCCGCCGCGGACGGGGTGCCGTATGAGACGGAGGGCCACGCATGAGCGAGGAGCAGCTGTGCTGCGACGAGCGAAGGCCACCAGCCTTGAGCCCTCTCGGGGCGAAGCCCCGAGATCGGGAGGGCCACGCATGAGCGCGACCGTCGTCCCGCACGTCGAGATGCGCGGCATCGTGAAGCGCTTCGGCGACTTCACCGCGCTCGACGGCGTCGACCTGGTCGTGGGCGAGCACGAGATCCACGCGCTGCTCGGCGAGAACGGTGCCGGCAAGTCGACGCTCATGAACATCCTGTACGGCCTGTACCGGCCGGACGGGGGCACGATCAGGCTCCGCGGTACGGATGCCGCCATCCGCTCACCGCGCGACGCGATCGCGCGGGGCATCGGGATGATCCACCAGCACTTCATGCTCATCCCCCCGCTCACCGTCGCCCAGAACGTCGTCCTCGGCGATGAGCGCTCTGGAGCGTTCCTCAGCCAGCGCGCCCTCGGCGCCCGCGTCCACGAGCTGGAGGCGCGGTTCCATATCGGCGTCGATCCCGACGCGAAGGTCGAGGACCTTCCGCTCGGACTCCAGCAGCGGGTCGAGATCCTGAAGGTGCTCTACCGCGGCAGCGAGCTCCTGATCTTCGACGAGCCGACCGCCGTCCTCACGCCACAGGAGGTCGACGAGCTCTTCGCGATCGTGCGCACGCTGCGCGATGAGGGGAAGGTCGTGATCTTCATCACGCACAAGCTCCGCGAGGTCTTCGCGGTGACCGACCGGATCACCGTGCTGCGCGCGGGCCGCAACGCGGGCGAGCTGGTGACCAAGCAGAGCTCGCCGTCGGAGATCGCGCGCCTGATGGTCGGCCGCGAGCTCGGGCAGATCCAGACACGCACGCCGGTCACGTCCTCGGGTCCGGTCCTCGAGATCCGTGGCCTCCAGGCGCGGAGCGACCGCGGCGCGCCGGCGCTCCAGGGCGTCGACCTCACCGTGAACGCGGGCGAGATCCTCGGGATCGCCGGCGTCGGCGGGAACGGCCAGAGCGAGCTCGCCGAATGCCTCCTCGGCCTGCACGAGCCCACGGCCGGCTCGATCCTCATCGGCGGGACGGATATCGCGCACGACGATCCGAAGCGGACGCGTGAGCGCGGCGTCGCGTACGTGCCCGAGGACCGCAGGACGGAGGGCCTGGTCCTCGCGTTCACCGTCGCGGACAACTTCATCCTCGGAAAACAGGACCGGCCGCCATTCAGCCGCCACGGGGTGCTCGATGAGGGCACGATCCGCGCGAACGGCGACCGCCTCGCGAAGGAGTTCGATGTCCGGCCGCCGAACGCGCAGGCGATCGTGGCGAAGCTCTCCGGTGGCAACCAGCAGAAGGTGGTCCTCGGCCGCGAGCTCTCGGAGCAGCCGAAGCTCATCGTGATCAACCAGCCGACCCGCGGCCTGGACATCGGATCGACCGAGTACGTGTGGGAGCGGATCCTCGAGCAGCGGGCCCGGGGCTGCGCCGTGCTCCTGATCTCGAGCGAGCTGGACGAGATCCGGGCCCTTTCGGACCGCATCGCGGTCATGTTCGAGGGCCGGCTCGTCGCCACCCTCCCCGCGGCCGAGGCGACCGAGGAGCGACTGGGACTGCTGATGGCCGGTCATAGGGAGGCCGCACCGGCCTAGGCGCGTCGTCGCGCGGGGGTCACTTGACCGCCTTCCAGGCCATTTGATAGGGTTTCGGTGCTCTGGTCAGGCCACCTGACCAATTCGGGGAGGCACCACCTGGCCGTCATCGAGCCCGTCCGACGCAGCCGGCTTTACCAGGACATCGTGAGCCAGATCGAGGCCCTCCTCGACCGGGGCGAGCTGCGCCCCGGCGACCAGCTCCCGCCGGAGCGCGCCCTCGCCGAGCAGTTCCAGGTGTCGCGCGCGTCGGTGCGCGAGGCGTTGCGGTCCCTCGAGCTCCTCGGCGTCGTCGAGACCCGCGCCGGCGGCGGCACGTTCGTCCGGCGCACGGTGCCCGAGGACCTCGCGCGACCGCTCTCGAACCTCATCGTCCGCGGGCACACCCTCACCGACGTCATCGAGGTCCGTGGCCTCATCGAGCCCGCGATCGCGGCATCGGCGGCCACGCGCATCCGTCCGGACGAGCTGGTCGAGCTCCACGCGATCCTCGACCAGCAGGCCGGCAAGGTCGCGGCCGGGCAGTCGTATGCCGACGAGGACACCCGCTTCCACGAGCTGATCGGCCACGCCGCCCGCAACGAGCTCCTGGTCACGATGCTCGGCGTCATCTGGGACGTCCTTCGCAGCTCACGCGAGCAATGGCTCCAGACGAACCAGCGCGCGCACTCCTCCATCGACGCGCACCAGCGCATCCTCAACGCCCTCGAAGCGCACAACGCGGACGCAGCGCGCGCCGCCGCCGCGGATCACATCCGCGCCGTCGGCGAGGGGATCCTGAAGCTCATCGGGAACGAACAGGGCGCGCGGGCCACACCGCAGGCCACGGGAACCGTGGGGAAAGGATCGTAATGGGTAACGTCGTGAAGACCGAACCGACCTCGATCACCATCGAGATCGTCTATCGGGGCATCTTCCAAAAGACCCTCGCGCAGCGCATCTGTCGGTAGATCGTCCTGGCCGCGCGCAAGCGCGGACACACCGGGACGGCCTTCGGCCGCTACGGCGACTCGCCGGAACGCAACGGCGTGCCGGCCAAGTACTTCGCCGTGGTGGCGATCAACGACCTCGAGCTCGAATCGTCGATGGC
>DATCOD010000045.1:0-9859 GCA_036564905.1 Candidatus Limnocylindria bacterium
GAGGATCTCGCTCAGCGCGTCGAGCGTCGGCCCGCCATCGACGGGGAGCGCGACCGCGGCGAGCTCGCGCGGATCGACGACGTTGAGGCTGACGTGGAGCCAGACCGGCTTTCTCCGTACGGCCGCGAGGAGCGACGGCGCGTCCACGAGGTCGCGATCGAAGGCGATCCGGTGGACCTTCGAGCGCGAGAGGTTGCCGACCTCTCCGGGATCGAGCTGGCGCGCGCCGACGAGGTACGCGTGATCCTCGGCGATCTTCTTCACGCCCGGCCAGAGCAGCGGCGCGACCTGCTTCCCGCACACGTGCGCGAGGCACATCCCGCCGACGAAGTGCGATGGCGTGGTCGCCATGGTGTTGAAGTCGCCGTGTGCGTCGAAATACACGAGGAGCAGCTCCGGCTCGACGGCGAGCGCGCCGGAGAGCGCGCCGGCGACGAGCGTGCATTCGCCGCCCAGGATCCCGACCCGCGCGCCGGCCTTCAGGGACGTGGCGACCGCGTCGGAGAGGAGGATGCAGGCCTCGCGTGCCGCGGTCAGCCAGCGGTCGCGTGGGTTGAACGGTACGCGGACGCGCTTCTCGGGCTTCAGCTGCTCGACGAATGCCGATCCCAGGGCCGCCGGCGCTTCGGCCACCCCCATGAAGCGCTGCTCGGTGACGATGCCCGCCTCGAGCAGATGGACCGGCCGGTGGGCCATCAGTTGCGCGGAGTGTACCGAGGGCCGCGAGCGCGGCCCGCGGTCATTGGATGCGGCCGAGCAGCCCGCTCTGGTTCAGCGCGAGGCAGATGATCGCGATCGCGGCGAGCGGCCACTTGGACCACCGGCCCGTGACGAGCATCAGGATCCCGCAGGCGAGGGCGACGAAGGCGAGGATCAGGGCAAGGCTCATGTGTTCCTCCAGGCGCTGGCTGTCCAGCAGCCTTGCAAGGCGCGGGCCGCGTTAGTCGGCGAGGGCGACCAGGGCCCGATCGATCGCCTCGAGGCCGCCGCGCAGCGTGTGGGTGGGCATGCCGAAGCCGATCCGCAGGTGGCGCTCGGCGTTGAAGTGCGCGCCCGGCACGACCATCGTGCTCCAGTCCCGGATCAGCCGGTCCACGAGCTCGACCGAGTCGATCGGGAAGCTGTATCCGAAGAAGCAGATCCCGCCCGCGGCCGGCGCGACCCAGTGGAGCTCCTGTGCGTGGGCCGCGGCCCACGATTCGAGAATGGGCCAGCGCTCGTTCAACAGGTAGCGCGCGCGCTTCAGGAGCTGCGCGCGGCGCGCGAGCGCGACCTCGGCCAGGAGCTCCGACAGCGTGGCCGGCGCGATGGTCGTGTAGTCCTTCATCGCCCAGGCGGCGGCGATGCGCTCGGGCGGTGCCACGATCCAGCCGATGCGCAGTCCGGGCAGGCCGTAGGCCTTCGAGAGCCCGCCGGTCACGATGATCCGCTCGTGGTGGCCGTAGAACGTCGACGTCTCCTGCGCGACGCGCTCCGCGCCGCGGTACACCTCGTCGGCGATCAGCCAAGTGCCCTGCCCTTCGATGATCGTCGCGACGTCGAGCACCTCGGCCGCGCTGAGCAGCTGGCCGGTCGGATTGTTCGGGTTGCAGATGCAGACGACCTTCGTGCGCTTCGTGACGGCGGCGCGGAGCGCATCGAGATCGATGCGCCAGCCCCACTCCTCGCGGAGCCAGACCTCCTTCACCTTCGCACCCAGTCCGCGCGCGATCCCGTGGAGCTGCATGTAGTTCGGCATGACGATGACGACCTCGTCGCCCGGCTCGACAAGGGTCGCGAGCGCGAGGAAGTTCGCCTCGCTCGTGCCCGTGGTGATGAGCACGTTCTCGTGCGTCGCATCAGGGTGGAAGGCCGCGACGAGCGCCCGAGTCTCCTCGCGGCCCATCCCGTTCGCGTAGCCGAGGCGCTCCGTCGCGAGCGCGCCCAGGTCGCGGACCGCGTCCTCGAGCGTGAGCGCTTCGAGCCCGGACTCGGACAGGTCGTACTTCACCCGGTGCTCCCAGGTGGACTGCATCCGCTCCATCGAGAATTCGGGGAACCGCATCGCGACGAACGGTAGCGCCACGTAGACTGGAGGCAGTAGAAGACGCGAGCGACAAGGACCCGGGCCGGTTCGGCCCGCGGCCCTCGTTCGGCGTCCGGGAGGAACATGCGGAGGCTCTTCGGCGGGAGCGTCCCGCGGGTGGACAAGCTGGTCGTCGGGCTCGGGAATCCGGGCGACGGCTACGCGGACACCCGGCACAACGTCGGGTTCGCGGTCGCGAACCGGCTCGGCAAGCGCGCCCGCGCGGAGTTCGGCATCAAGGCCGCCGATTCGCGGATCGCGGAGGGCAGCCTCGGCGGGATCAGGATCGCGATCGCCCGCCCGCAGACCTTCATGAACGACAGCGGCCGCGCGGTGAAGAAGCTGCTCGACCGCTACCGCCTCGATCCGGCCGACCTGCTCGTGATCTTCGACGAGGCCGATCTGCCCCTCGGCGCGCTCCGCGTCCGCCAGTCCGGTGGGCCCGGCACGCACAACGGAATGCGGTCCATCGTCAACGCGGTCGGCCAGGGCTTCCCGCGCATCCGGGTCGGCGTCGCGCCCGCGCAGCCACGCGAGGTGCCCGACCTCGCCGAGTACGTGCTCTCGCCGTTCGACGCCGACGAACGGGCCCTCGCCGACGCGACGATGGATCGCGCCGCGGAGGCCGCCGAGGTCGCGCTCCGCGACCTGCCTCGGGCGATGAATCAGTTCAATGGCTGACGCCGTCCGCGCGGCCTTGCCGGCTGCCCGTCTCGCGGGCCTGCTCGCGCGAGCGGAGGAGAGCCCGGCGTTCCATGCGCTCGCCGACCGGGTCGGGTCGGGTGGCACCGTCGCGGTGGCCGATGCCTCCGCGGGCGCGCGCGCGTACGCGTGGGCCGCCCTCGTCGAGACCGCGGGGCGCACGGTACTGCTCGTGGCAAGTAATGAGGATCGGGCGCGGCGCTGGCGCGCGGAGATCGCCGGCTGGCTCGGCGAGGATCGCGTCGTCGCGTTCCCCGAGCGCGAGTCGATGCCGTACGAAGCGGGATCGCCGTCGTCGAGCTCGGTGCATCAACGGCTCCTCGCGCTCTGGCGGCTGCGCGACGGACAGCCGCTCGCCGTCGTGACATCGCTCCGCGCCGCCATGCAATGGACGGTGCCCGCGGAGACCCTCGCGGAGCGCGGCCGTGCGCTCAGGCTCGGCACGACGCTCCCGTGGCAGAAGACCGCCGCGTGGCTGCTGTCGCTCGGCTACGAGCCGGTGCCCGAGGTGAGCGAGCCGGGCACGTTCTCGCGGCGCGGCGGCATCATCGACGTGTACCCCGCGTCGGCGACCGAGCCCGCGCGGATCGAGCTGTTCGGCGACGACATCGAGTCCATCCGGTCCTTCGATCCGGTGACGCAGCGCTCGCAGGCCACCCTCGAGGAGCTCGTCGTCCTCCCCGCGCGCGAGCTCTCGCTCGAGCGCGGGCCCGAGGTCGCCGAGCGCATCGCGAGCGCCGGCTGGGATGTGCTCGGCGATGCGCTGAGCGACTACACGCAGCTCCTCGAGGGGCTGCGGCAAGGTCGATACGCGCCGGGTGTCTACGCGTTCGCGCCGCTGCTGGGCGCGACGTCGTCGCTCCTCGCGCACCTGCCCGCGGACGCGGCGACCGTCGTGTTCGAGGACTCCGTCGAGCTGGCACTCGCCTGGGACTCGTACGAGGCCATGGCCGACGAGCGGCGCGAGGAGCTGCGTGCCGGCGGCCTGCCGGTCACGGCGTTTCCGCCTCCGTACGTCCCCAGGACCCAACTGGAGCGCGAGGCGGGTGAGCACGGTGCGGTCCGCGTCGCGCCGGCGGACAACGCCCTCCGGCTCGGCTGGACGAGCGCGCCGAACTATGCGGGCCGGCTCGACCAGTTCCTGCGCGAGGTGGCCGCCGCCGGCACCGGGACGCGGGTCATCGCGACGCCGCAGGCCGCGCGGCTCGCGGAGCTGCTCGCCGAGCGCGAGGTCACCTGCACGCCGCAGGAGTCGATCGCCGAGCCGCCCGCGCCTGGCTCGCTCGTGCTCCTCCATGTCCCGCTCGCCGAAGGCTTCGCGATCCCCGAGCTCGACCTGCGCGTCTTCACCGACGCCGAGGTCTTCGGCTTCCGCAAGCCGCGCCATCCCGAGCGGCGCCGCCGGCGCGTGGCGGTCGGATCGTTCCTCCAGGACCTGAAGCCGGGCGACCACGTCGTGCACGAGGACTCCGGCATCGCGCGGTTCGAGGGATTCGAGACGAAGCAGGTCATCGGCGTCGAGCGCGAATATCTCATCCTCACCTTCGCCGACGGCACGCGCTGGCTCCCCACCGACCGCATCGACAAGATCACGCGCTACGTCGGCGGCCAGGCGCCCGCGCTTTCGGTCATGGGCGGACGCGACTGGCTGAAGACGAAGGGCAGGGCGAAGCGCGCCGCCGCGGAGATCGCGCGGGAGCTCCTCCGGCTCTACGCGGCGCGCGAGGCGACGCCGGGCCACGCGTTCGGGAAGGACACGCCCTGGCAGATCGAGATGGAGAATGCCTTCCCGTTCACCGAGACGCCGGATCAGCTGCTCGCGATCGAGGAGACGAAGAAGGACATGGAGCGCGGGCGGCCGATGGACCGGCTGGTCGTCGGCGACGTCGGGTACGGGAAGACCGAGGTCGCGCTGCGCGCCGCATTCAAGGCGGTCATGGACGGGAAGCAGGTCGCGGTCCTCGTCCCGACGACGGTCCTCGCGCAGCAGCACTACGAGACGTTCAGCGAGCGCCTCGCGACGTTCCCGGTGAAGATCGAGATGCTCTCGCGCTTCCGGCTGCCGGCGGAGCAGAAGGAGACGGTCCAGCGGATCGGCACCGGCGACGTCGACATCGTCGTCGGCACGCATCGGGTCCTGCAGAAGGACGTGAGCTTCCGAGACCTCGGCCTCGTGGTCATCGACGAGGAGCACCGCTTCGGCGTGCGGCACAAGGAGCGGCTCAAGTCCATGCGCACGGAGGTCGACGTCCTCTCGATGACCGCCACGCCGATCCCCCGCACGCTGCACATGGCGCTCTCCGGCGTGCGCGACATCAGCGTCATCGAGACGCCGCCCGAGGATCGGCAGCCGATCGAGACGCACGTCGTGGAGCGGAGCGACGACGTCATCCGCGAAGCCATCGTCCGCGAGATCGATCGCGGCGGGCAGATCTACTACGTCCACAACCGGGTCATGGGCATCGAGCAGGAGACCGAGCGGCTGCGCCAGCTCGTGCCGCACGCCAAGTTCATCGTCGGCCACGGGCAGATGGACGAGCGGAAGCTGGAGCGCGTGATGGTGGACTTCGCCGATCAGGACCACGACGTCCTCGTCTGCACGACCATCATCGAGTCGGGCCTCGACATCCCGAACGTGAACACGATCATCATCGACCGCGCGGGCACGCTCGGCCTCGCGCAGCTCTACCAGCTGCGTGGCCGCGTCGGCCGGAGCGCGGAGAAGGCCTACGCGTACCTCCTCTACAACAAGGAGGCGACCCTCACCGAACAGGCGCGGATGCGGCTACAGGCGGTCTTCGAGGCGAGCGAGCTCGGCGCGGGGTTCAAGATCGCGATGCACGACCTCGAGATCCGCGGCGCCGGCAACATCCTCGGCGCCGAACAGCACGGGCACGTCACGGCCGTCGGCTTCGAGCTGTACGCGCAGCTGCTCGAGGAGGCCGTGAACGAGCAGCGCGGGCTGCATCCGCTCGCCGCGGCCGTGTCGGAGGTCGTGGTGGACCTCGCGCTCTCGACCGCGATCCCGGATGACTACATCCCCGCGCGCGCGCGCAAGCTCGAGATGTACCGCCGCATCGCGGAGCTCCGCGAGCTGGACGAGCTCGTCGCCCTGCGTGCGGAGCTGCAGGACCGTTACGGCCCTCCGCCCGAGCCGATGCGCAACCTTCTCTACGGTGTCGAGGTGAAGCTGCGGGCGGCGAAGGCCGGTGCGACGGAGGTCCGCGTCCGCGGCGCCGACCTTCGCATCGTCATGGGCCGCGACCTCGGCGACGCGCAACGGCGGATCCTGCTCTCGGTCTTCCCGAAGGCCCAACACGGGCAGCGCCAGATCCGCGCCTCGGTCGTCGAAGCGCGCGGCGACTGGCGCGACGCGCTCACCCGCGTGCTGGAGGGGCTCGCGGCTTGACCGTCGGCCGGGGCGCATGCCGCATCCTGTGGCCGTGAACATCCGCGTGATGTTGCGTGACGATCTGGCGCGGCGGATCGACCGACTTGTCGGACCGCGACGCCGCGCTGCGTTCGTTGAGCGCGCGGTCGAACGCGCTCTGGACAACGAACGGCGCTGGGAGCTCATCTGGTCCGCCGTGGGGACGATCCATGACCGCGGCCAAGAGTGGGATCGCGATCCGCGACGATGGGTTCGCCATCAGCGACGCGGCGGATAGCGCACCCGACGCGAAAGCCCGCAGGGGTAGCTACAAACAGCTATACTCGACTGGCATGGAAGAGCGCAAGCGCGTCAAGCTCCACCGGACCGGCGGTTCCCGGGCTGCCGTGATCCCACGCGCCTGGCTCGAGCGGCACGGCATCGCCGAGGACGCGGTCCTGTACGACACCGACCGCGGCATCGTCGTGACGAAGCCGGATGCGACGCGATCCATCGAGGACGAGTCGGAGTTCGCAGTGTTCCTCGAGTACCTCGCGAAGGACGCATTCGCGCATCCCGAGACGCTCGTGAACCCGCGCCCGCTGCTGGACCGGGCTCATCGGTCCACCGACGCTCATCGCGCCAGCTCTCGTCGGCGGAAGTAGGCGACGGCCGAACCTTTCGTCGCAGGCGGATGGTCCGTGTATTTCCATCCGCAGTTCGCCAAGCGGTTCGAAGCGCTTGTCGCCAACGCGCAGAAGGCCCAGCGCACGGGTCGCGTCGACCATCCGGACGTGAAGCTGCTCGCCGCCGTCGTGCGGCTGGTTGAAACGACCGTGCCGGCGGATCCCGACCATCCGGACTTCCGTTTGCGCGAGGATCTCGGGCGCTTCCGGCGGGCGAAGGGCCGCGGCCTGCCGTCGCGCTACCGTCTCTTTTGGGTGTTCTCAAGCCGAGCGCGGGCCATCGTGTTCCTGTATCTGAACGACGCGTCGAGCCTCCGGAAGGCCGGCGCGAGGTCGGATCCGTACGCGCGGTTCGCGGAGCTGCGCCGCCGAGGCGAGCTCGGTGCCGACTTCGACGCGAACGTTACGGCCGCCACGCGACCGCCGCGGAACCACGTGTGAGGATCGGGATCGATCTCGACGACGTCGTCGCGGAATGCGCCGTGCCGTACCTGCGCGCGTTCGCCGAGCAGTACCGGCTCGAGCTACCGGACGAGGACCTCGGCTGGCAGACCCTCGCGCAGATCGAGGAGGTGAGCGGCGAGGAGAAGGACCGCTTCCGCATCGCGCTGTACGACGGCACGTTCTTCAGCGAGCTCGAACCGTATGCGGATTGCCCCGACGTCGTCGAGCGGATCGCGGCGGCCGGCCACGAGATCTATTTCGTCACCGCGCGTGCCGAGCGCCGGCGCGTCGTCACGGAGACCTGGTTGCGCGAGAAGGGGCTCATCCAGCACGCCCGCGCCGTGCACCTGAAGCCGCACGGCGACTTCGACCCCGGCGTGCCGCCCGGCCGCTATGACGCGACGAGCTCCGCGATCTACAAGGTGCGGCTCGCCAGGGAGCTCGAGCTCGACGCGTTCTGCGAGGACGACGTGCTCATCGCGCGGTCGCTCGCGGAGGCCGGCATCAAGGTGTGGCTGTTCGATCACGTCTGGAACCGGACGCTCGCGCATCCCAACATCACGCGCGTCGTGACCTGGGCCGACCTCGCGACGGAGCTCGCCGTCTGAACGCCGTCACGACGCTCTACTTCGTGCGCCATGGGGAGAGCGAGGGCAACGCGAAGGGCGTGTTCACCGGGCGGATCGACAGCCCGCTCACGGAACGCGGCCGGCAGCAGGCGAGGACGGTGGCCGAAGCGCTGCGGCCGATCCACTTCGATCGGATCGTCTCGAGCGCGTTGTCGCGAACGAGGGACACCGCGGCCGAGGTCGCGAGGGATCGGGGCATCACGGTCGAGGCGATCGCCGACCTCAACGAGATCGACGTCGGCGTCGCGTCCGGCAAGCCGTTCGACGAGCTGCGCGGGCTGCCCGGCGCCTCCGATGACGGCTTTCGGAAATGGCCGGGCGGCGAATCCCTCGAAGCGGTGCACGCGCGGGCCCTGCCGGCGATCGACCGGCTCGTGGCCGAGAGTCCGGGGAAGACGATCTGCGTCGTCGGCCATGGCGGCGTGACGCGGATCCTCGTGAGCAAGTTCATGGAGGTGCTGCCGAAGCTCATCCGCGTCCCCGCGACCAACACGAACATCACGATCGTGAGCCACGAGCCGGCGCAGGGCTACGTCGTGCAGGAGATGTTCAAGGACACCCACGTCGCGGAGCGCACGTGATCCGCGCGACCGGCTTCGGCTAGTCTTCGGCCGTGGCAACTCTCGCACCCAAGGAGCTCGGCGGGCGCATCAGGGACATCCCGGACTTTCCGAAGCCCGGGATCCTGTTCAAGGACATCACCACGATGCTCAAGGACGGCGACGCATTCAAGAGCGCCGTCGACGGGCTGCTCGCCAAGGTCAAGGGCAAGCCGATCGACGTCGTCGTGGGGATGGAGTCGCGCGGCTTCATCTTTGGCGCGCCGATGGCGTACGCGCTCGGCGTCGGGTTCGTTCCCGTGCGCAAGCTCGGGAAGCTGCCGGCGGACGTGGTGAGCGTCGAGTACGACCTCGAGTACGGCTCGGCGACGCTCGAGATGCACAAGGACGCGATGCACCCTGGTGCGCGCGTGCTCATCGTCGACGACCTGCTCGCGACCGGCGGTACCGTCGCAGGCACCATCGAGCTGGTGAAGCAGCTCAAGGGCGAGATCGTCGCGCTCGCCTTCCTCATCGAGCTCAAGGCCCTGCGCGGACGTGACCGGCTGCAGGGGTACGAAATCGCTACCCTGATCGAGTTCTGACCCGCATAACCGAGGTCCCGACCGCCCGTTAATCGGGCGATGCGCCGCTCTCTCGCGCTCGCCGCGCTCCTCGTCCTCGTGGCGGCGCGCCCCGCCGCGGCCGTCTCGCTCATCCAGACGATCGCGGTGGGCTCCAGTCCATTCGGCGTGGCGATCTCCGGCGGGCTCGTATACGTGGCGAACAACGGCGGATCGACCGTGTCCGTCATCGACACCGCGACGAACGCGGTCAGCGCGACGATCGCCGTCGGCAGCGGGCCCGGCGAGATCGCGACCGATCCGGCCGCGGGCCGCGCGTATGTCGGGAACTTCAACAACGGCACCGTGTCCGTCGTGGATACGACCGCCGGATCCACGATCGCCACGCTCTCGCCCGGTGGCCTCGGTGTCGCGGTCGACCCCGGCCTCGGCCGGCTCTACGCGACGAACTCGGCGCAGGTGACGGTCTTCGATACGGCGTCGCTTCAGCAGGTGGCGAAGATCTCGGCTCCGTCGGGCACAGGCTGGTGGGGCATCGCGGTCGACCCGGTGAGGCACCTTGGGTATCTCGGGGACCTCGGTGGGCACGGCGTGACGGTCGTGGATCTTGCGACGAACGCCGTGGTCACGACGATCGACGTCGGCGGTCCGGTGCGCTTCGCGATCGCGACCGACCCGGCCAACGGTCGCGTCTTCGCCGCGACGGTGTTCGTGCTCGCGTCGATCACCGACAGCCGGCCGGGCGCCGTGTCCGTCGCGGCGAAGACGCGACCGTTGGCCGGGTCGGTCGCGATCGCGAAGCGCACCGGACCGCCGACGTCGATCGTCGTGACCACGGCG
>DATCOD010000046.1:0-10535 GCA_036564905.1 Candidatus Limnocylindria bacterium
ACGCACGCCTCGCGATCGGCGAGCGTCCAGGTCTTCGACGCACCGGGCGCGAGGCGGACAGCCTCGAACCCGACGTACCGCCAGTTCGCGTGCTGCGGTGTGACCGAGATCGGCGTGCCATCCCGCGACGGCGCGCCACCCCGGATCAGCAGGTCCATTAAGCGCCTGCGGCTTCGATCAAAGGTAGCGGCGCTGGCGCTTCTTGTTGGCCGACCACTCCTGGCGGGCCTTGCGCACGCCCTCCTGCTCGGAAGACTCGGCCGGGACGACCTCCCACCACGACTCGTAGTTGGGGACGCTCACCAACGGGTCGGTCTCGATGACGATGACGGTCGTTTCGGTCCCGCTCTTCGCGTCGGCCAACGCCGCACGCAGGTCCGCGATCGTCCGGGCGCGCACCGCGCGCGCTCCAAGGCTGGCCGCGTTCGCGACAAAGTCGATGGCGAGCTCGGACTTCGTACCGAAGCCGTCGGAGCCGAGCGACCGCGACAGCGCGCCGATGGAGGCGAACCCGTGGTTGTCCACGAGCACGACGATGAGCTTCGCGCCCTCGGAGATCGCGGTGGTGAGCTCGCCGGGCGACATCAGGTACGAGCCGTCGCCGACGAGCACGAACACCTCGCGATCCGGGGCCGCGAGCTTCGTCCCGATGCCGCCCGGGATCTCGTAGCCCATGGTCGAGTAGCCGTATTCGACGTGGTAGCCCTTCGGATCGCGCGTGCGCCAGAGCTTGTGCAGGTCTCCGGGCATGGAGCCGGCGGCACAGACGACGACATCGCGCGGACCGCTCGCCTCATTCACCGCGCCGATGACCGCGCTCTGGGCCGGCGGCGTGCCCTCGAGCGCGTAGAGCCGCGCCACCTCGGCGTCCCACTCGACGTGCAGCTTCTCGGCCTTCGTGCGGTACCGCTCGTCGATCGCCCACTCCGCAGCCGCGAGCCCCTCGAGGCCGGCCCGCGCGTCGCAGAGCAGCGGCAGTGCGTTGAGCTTGAACGCGTCGACGCTCGCGACGTTCAGGTCGATGAACCGGACGCTCGCGCCCTCGAACAGGGTCTTCGAGGCGGTCACAAAGTCGCTCCAGCGCGTGCCGATGCCGATGACGACATCGGCGTCGCGCGCGACGCGGTTCGCCGCGAACGTGCCGGTGGCGCCGATCGCGCCGAGCGCCAGCGGGTGGTCGTACGGGAGCGCGCCCTTGCCGGCCTGCGTCTCGGCGACCGGGATGCCGCTCCGGTCCACGAACGCGCGCAGCGCCTCGGTCGCGCCGCTGTAGATGACGCCGCCGCCGGCCACGATGAGCGGACGCCGCGCGGCGTTGATGAGCTCGATCGCCCGCGCGAGCGCCGCGGCCTCCGGCGGGCGGCGCTCGATGTGCCACACCCGCCTCGCGAGGAAGTCGTCGGGGACGTCGAACGCCTCGGTCTGGACGTCCTGCGGCAGCGCGAGCGTGACCGCGCCGGTCTCCGCGGGATCGGTGAGCACCCGCATCGCGTTCAGCGCGGCCGACAGGATCTGCTCGGGCCGGGTGATCCGGTCCCAGTACTTCGAGACCGCCTGCAGCGTGTCGTTCACCGTGACGTCACCGCGAGATGGCCGCTCGAGCTGCTGCAGCACCGGCTCGGCCGCGCGCGACGCGAACGTGTCACCGGGCAGCAGCAACACCGGGAGCCGGTTCACCGTCGCGAGCGCGGCGCCGGTCACGAGGTTCGTCGCGCCCGGACCGATGGACGACGTGCACGCGAAGGTCGCGAGGCGGTCCTTCATCCGCGCATAGCCGACCGCGATGTGGACCATCGACTGCTCGTTGCGCGCCTGGTGGTACTTCAACGCTTCCGGATACTGCGCGAGGGCCTGACCGATGCCCGCGACGTTGCCGTGCCCGAAGATGCCCCAGACCCCGGCGAAGAACCGCTGCTCGGTGCCGTCGCGCTCGACGTACTGCTGCGCGAGGAACCGGACGAGGGCCTGGGCCATGGTCAGGCGCTTCAGGCGTGCGCTCCAGCGCGGACGATCTTCGCGGCCGCGTCGACTGCCGCATGCACGTCGCCGTCCGGCGGATAGAGCAGGGTCCGGCCGGCCACGAGACCGCGGACCTGCGGGAGCGCCATCGATCTCGCCCACGTCGCGTACGTCGCGGCGCGGTCCTTGCCCGGGTCGCCACCGAGCAGCACGACCGGAAGGGTCGTCGCGGAAAGCAGCCGCTCCTGCTCCTCGACGACCGGCAGCTTCAGCCAGGTGCGCGCCGAGCTTCCGCCGAGCGCGGATGCGACCGCGATCGCTCGCATCGTCGCGTCGACCGACAGGTCATTGGTCGTCTTGCCGTCCACGGTCCGCGCTGCGAAGACCTCGACCATCGCGTGGAGCCCCAGGGCGTTCAGGTCATCGATCGCGTGGGCACAGGCCTCCATCGTGCGCACCGTCGCCGGATCGTCGTCGGCGACCCGCAGCATCATCTTCCCGCCGTTGAGGCCATCCCTCGCGATCGCCGACGCGGTGTATCCCGTGAACCGGTCGTCCAGCTCGAAGACCGAGCCCGCGAGCCCACCGCGGTTCATCGAGCCGAACACGACCATCGCGTCGAGCAGGCCGAGCAGCGCGAGATCGTCGACGATGTCCGCCGTCGCCAGCAGACCATCGACGTCCGGATGCTTGATCGCGGTGATCACGCGGTCGAGGAAGTCACCGCGATCGGCCATCGCCCGCGGATCCCCGCCCGCGGCGAAGACCCCGCGACCGGGGTGGTCGGCGGCGATGAGGAAGAGCTTTCGCGGGAACGTGAGCATCCCGCGCGTCCGTTTGGCGAGCGCGCCGGCGACCGCGTCCGGGTCGGACGCGCGCAGCCTGGTGATCCGGCCGACGAGGTCAGACATGCGCGGCCTGCCCAAGCAACGCGTCCACCTCATCCGCGGTCGGCATCGCGTCGGCGCAGGCGAGGCGCGACGCGACGATCGCGCCGGCCGCGCTCGCGAACGCCAGCATCTGCTTGAGGTCCCAGTCCGCGAGCAGCCCGTGGACGAGCGCGCCGCCGAACGCGTCGCCTGCGCCAAGCCCGTTCACGACCGTGATCTCGACGGCGGGCACCTCGACCCGCTTCGACTTCGATCGGGCGAGGGTTCCGCGCGGCCCCTGCTTCACGATCGCGAGCTCCGGACCCATCGCCAGGAGCGCCTCGGCCGCCGCGTCCGGATCGCGTCTCCCGGTGGCCATCTCCACCTCGTCGATGTTCCCGACGACGACGTGCGCGTGCTTGAGGATCTTCAACGCCTCGGCCCGGGCGTGGAGCATCGAGGTCCAGAACGACGGCCGGTGGTCGAGGTCGTGGATGACCCGGCCTTTCGCGATGCCCGCCGCCTCGAGCGTCGCGCTGCGGCTCGGCTCCTCCGAGAGGGCGGTCCCGCTCGTCCACAGGATCGGCACGCGCGCGATCGCGGCGCGATCGAGGTCCTCGACCCGGATGTTCAGGTCGGGCGCCTTGGGCTGGCGGTAGAACAGGAGCGGGAAGTTGTCCGGCGGGAAGAGCTCGCAGAACACGACCGGCGTCCGCAGCGTGGGATCCATCGCGACGTAACGAGTATCGACGCCGAAGCTCTTCAGGGCTTCGCGCACGTACAGGCCGAACCCGTCGTCGCCGACCTTCGTGATCACGGCGCTCCGGTGCCCGAGCCGGGCCGCCGCGACCGCGACGTTCGTGGGGCTGCCGCCGAGCGACTTGGCGAACGTGCGCACCTTCGCGAGCGGGACGCCGATCTGCTCGGGGTAGAGGTCGACGCCGACGCGCCCGATGGTGATGAGCTGCAGGTCGGCTTGACCGGCCGCGCGGACCGGATCAGACACGCGCGCTCACGAACGTGAGGCTGCGTTGGATCGACGGCAGCGGGTCGGCGCTCGCGTCCTTCAACGCGACGTCCTGCTCCAACACGTACCAGCCGTCGTATCCGACGGCCCGCAGCTCGGTGAGGACGTCCGAGATCCGCGCGGCGCCCTCGCCCAGCGGTCGGTAGAGGCCCTGCTGCACCGCCGCAGCGTACGAGAGCCGCCCGTCGCGAACGGCCGCGCTCAGCGTCGCGTCGGCGTCCTTCAGGTGGACGTGCGCGACCCGGCGCCCGGCCGCGCGCGCGACCACCGCCGGGTCGCCGCCGCCCACGAACACGTGACCGGTATCGAGGCAGAGCGCCGCGTGCGAGCGTGCGAGCAGGCGTTCGATGTCCTGCGGCTGCTCGATCACGGTGCCGACGTGCGGGTGCACGACGACGGTGAGCTGCTTGGCCCCCGCGATCGCCTCGATGATCGGCAGGGTCTCGAACAGCGTCGACCACTCGAGGTCGGTGAGATCGGTGCGCCCTTCGTACCCCTCGCGGCCGGTCGCCGCCGCGAGCACGAGCAGCTCCGCGCCCGCATCGCGCAGCCACGCCGCCTGCCGTTCGACCGACGCGAGCTCGGCGTCGCGGCGCGCGCGATCGTGCAGGACGGCCGTCACGAATCCGCCGATGCAGCGCAGGCCGTGCGCGTCGAGCGCGCGGGCAGCGGCCGCCGCGTCGGTCGGCAGGAAACCCGGCGGGCCGGCCTCCATCGCGGTGAATCCGAGGCGTTGCGCGTCGGCGAGCACGCGCTCGGCCGCGAGCTGCGTCCCCCAGTTCGGCACCTCGCAGACGCCCCACGAGATCGGCGCGCCCGCGATCTTTCGCTCCCGCATTCGTCGGTACAGTAGTCGGGGGCTCACACGCGGGAGGGACCATGCGGATCTCCGTACTCGGCGTCGGCCGTCTTGGCGCGTCTCACGCGGCGACCCTCGCGGCGCTTCCGGGCGTCTCGCAGCTCACCGTCTACGACGCCGATCCGGCGCACGCAAAAGAGGTGGCCGGTCCACTGAACGCCCGGGTGGTCGGATCCATCGACGACGCGTTCAACGGTGTCGATGCGATGGTCATCGTCACCCCGACCGACACGCACGCGCCGCTGATCAGGCGCGCGATCGATCAGGGGCTGCCGACGTTCTGCGAGAAGCCGATCGCGATCGGCATCCCGGAGACGCGCGACATCGTCGAACACGTGAAGCGAAAGAATGGCCGGCTCCAGATCGGCTTCCAGCGGCGGTTCGACGCCGGGTACCAGCGGGCGCGCGCCGAGCTCTCCGGCGGCGCGCTCGGCGCTGTGTACTCGTTCCTCATGGTGAGCTGCGACCGTCTGCCCCCGCCCGACGGATACATCAAGTCCTCCGGCGGGCAGTTCAAGGATCAGTTCATCCATGACTTCGACATCACCCGCTGGCTGTTCGGGCAGGAGGTCGCCGAGGTGACGGCGACCGGCTCCACGAAGGGCGTGCCGCAGTACGAGGCGATGCAGGACGTCGGCACGTCGGCGGTCCTCCTGAAGCTCGCGGACGGCACGCTCGGCCTCATGACCGCGCTGCGACACAACGAGGCCGGCTACGACATCCACGTCGAGATCCACGCCGCGAAGGACACGCTCGCGATCGGCATCGATCCGCGGACGCCGTGGCGCTCCGTCGAGGCCGACGCGCCGAAGCTGGCCGGGCCGGCCTACCCGTCGTTCTTCGTGCGGTTCGGTGACGCGTACAAGGCCGAGCTCGCGCACTTCCTCAAGTTCGCGGCGGGCCAGGCCGACAACCCGTGCACGGCCGCGGATGCGCTCGAGGCGCTCCGCATCGCCGAAGCCGCCGGGAGATCGTGGCGCGAGCGGCGCACCGTCGCGCTCAGCGAGATCGCGTGACGATCAAGATCCGGTTCCTCGGCACGGGCAACGCGTTCGCCGACGGCGGGCGCTCGCACGCCTGCATCCACCTGGAATCGGTCGGCACCTCGCTGCTCCTCGACTGCGGCGGCTCGTCGCTGCCCGCGATCAAGAAGGCGCTGGACCCGGCCACGATCCAGGCCATCGCGATCTCGCACCTGCATGGCGACCACTTCGGCGGGATCCCCTACTTCCTGATGGAGCAGTACTTCGCCGGCCGCAAGGCCCCGCTCGCCATCGGCGGCCCGCGCGAGCTCCAGCAGCGGTCCACGCGCGCGGGCGAGGCGCTCTACAAGGATTTCTTCGGCCCCGTCACGATCGACTACGGCCTGTCGTTCGTGACGCTGCGCGAGACCCCGGTGTCGCTGGGCGGTGCCGAGGTGAGCGCGTTACCGGTGAAGCACGTCGCGGAGAGCGACCCGCACGGCCTGCGGGTGAAGATCGACGGCAAGCTCATCGCGTACTCGGGCGACGCCCGGTGGAGTGACGAGCTCGTCGCGGTGGCGAAGGGCGCGGACCTGTTCATCTGCGAGTCGACGAACTTCGCGAAGTCCGACCCCGCCCATCTCAGCTACGCGGAGCTCATCGCCAATCGCGCGAAGCTGGACTGCGGCCGCATCATCCTCACCCACCTCGGGCGGGAAACGCAGGCCCATCTCGCCGAGCTGGAGTTCGAGACCGCGCAGGACGGGATGCAGCTCACCCTCTAGGGTCGACGACCTTCATCGGGAGCCGCGCAGTGCGCGTCGACGCCGCCGGGAGCGGGTCCGGCGGTCCCATCCGTATTGCTGGCCGCACGCCGGGCGCCCGGTCAGGCCGCCACATTCGGCGCTTGACCGCCGAAGGACCAATTGTTAGACCAACGGCGCTTCGGCAGGGGGTGTCTCAATGGGCAACATGCGCCGCGTCTGTGTGATCCTGGCGGTGATCCTCGCAGCCTGTAGTCCAGCGGCGACGAGTCCCGCGGCATCGACCGCAGCGGCCGCACCGACCGGGCCGTCAAAGACGACAGCGACGCAACTCAAGTTCAACGCCAACGGCACACCTGACCTCACCGGGGTGAGCATCAGCCTGGGCAACTCCGCCGGCGACGCGACGATCGGTGACACGGTCGTGTACATGACCGGGAAGACGCTCGAAAAGTGGGGCGCGTCCGTGAACTTCCAGCTCGGTGCCGGCAACACGACCGAGCTCGCGGTCGTCAGCGGGCAGCTGAACGCGACCGCCGGCCCGATGCCCGCGATGCTGAATGCCGGGCTGAGCATCTTCGGTAATAGCCAGGTCCACGTCGACTACCTGCTGGTGGCGAAGAGCTTCAACACCCTCGCGCAGCTCAAAGGCAAGACGATGGCGATCGCGACGACGGTCTCGCCGGACCAGCTCTTGCTGGACGGTGCCCTGCAGAAGGCGGGCCTGACCCGAAGCGATATCACGATCGCGCTCAGCGGCTCCAACAGCGCCTCGGTCAACCAGATGCTGCAGGGGAAGGTCGACGCGGCGTTCGTGCACGCCGACGGCCTGCTGAAGCTGCAGAAGACCGGGACATTCAACGTGCTCGCCAACAGCGTCGAGCTCGAGCCATGGGATGCCGACAGCTACATCGGCGCGATGCCCGACTGGCTGAACGCGAACCCCGCGACGGCCGAGGCGATCGATCTCGCCTGGCTGGAGTCGGCGAAGACCTTCGACACGGACAAGCAGGGGTGGATCACCTCGGCCCTCGCGTTCACCAAAGGCACCGTGAACGACGCCGACGCGAACGCGTCGTACGACGCGCTGGCGAAGGCGTCACCCTGGCCGGCGGACGGGACTGGACTGGAACTGGACACGCTCCAGAAGAACTTCGACGTGAACAAGACGAACGGCCAGATCAAGGGAACCGGCGACCGGCCGCTGGCGCAGTGGTACGACGCCCAGCCGTGGACCGACGCGGTGGCCTACTTCAAGGCGCACAGCAGCGCGTTCTAGTGCGGGGCCGCGCAGCGTGACCGCTCGCGCGGCGCCCGCGTGGTGGGGGAACGCAGGTTTCCTCACCTCGCTCGTGTTCCTGCTCGCGGCCTGGCAGCTCTCGGGGCTGTTCTTGAACAAGATCTTCATCGCGACGCCGATCGCGGTCGGCGCGGCGTTCGCCGAGATCCTGTTCGACGGCACCCTCATCCGCAAGTTCGCCGACAGCGCGCTCGACATGGGCGTCGGGTTCGGGATCGCCGCGGTGGTCGGCATCGGTTGCGGCGTGATCATGGGCCGATCGGCGCGGGCGGAGCGCGCGTTCGAGCCGATCGTCAACTTCGCGAACGCGACGCCGACGATCGCCCTGCTGCCGCTGATGGAGATCTGGTTCGGCCTCGGCATGGCCGCGCGAGTGTCGTTCATCGTGATCATCTGCGTCTGGACGTTGCTCATCAACACGCTCACCGGCATCAAGAACGTCCGGGTCGGCCATCGGGACGTTGCACGCTCGTTCGGCCTCTCCCGGTTCCAAGCGACCCGTCAGGTCTATATCCCGGCGGCGATGCCGTTCATCCTCGCCGGCATGCGGATCGCGCTCGCGCAGGCGGCAGTCGGGATGATCCTGAGCGGACAGGAGATCGGTGACTTCGGGCTCGGCGGCCTGACCCAGGACTACGCGAGCTTCTACCAGACGGAGCACCTCATCGCCGCGATCATCAGCTCGACCGGCCTCGCGATGCTCGCGTTCGCGGGCCTGCGGTTCTATCAGGGCAAGTGGCAGCCGTGGATCCAGGCGACCGCGGCCGGCCGGCGCTGACGACAGGAGAAAGAACGATGCTGCAAGCGGTCGGGATCTCGAAGACCTACCGGACCGGGTCGAGCGAGGTCGTCGCGCTGAATAACGTCGACCTCGCGATCGAGGAGGGCGAGTTCATCAGTCTGGTCGGCCCCTCCGGCTGCGGCAAGACGACGCTCCTCCGGATCATCGACGGGCTGACCGAGGCGTCCAGCGGCACGGTCGTCTTCGACGGAGTGGAGCAGACCGGCGTGTCACGCGAGATGGCCTTCGTGTTCCAGGACATCAACCTCCTCCCCTGGCGGAATGTGGTGGAGAACGTCGAGATCGGCCTCGAGGCCCGTGGGCTCTCGAAGGAGGAGCGCCGCCGCCGGGCGCTCGAGACGCTCCAGCTCGTGGGACTTGAGTCGGTCGCATCCCGCCCGCCGTACACCCTGTCGGGTGGGATGCAGCAACGGGTCGGCGTGGCCCGCGCGCTTGCGATCCAGCCGAAGGTGCTATTGATGGACGAGCCGTTCGTCCACCTCGACAACTTCACCCGCGAGACACTCCAGATCGAGCTCTCGAAGCTCTGGCGGCGGCTGGGGCTCACGATCGTGTTCGTCACCCACGATGTCGATGAGGCGATCTTCCTGTCCGACCGGATCGCGCTCTTTCGCTCGTCACCCGGGCGGATCGCCGAGATCGCGACCGTCGACCTTCCCCACCCACGCTGGGAATTCAACGTGCGCGCCGAGCCGAAGGCGATCGCGCTCCGCGAACGGATCATCGACGCGCTCCAGGTGCGCCAGGGCGTGCTCGTGTGACCCGGACCGACCGGTTGGCGGATCTCGGACTGCCCGTCTCAGCGGTCGCCGCGATCCTTCTGACCTGGCAGCTCTCCGGCTTGTTCCTCAATCCGATCCTCCTGTCAACGCCGACCGGCGTCGCCGCCGAGCTTGTCGGTCTTGCCCGGAACGACCAGATCTGGCTCGCACTCGGGGCGTCGCTCGAGGAGATGCTGATCGGGATGGCGGTCGGCCTTTCGGTCGGGATCGTGCTCGGCGTGCTCATGGGCCGCTACACGCTCGTCGCGAAGGTGCTCTACCCGTACGTGAACTTCTTCAACGCGACGCCACTCGTCGTGATCATCCCGCTGGTCATCATCTGGGTCGGGATCACCATCCAGGCGCGCCTCTTGTTCGTGTTCCTGATCACGCTCTGGCCGGTACTGCTCAACACGGCCACGGGGATCCGCAACGTCGACCGCGGCTATCTCGACGTGGGCCTCGCCTTCGGATTCAACGAGCGGCAGATCCTCCGCAAGATCAGCCTGCCCGCGGCGATCCCGTTCATCCTCGCCGGCGTGCGGATCTCGGCCGGCCTCGCGATCATCGGCATGATCGTGAGCGAGATGGAGATCAGCTTCGTCGGGCTCGGGTTCCTGCTCGTGTCGTTCGGCAACTCGTTCGAGACCGGCAAGCTCCTGGCGGTCGTCATCGTGACCTCGGTGCTGGGGGTCCTGAACGTGACCATCCTCAAGGCGGTCCAGTCCCGATGGTTCCCCTGGATCGCCGGCGTAGCGGGTGCGGGCCGCTAGGCGCCCGCTCGGCCCTCCCTGTCGAGTGACGTCGACCCGACCGGGAACACGGCTCGTGCACAGGCCAGCCGCCGTGTGGGCAGCCCGCCGGGCTCAGTTCGTCGCGAGGACAGCCGCGCGTTCCCGTGACCGATCTCGAGCGAACGGCCAGAGGCAGGCGACGATCACCGCCAGGACCGTGAACGGCACCAGCACGTTCAGGCTTTGCGTTCCGCGCACCACCGCCAGCTGGTAGAGGAGCGGCGCCTCGACGAGCAGCGCCGTGAAGCCGACGAGGCCGATGGTCAGCGCGCGCCGGGGCGAGCGGGCCGCACCGACCGCGAGGACGATCGGCACGATGAGGACGACATGGTCGTACGACCAGCTGTACGTCGTGAGCGTGATGCTCGCGGCGAGCCAGACCGGGAGCCATGCGGCTGCCGACGGCCGAAAGCGGAGTGCGACGGCAAGCACCACGAC
>DATCOD010000047.1:0-2009 GCA_036564905.1 Candidatus Limnocylindria bacterium
GTACGAGCCAGTGGCGCCACGATCCTGCGCCGCGAGTATGGCGGTCACCGCATCGGCCACATAGAGATAGTCGCGCTCGGCCGAGCCGTCACCGTAGATGGTCAGCCGATCGCCGCGGGTCCAGCAGCCGGCGAAGATCGCGATCACGCCGCCCTCGAGGTCGGTGCGTTGCCGGGGGCCGTAGATGTTCGCGAACCGCAGCGTGACCGCGCGCAGGCCGGGAGTCGAATTCGCGAGTCGTTCGGCCTCGGCCTTGTAGCGCCCATACGGCGATGGCGCGTCGATCGGACTGTCCTCCGTGGCGCAGACCCGCGTCTCGCCATAGAGGGCGCCTCCGGTCGAGACATTCACGAACGACGCCGCGCCGGACTGCTGCGCGATGTCGAGCGCGTTCGACGTGCCGTCGACGATCACCCGGTGATAGAGCGCCGGCTGCTCGATCGACTCCATGACCTTCGTCTTCGCGGCCGCGTGGATCACCGCGTCGAAGCGTCCACCGGCCAGCTCGTCGCGCACGCGCTCGCGATCGCTGATGTCGGCGACGACGATGGGCACCGCGGGATCGAGGTTGGCCCGAGCGCCGGTCGACAGATCGTCGAGCACGGTGACCTCATCGCCGCGCGCCCGCAGCGCATCGACGATGTGCGATCCGAAGAATCCGGCGCCACCGGTGACCAGCGCACGCATCGGTCGAGTTATCCCCTTTCACTGTGGACGGTCGTGTGGACAACGCGGTGGACGGCGCGGACAAGTCGACGCAATCTGGGGAGGCCGCCCCCGGCCGGTCGTGGGTAAGGCGGTCGCCGCCGGCCGTCCCGAACCGTAGCGTTCACGGCGCATGAGCCCCCTTGACACGACCCGAACAAGCGTTCTAACTAGCTCGATGACCCGATGAGCATCGAGCAAACAGCCGAGCGGACGACGCCCCACGACCTCGCCGCGGAGCAGCGCGTCCTCGGCGCGCTGCTGATCGACCGCGACGCCATCTTCAAGGTCGCGGACCTGCTCCGGGCCGAGGATTTCTACCAAGCGAAGCACCAGCGCGTGTATCGCGCGGCCCAGGCGCTGCTCGAGCGCCGCGAGCGGATCGACCCGCTCACGATGCAGGTCGAGCTCGCCCGCAACGAGCAGCTCGATCAGGTCGGCGGGGCGCCGTACCTGCGCGAGCTCGTCGACGCGACGCCCACGGCGGTCGATGTCGAGCGCCACGCGCGGATCGTCCGCGACCGGTCGCTCCTGCGGCGGTTGCTGAACGCGGCGAAGGACATCGCCGCGGACGCGTACGACGAGCCGGCGGATGTGACGGTCACGCTCGACCGCGCGGAACAGCGGATCTTCAGCCTGCGCGATGACGCGATCAACGCGCAGCTTCGGCACATCCAGATCGCGCTCATGCAGAACTACGACCACATCACCGAACGGATGGAGCACCCCTTCGAGGTGAGCGGCATCCCGTCCGGCTTCCGCGAGATCGACGCGTACACCGAGGGCTTCACCCGCGGCGACCTCGTCATCATCGCCGCGCGCCCGTCCGTCGGGAAGACGAGCCTTGGCCTTGCGGTCGCGCATCACGTCGCGAAGCGCGGGACCGGCGTCCTCATCTTCTCGCTGGAGATGGACACGAAGCAGATCGTCGCGCGATTCCTGGGACTGAACTCGCGGACCGATCTCCTCGCGCTCCGCACCGGGAACATCCGTGACACCGGGGCGGCGAGCGCCTTGGCCGGCCTGCCGATCCTCATCGACGACACACCGGGCATCTCGATCATGGAGCTGCGCACGAAGGCCCGGCGCGCGATCGCGCAGGCGCCCGGTGGGCTCGGGATCATCCTCGTCGACTACCTCCAGCTCATCCGGACCGGCGAGCACGAGGAGAACCGCGTGCAGGAGCTCGCGACGATCACGCGCAACCTGAAATCGCTCGCCCGCGAGCTCGACGTGACGATCCTCGCCCTCTCGCAGCTGTCGCGCGCCGCGGGCGACGGCGGCAACGAGCCGAAGCTCTCGAC
>DATCOD010000048.1:0-3235 GCA_036564905.1 Candidatus Limnocylindria bacterium
CGGCGCACAGTACAAGGAGTAATCGAGGGCGACCCTCTGGCTACTTGCCCTTCATCCGGCGCGTCTTGTTGGTCGGAGCGGCCGCAATCGGCTTGGTGACCTTGGCGACCGCAGCGATTTGGTCACGCTGCTCTTGTCCAGCCTTGCTGTCTGCGTACTGGCGGCTCGGCTTGGGCTTTCGCTTGCTCGCTTCGCGTGGCCGCACGCTGAGGTCGACCTCTTGACCCCTTGCGGCACTCGTCATAGGACGTGCAGCAACCGCAAGATCAGGAGGATCACGGCGATGACGAGAAGTGTGTGAACGAGGTTGCCGCCACCGACATCAGATCCGCCCTGCCCGTACAACCTCCCGCGCCCGAAGTAGCCGAACGCCCAAACGAGCACCAGGATCAGTATGAGCAGCTCAATCAGTCCCATAAGTACCTCCCGCTATTTCCTTACCGACGTTTACC
Source organism: Candidatus Limnocylindria bacterium (assembly GCA_036564905.1). Classification (GTDB taxonomy): domain Bacteria; phylum Chloroflexota; class Limnocylindria; order P2-11E; family P2-11E; genus UBA4735. Next base: position 453 of record DATCOD010000048.1, read on the forward strand.
GCGTGGGTGAGGCGGCTGGGGCGCCACTCGCGACCGGACCGGCCGATGAGGTCGGGGCGTTCGGCGAGCTCCGGTAGATGCCTGGATAGACGAAAAGCACGATCGCCAGCACCACGACGATGGCGAGCACGATGCCGATGATCATTCCAGAACCCATGCCGCTGGGGCCGCCGTCTGAATTGACATTGACCTGACCCATGTGAAACTCCTTTCGCGACGCGCAACTTTGCTCTCGACGGGGTGACGTACGCCGCTCCGGCGATCCGGTCGGTTCTGCGCTTTAGGTCGTCGCCGGATTGACGCTAACCACTGGCGGTCCTTCATTGATGACGGCCCCGTCATGTGTAGCTAGGCTCCAGGAGCGGTGGCTAATACGTGGGATTGCTCGATTTGCCCCGGCTGGCGTGCGCTTTGGTGGCCTGAGTAGCGTTCGACACGGATGCACGGGGCGCTTGGGAGGCGCCCCTCCTTGGCCCGGGATCGACGCTCGGGCGACGAGCCGCGCACCGCAGCGCTGCACAGTTGGTGGCACGGCCGTGCCGGCCGCGCGGCCGCAGCGTCCGGGGCCGGCATCGCGGCGATGCTAGCAACGGGAATGAGCGAGGGCCGACCCTGCGGCCGGCCTTCGTGAACGTCGCGGCGAACGGCCCTAGCGGCAGAACACCATCGTCAGGTAGAGCGCGTCGGAGCCCTGGACCGCACCGATCCCGAGCCGCTTGAAGTGCGGGTCGACGATGTTCGTGTGATGGTTGCTACCCGCCGCTACCGGTGATCGTCGTGTACGCGAGGCCGGCGAGCGCCAGAAACATGCCAAGCGTCGCGATCCACCCCAGCGTCGTGAGCAGCGGGCCGATCGTCTGCTTGCCCATCACCTTCTTATTGCGCGCGGCGAGCATGACCATCACGAGAAGGGGCGGCGCGACGATCCCGTTGAGCACCGCGGTGTAGAAGAGCGCGTCGATCGGGTTGATCCCAATGAAGTTCATCCCGACGCCGATCGCGGTCGCGACCACGATGACTGCATAGAACGGTTTGGCTCGACTCCAGTGGGTCTCGAGGCCGTACTTCCATCCGAACGCCTCGGCGATGGCATACGCGGCTGACCCTGAGAGGATCGGGATCGCGAGCAGGCCGGCACCGATCATCCCCGCTGCGAAGATGATCCCCGCGAAGTCGCCGGCCAGCGGCTTGAGTGCCTGGGCCGCGTCGGCCGCGCTCTTGATGTCGGTCTTGCCGGCTTTGAACAGCGTCAGCGCCGTCGCCAGGATGATGAAGTACATGACCAGATTGGAGAAGCCCATCCCGACGTTTACGTCCATCGCGGAGTAGCGCAGCTCCGCCGGCGAGGCGCCACGCCGGGATGCCTCCGTCTTGCGGCCCATGTCGATCTCCTCCTCGACCTCCTCGCTCGATTGCCAGAAGAAGAGGTACGGCGAGATCGTCGTGCCGAGGATCGCGACGAGCGTGGTGACGTATAGCGGGTCGAGGCTGAACGTCGGCACGATCGTCGCGCGGAGCGTCTGCCGCAGATCGGGGTGGACGATGATCGCGTCGACGACGTAGGCCAGGAGGGCGAGGGTGAGCCACTTGAAGGTGTTGGCGATGAGTCGGTAGCTGCCGAAGATCTGAAGGGCGAGAACCCCAAGCGCCACGGGCACAACGAGCCACACGGTCTGGACGCCGGTGAGCGAATGGACGGCGTCTGCGATCGCGCCCAGATCGGCGCCGATGTTGATGGTGTTCGCTCCGAACAGCAGCAGGACCGAGCCGTACAGGACGAACCTCGGATAGTGATTGCGCAACACACCCGCGAGGCCTTGGCCGCTGACCATGCCCAGCCGGGCGCAGATGTTCTGAACGGCTGCCATCAGCGGATACGTGAGGAGCGCGGTCCAAAGGCTCTGCAGACCGAGGGTCGCGCCCGCGACGGCGTAGGTGCCAATGCCGCTCGGATCGTCGTCTGATGCGCCGGTGATGAACCCCGGGCCGAGGATCTTCCCCACTTTCTTGAGCGGGTTGGGCTCCGCGGCGATCTCAGCTGCGGTACCCGCGGTCGCCCCCGCCGGCTGAGAGTGCGGGATTACGCGCTGGTTGCGCCTTCGACTCTTCGCCGTGGCTCATCCTCCGATTGCGGTTGTCTGTGGCGCGAAGCATGTTCAGTGCTCGACCGTGCTGCGCTACCGCCGTCCATTCTGTCGGTCCAGCCTGATAGCAAGGCCGACGATGACAACCGCGAGGAAACCGATCGCCGTGGACCACGCCCGGCCCTCGGGCGTGCCGAATGGCAGCGTAACTGCCGCCGCCAGCGCGATCAGCGAAGCCGCCCAAATGACGATGAGATATCCGCCGTTCACTGATGCCGAGTTTGGCAGACACCTGAAGCGCGGCTGACTCACGCAGTCCTGACTACGATCTCGCGACTCTTAGCCAAAGCGACGGATGGCGATTCCGAGCGGACGCCGACGCCCTCGTAGGTTCACGTCCGGCGACGTGGTGTATGGGCGCGTTCTAGCCCGGACTGAGGGCGCGAGCCAGATCTACAACGAAGCAAGCGCGGAGGGCTCTCTCCTCGTCAACAACCTCTATGGGCAGCTCAGCTAGCTCGTGGCGGCGGGCATCTTCTTCTCGAGCAGCTTGAGGCCCTCGCGGATGAAGGCCGGAAGGTCTCCTGGCTGGCGCGACGTCACCAGATTGCGATCGACGACGACGTCCTGATCGACGACGTCCGCACCGAGCAGCTTGAGATCGCCCTGGATCGTCTTCCACGCCGTCAGGCGATGGCC
>DATCOD010000049.1:0-1747 GCA_036564905.1 Candidatus Limnocylindria bacterium
CTGCGCGTCGGCGATGGTCGACGCGGTCGCCGATCTCGGGATCCAGATCCGCGCCGGGCTGCACACCGGAGAGGTCGAGCTCGCCGCGGGGAACCTGCACGGGATCGCGGTGCACGCCGCCGCGCGGGTGTCCGCGCTCGCGGGCCCCGGTGAGGTGCTGGTGTCCGGTGTGACGCGTGACCTTCTGGACGGATCGGGTCTGGTCTTCGAGGAGCGTGGGACCTACGAGCTCAAGGGCCTCACCGGCGCGCGGCCGGTCTTCGCGCTCGTGCGGCGGTGACCGACCTCGACCGCTTCTTGCCCGGGATCATCGGCGCGGTCGTGGGCGTGGTCGGCTGGCTCCTCGTGGGCGTGTACATGCAGCGCCGCCAGTTCGCCCGTCAAGCGATGAATGCGGGGCGCGCGGTGTACTTCGAGCTCCTGATCAACCGCATGAACGTGGTGGTCGCGCGCGACCTCGGCAGCTTTCTGCCGCTCGGCCGGTCGAGCTTCGATCGCCTCCTGCCGGAGCTTGCCACATGGCTCCCGGCGGAGCCGCTCCAGACCGTCGTCGCCGCGTACATGGGCCACGCGGGGTATGTGTCCGCCGGCTCGCAGCACGATGCGCCGCCCGAGCTTCGCCGGAAGGCGATCGAGACCACGCACCGGCAGGCGTTGGACGCGCTCCGGCCCCGGCTGTTCAGCGCTCGAGAGATCGCCGCGCTCACGCGATCGGCCGGGCCCTACGCGCTCGGCGTCACGCCGGCCGCTCCGGGAGCCCGCGAGGCCTAGTTGAGGTCTCCCCAGACCTGAGTCACAAATAGAAGCCCCCGACTAGGGTGCGCGGTGCTGAACCAAACACCACTAGTCGGAGGGGCTTCTTTGTATCGTTCGGCCCGAATTCTTGATCGGCCCGGCCGGGGTAGTTGTCGAAGATCGCCCGACGATTGGCGCGCCCGCGGATGCGCTCGCCCGACTGCGGGTAGTCCTCGATCAGGTCTTCGGCGAGGTACTCGTCGCCGGCCCCGCCGGCCGGGTTCGCCTGCGCCTGGGCGAAGCGCTCGACGATCTCGCGGCTGGTCAGTTCAGTCACAGCTCCTCCTCAACCGCGCAGCCGGGCGGCGCCCAGACCGCGGGAACCCACGTCGCTCGCTCGCCGCTCGGGGTGTGCGCGGTCAGCCGCCACCAGTCGCTCCCTGCACATCCCGACGGTGAAAGATCCAGAACGCGAAGGCCCCGAGCACGAGCGTGTATCCGACGAGCACGAACCCGGCATGCGCGAGATCGACCGGCGCGCCGGGTCCCCCGAAGCCGGAGCCACCGGTCCACGCGGCGATGTTGTGCACCGGCAACCAGTCGGCGACGTTCGTGAACCAGCTGAAGAAGTTCGACAGGAGCGCGGTGAGGATCTGCTCCGCGAAGTAGTAGCCGAGCCCGATCGCCATGCCCGCGGCCGACGATCGCGCGAGCACGGTCACGAACGCCGTGAGCGTGATGTACGGGATGAGCGAGAGCCACGCCTTCCAAAGGGCGATCCCCGCGGTCGACCAGGCCGCGGTCGTGACCTCCACGGGTGACGTCGCGAGCCGTCCGGCGACGGCGCTGCCGATGAGCACCGTGATCGTGGCGGCAACGAGCCCGAGGCCGGCGAGCGCGACGAGGGTGATGAGCTTCGCCGCGAGGTACTGCCAGCGGCCGGTGCCTTGGACGAGCACCGAACGCAGGGTGCCCGCGCCGTAATCGATCCCGATCGCCGACGCCGTCAGCA
>DATCOD010000050.1:0-4373 GCA_036564905.1 Candidatus Limnocylindria bacterium
TGGCAGGCCCGGGTCACCCCGGCGACCGCCGCGGTCGTGACGGATCGCGCGCTCCGGGTCGCCCTGCGCCCGCGCCAGGGCCCGGTCTTCCTCGAGGTCCCGAGCGACGTCCCGGCGCAGGAGGCGCGCGACGTGGCGACAGATGCGGACGCGCCGAGCGGCGCGGGCGTCATCGATGCGCGGTCGGTGGGTGCGGCGCTCACGTTGCTCCGGAACTGCGCTCGACCGGTGCTGCTCGCCGGGCTCGATGCCTTGGACGCCGCGACGGTCGCGCCGCTCCGCGGGCTCGCCGAGGCCTGGGGGATCCCGGTCATCCTCTCGCCCAAAGCGAAGGGGCTGCTCCGTGACGATCACCCGCTCTACGTCGGCGCGATCGAGGGGCTCGGAAGCGCGAAGCTCTACGAATGGATCGCCGAATGTGACCTCGTGGTGATGGTGGGAGTCGACCCGGTCGAGCTCGATCGCGATTGGACGGCGCCCGCGCCGGTGATCCACGTGAGCCCGCTGCCGAACGACGACCGCTACTACCGGAGCGCGGTCGAGATCGTCGGGCCGGTGCCTGCCACGCTCGACGCGCTCCGCGCGCCGGCGGTGCGGAAGGACACCCGCGACGCCGCGCGATTCCGCGACGGGTTCCGGAGCTTCGTGCGCCCGGCGACCGGCGGTCTCACCGCGCAGGCCGTGCTCGGCGCGCTGCGCGAGGCCCTCCCGGAAGATGCCCTCGTATCGTGCGATGTCGGTTTCAACAAATCGGTCTCGGTCCAGTGCTGGCCCACGTTCGCGCCACGGACGTTCTTCGTCTCGAACGGCCTCTCCTCGATGGGCTACGGCCTCCCGGCGGCCATCGGCCTGAAGCTCGCGCACCGCGATCGCGCGGTGGCCTGCGTCCTCGGTGACGGCGGCTTCGCGATGAGCGTCGCCGAGCTCGAGACCGCCGCGCGCCTCGGGCTCGCTCTGACGGTCGTGATCCTCGCCGACGGAGCGCTCCAACAGATCAAGGCCGGCCAGGAGCGCAAGGGGTTTCCCGCCACCGGCACGACCTTCGGCGCGCTCGACTATCGCGCGCTCGCGACGGCGTTCGGGGCGGATGGCGTCGAGGTCCGCACCCTCGACGAATGCCGCGCGGCGTTCCGCGACGCCGCGCGCGCGGCACGGGTGAGCCTGATCGCGGCTCACGTCGACCCGGCGGGCTACCGGCTCTAGGTAGACTCCGAACGACCCATGACCGCCACGACGAATACCGTCGCGTCCGACCTCCTCGAGCGCAACCGGGCCCGCTTGGCGCGCGCCGAGGCGCAGCTGACGCGCGTGCGCGAGGCAAAACCGCCGTTCACGGAAGCAACGGTGCTTCGACCGTTCAACGAGATCGGGATCGAGGTCGCCGGCGCGGCGAGCGAGTGCGGGCTCATGGCCGAGGTCCATCCCGATCCCGAGGTTCGTGTGGCCGCCGACACGATCATCCAGGAGCTGTCGGCGTTCACGACGCGCTTCGGCCAGGACCGCCCGCTCTACGAAGCCCTCGGCGGCCTCGACACGGGGAAGCTCGGCCCGGAGGCGCGCCGCGTCGTCGAGCTCGCGCGCCGCGACATGCGCCGCACCGGGATCGAGCTGAGCCCGGCCGACCAGGAGAAGTTCCGGACGGTGCGTGCCGAGGTCGTGAAGGTCGAGCAGGAGTTCTCGCGGAACATCCGCGACGACGTTGGGGAGGTCGCGCTCGATCCAGCGCAGCTCGACGGCCTGCCGCCCGATTACATCGCAGCGCACCCGCAGGACGCCGGCGGCAAGGTCCATGTCACGACGAACTACCCGGACCTCATCCCGTTCATGACCTACGCGACCGACGAGGCCGCGCGCAAGGAGCTGGCGATCGTGAACGGGCTTCGGGCCGTGCCAGACAACATCAAACTGCTCGAGCAGATGCTCGTTCGGCGCGCCGAGCTCGCGCGGTTGCTCGGCTACGCGAACTGGGCTGAGTACGCCTCCGAGGACAAGATGACCGGCTCGGCCGGCGCGATCCGGAGCTTCATCGCGCGCGCGCTCGCCGCGTGTCGCGTGAGCGCGGCCGCCGAGTACGCGGATCTCGTCGCGGAGAAGGGCGCGGAGCCGATCGGAACGTGGGACAGCCAGTACCTGATGGAGCGCGTGAAGGCCCGGAAGTACAGCTACGACGGCCGCGAGCTGCGTCCGTACTTCGAGTACCGCGCGGTCCGGCAGGCGATCCTCGATCTCAACAGCGAGCTCTTCGGCCTCACCTTCACCCCGGTCGAGAAGGCGCTCTGGCATCCGTCGGTCGAGACGTTCGCGGTGCGCGTCGACGGTCATGAGATGGGGCACATCTCGCTCGACATGCATCCTCGTGAGGGCAAGTTCAAGCACGCCGCGTGCTTCACCCTCATTCCGGGGTTCAAAGGACGCTCCAAGCCGCACGGCGTGCTCGTCTGCAACTTCCCGGATCCGACTGCGCAAGCCGGCCCAGCGCTCATGCAGCACTCCGAGGTCGTGACCTTCTTCCATGAGTTCGGGCACCTGGTCCACGGCATCGTGAGCGGCAACATCGAGTGGGCGCGCGTCCGCCGGCCGTCGGAGTGGGACTTCATCGAAGCGCCGTCGCAATTCCTCGAAGAGTGGATCTACGACTACGACGTGCTGCGCCGCTTCGCCAAGCATGTCGAGACCGGCGCGGTCATCCCGGAGGCGCTGGTGCGGAAGCTCCGCGACGCGCGCGATTTCGGGAGAGGCACCTTCGTCCAGCGCCAGCTCATGCTGTCGGCGATCTCCCTGCGGCTGCATGATCGGTCGCCGGAGGGCCTCGACACGACGCAGGTCGTCTTCGACGCGTCGAAGGAGTTCTCGCCGATCGTGATGCCCGAAGGGACGGCGATGCAGGCGTCGTTCGGGCACCTCGAGGGGTATACCGCGCTCTACTACACCTATATGTGGTCCCTCGTGATCGCGAAGGACATGCACAGCGCGTTCACCAAGGGCCTGATGGACCTCGAACAGGCGAAACGCTATCGGGACCTGGTCCTGGCACCGGGCGGGACGAAGCCCGCCGGCGATCTCGTGAAGGACTTCCTCGGCCGGCCGTACGGCTTCGACGCGTTCCAGGAGTGGCTCGCGCCGCGCGACTAGCCGCGCCCGCGGCCAGCGCCGCCGTCAGCGCCGCCGCGAATTCGCTCGGATGCTGCGTCCCGACGAGTACCCGGCGGCCGTCCGTCAGCCGGAACCGGATCCCCTCGTTGCCGCTCGTGTTGTACGCGATCCCGGCGAGTCCGAGGTGGACACCCCAGCCCCCGGAGTCCCAGATGGTGTAGTGCATTGGCGCGAATTCAGTGATGTCACCGAGGGCCACGCGCCGCGTGGGCCACAGGCCGTGGAACGCGACGGTGACGCGGTCACCGGCCACGGTCGTCTCGAGACGGGCGAGCGCGACGAGCGCGGTCACCAGGACCCCGACGACGACCGTGAGCACGATCGCCAGCGGGCTCGTCCGCGGTGCGGCTGCGAGCGCGACGACGCAGGCGACCACCACGACGGCGATCGCCAGCCACAGCCAGGAGCGGCGGAAGTATTGGTCTTCGTGAAAGTACGTCATGCGCCCGAACGCTACCATCGCCGCGTGGCCACCAAACCCGACGTCACGATCCCCGCGGGCGCTCCACCCGATGATCTGAAGATCGAGGATCTCCTCGTCGGGACCGGCACCGAGGCGACCGCCGGCAAGACCGTCGACGTCCACTACGTCGGTGTCGCTTGGTCCACGAAGCAGCAGTTCGACGCATCGTGGGATCGTGGCGGCACGTTCTCGTTCCAGCTCGGCGCGGGACGCGTCATCAAGGGCTGGGATCAGGGCGTTGCCGGCATGAAGATCGGTGGCCGGCGGCGGCTCACGATCCCCGCGCGGCTTGGGTACGGCGAACGCGGCGCCGGCAGGGACATCAAGCCCGGCGAGACGCTCGTGTTCGTCGTCGACCTTCTCGGGGTCACCTAGCCCCGACGCAGCTCCGCATCGCGAGGCGCACGCAGGCCGCGTCGTTCTCCTTCGCCGCGACGACCCGCACGACCGCGACGTCCAGCCCTGCCGTCAGCGCCTCGAATCCCGCGGCGGCCTCGTTGGGCGGACCCCACCAGCCGACCTGCTTGAGGAGCGAGTCCGGTAGGCGGTCCGCGAGCGTGTCATCGTCGGCGCCGCCCTCGTGGGCCCGCTCGAGCTCGCTGAGCACCGTGTCGAAGCCCATACGCGCGAAGTGCCCGCGGTACCCCTTCGTCGGGTCCGCGCCGGGGCGGTTCATCGCGTAGCCGAGGACCATCTTCGCGAGCGCGAGCCGCGCGGCAGCGACGTCGGGGTCGACGCAGACCCGGATGTACTGGTG
>DATCOD010000051.1:0-12555 GCA_036564905.1 Candidatus Limnocylindria bacterium
GTGATCCGATAGAAGACCGGCGAGCCCGACTGACGAGTCAGGCGGATGAGCGAACCGAGCTTCACCGGACCGGCGTTGACGATCTTGTTCGAGAGCGGTCCACCGGACAATCGGATCACGGTCTCGATCGGCATCAGGACCTAATGCTAAGGGCCGGGCTCCTGTGGGAGCCCGGCCCTTTCGCAATTGGTACCGCGATTAGTACCGGCTAGCCGGTCGACGCGTTTCGAAGCAGCTGCTGCAGTAGACGGGCTTGTCACCGCGCGGCTGGAATGGCACGCGCGCTTCCTTGCCGCACGAGGAGCAGGTCGCGGTGAAGAACTCACGCTCTCCGCCGTATCCGCCGCCGCCGCGCGATCCGCCGCCGTAGCTCGCTCCGCCGCCGCCGCCGCCGGTCGCCTTACGCGCCGCACGGCAGTCGCTGCATCGGCCGGGCTGGTTCATGAGGCCGCGCTGCTGGTAGAACTCCTGCTCCCCCGCGGTGAACACGAACGGGTTCCCGCAGTCCTTACAGGTGAGAGTGATGTCGCTGAAGCTCATTTTGGCTTCTCCTTATTTCCTGGTCCGGACCCGATACGCACCACCTCGGGCCGAAAGGAGAAGTCCCTCGAAACCTGTTGGATCGATCGTCGTGCCGTGACCTGTTGTGTGGATAGTCTAGCACCCAGCCGCGCGGCCCGGTTGTTGCACCTGCGCTAGCAGGTCCATGCCTCCATCACCCACCGTCGCACGCCACCCATTCCGCCTGTTGGGAATGGCATTGCTCGCGAACGGCGTGCTCGGGGTCGCCCTGGTGGCCGTGGCGGCTGGCGCGCTCGGGCCGCTCCTGGCCCGGGCCTCCCTGGCGGCGGACTCCGCCGGAGATTCGCTCTCCGCCGCCGCCCAGGCACTGGATCAGACCGCGACGGCGTTCGACGGATTCACCGCGAGCCTGAACGACGCGACGGTGTCTTCCGCCCACGCGTCCGAGTTGTTGAACAGCGCGTCCGCGACCAGCGCCCAGCTGGCCGACGCGATGTCCATCAACTTCCTTGGCGCCCAGCCGTTCCTGCCGATCTCGCAAGGCTTCCGCCGCAACACCGACGAGCTGCGCGGCGTGGCGGAGGATCTCTCCACGCTGAGCGAGGCGATCGGCCACAACTCGCGCGACGTCGCATCCGTGCGCGACGCCGTGCGCACCCTACGGGACCGCGTGCAGCGCCTCGCGATCGACGCGACAGCGACGCCGGGCGCGGGTCGAGTCGGACCGGAGCTCGGCGTGCTCGCCTACGGCCTGACGCTGTGGCTTGGCGTCCTGGCGATCATCTCGCTCGTCGGCGGGCTCATCCTGCTGCGCATCTAGGCCTGCGCCCCCGACGACACCCGTTCGCCTGCCCGGTCGTTATACCCTCACGGGGCCCGTGCTGTGTGCTTCCTGCGGCTATGGCAATCCTGCCGGCATGCGCTTCTGCGGCCAATGCGGTGTCGAGCTCATTCCGGGCTGCCCGCGCTGCGGCGCCGACATGCCGGAGACCTTCGTGTTCTGTGGGCGGTGCGGCGCGCGCCTCGGCCCCGCGTCGGAGGAGCGCCAGGGCGAGACCCGCCAGATCACCGTGCTGTTCGCCGACATCTCCGGGTTCACCGCGCTCGCCGAGCGTCTCGGTCCCGAGGAGCTTCACGAGAGCATGCGGACGGTGTGGGATCTCATCGCGGCTGACATCCGCGCGAATGGCGGGTTGATCGAGAAGTACATCGGCGATGCGGTGGTCGCCGCGTTCGGCGCGGTGGGCGACGAGACGCCGGACCATCCGGAGCAGGCCCAGCGCGCGGCCCTCGCCGTCCTCGCCGCGCTCGAGCGCGCGAACGAGCGCATCCTCGAGCGCACCGAGCGGCGGTTGGCGCTCCGAGTCGGCGTGAACACGGGGATCGCGGTCACCGGCACGGTCGGCGATCGCGAGAGCGAATTCGGCGTGCTCGGCGATGCGGTCAACGTCGCGGCGCGGCTCGAGCAGGCCGCCGAGCCCGGCGAGATCCTCGTGGGCGACGCGACGTATCGCCGCACCCCGGGGTTGTTCAGCTATGAGCCGCATCCGCCCGTCGTCGCTCGAGGCAAGACCGCACCCGTGGTCGCCTGGCGGCTCGTGGCCACGGCCGCCGAGAACGCCGTACCGGAACAGCGCACGCCGCTCGTCGGACGCGACGACGAGATGGCCGGTCTGCTCGGCGCGCTTGACGGCGCCCTCGCCGGCCGGGGACGGCTCGTGTCGATCGTCGGAGAGTCGGGACTGGGAAAGTCGCGGCTCATCGACGAGATCATCGCCGATCCGCGCGTGCGCGGCGCGCGCATCGGGCGCGTCCGCTGCACGCCGTATGACCAGCACCGCGCGTACGGAGCGATCGGGGATCTCCTCCGGCGGGTCGTGGGCATCCGACGCACCGCGTCGGCGGATCACGCACTCCATCTCATCACCGAGACCCAACCGGACATCGAGCCGGGAACACGGGCGCTCATCCTCGCGGCGCTGGGCTACGGCGTGGAGCTCCCCGCGATGTCGGGCGAGACCAAGCGCCGCCTGCTCACACGCGGGTTCGCATCGCTGCTCGGACGGGTCGCGGCATCCCAGGGCCTGGTGGTCGCGATCGACGACCTCCAGTGGATCGACCCGCAGTCTCTCGCGACCATGGTCGGCTTCGCGTCCGGCCTCACCTCGTCGCGGACGCTGGCGATCGTCGCCTACCGGCCGGAGTTCACGGCGCCGTGGGCAACGACGCGCGAGCACCTGCAGCTGCGCCTGCGGCCGCTCGATGCGACCGCGACCGAGGCGCTCGTGCGGACGCTCGTGCCCACCGGCGGGGTGGATCGCGAGATCGCGGAGCACGCGCAGGGCAATCCCGCCTACTCCGAGGAAGCGGTCCGTTTGCTCACGACGAGCGGCGTGATCGTCGAGCGCGATGGCGCACGTCCGCTCGTGGATCTCTCGGAGCGGCCCGCGCTGCCCGATTCGCTCCAGCAGCTCCTGCTCAGGCGAGTGGATGCGATCGCGCCGGCCGACCGACGTGTCCTCCACGCCGCGTCCGTCGTCGGCCGGACGTTCGACACGGCATTCCTACGCTCCATCTACGGCGCGGAGGTCGACGTCGATGGGGCGATCGACCGGCTCAGCGCGGTGTCCATCGTCGAGGCGGAGGGCGACCTCGTCCGGTTCACCCAGACCGGCGTTCGCGAGGTCGTGTACGGCGCGATGCCCGCCCGGCATCGCGAGGAGCTACATGGCCGGGTGGGCCTCGCGATCGAAACGAGCCGGCCGGAAATGGCGGTCCAGCAGCCGGCTCTGCTGGCGACGCACTTCGCGGCGTCGACGCACACGATGCGCGCGATCGACTACGCCTTCCGTGCCGCCGAGCACGCGGCGTCGCTGCACGATCTCGATGGCGCGCTCCATCACTACCGACTCGCCGCGTCGCTCGCCCTGCGCTTGCCCGACGGGACGATGGAGCGCGCGCGCGCGCTGCTCGCCGCATCGGACGCGGCGGCCGGCCTGGGCGCGCGGGACGATGCGCTCCTGGCGGCGGAGGAGGCCCTGGCCACCGGCCTGCCCGAGAGCGATCTGCGCGCGGCATTGCGCCGCCGGGCCGGCAAGATCGCCGCACGCGCAGGGCTGATCGAGCGCGCCGCGGAGCACCTCGCGGACGCCGAGCGGCTCACGCCATCCTTCGGCAGCGAGCGTGCGGAGCTGACGCTGGCGAAGGCCGCGCTCGCCCGCGCCGACGATCGCCCGTCCGAGGCCCTCACGATCGCGCGGATCGCGGTGCGCGAGGCCCAGGGCGCGGGCGACGGTGTCCGCGAGCTCGAAGCCGAGGCCGCGGTCGTCGCCTGCGCCACCGACTGCGGCCTGCCCGAGGAGGCGCACCGCTCGCTGGTCCGCTGCGCTGAGCTGGCCACGCGCCTTGGGGATCTCGCGGCACTGTCACGCACGCTCGCCGCACAGGCGGTCGCGGCGCTCGACCGCGGCGACGCGCACGAGGCGGAGCCGCTCGCGCTCGAGCTGCTCGCCACGTCGGCACGCGTCGGCGACATCGGCGGTCAGGCCCGCGCGCTCCGCGCGCTCGCGAAAGCTCAGGAGCTCATGGGCCGCGAGGACGAGTCCCATCGGGCGCTCCAACGCGCCCTCGCCCTCGCCGATCCGAACATCCCCGATGCGCCGGCCGAGGCCGACGCCGCCCGGACGTTGCTCGCGCTCGGCCGCTTCGCGCTTCGGCAGCCCGATCTCGCGCTGGCCGCGACGACCCTCGAGGAGGCCCGTGTCGTGGCGCCCCGCTCCGGCGACGAGGTGCATCTGGCCGCGCTCATTTCGGCGGAGCTCGCGCGCGTCGCGGTCGCGCGCGGCGCGATCGAGGAAGCGCGCCAGCACGCGAGTGCCGCGACCGCGGCGCAGCGCGCGCACCGCTGCCGCCGGTGCGCCGCGGAGATCGGCCCGGCGCTCATCGAGGCCGCGCTCGCGGCGAACGATCTCGCCGCCGCGGATGCCGCCCGCGCGGTCTCGCTGGAGGCGGCCTACCGACTGAACCTGCCGATCGCGATCGCGGCGATGCGCCTCGCGGGCGGCCGGCTGCTCGCGGCACGCGGGGACGTTGCCGGGGCTGCCGTCGACCTGAACGCGGCGCTCGACACGTTCGAACGCCTCGGGCCGCGCCACATGGTCGCCGAAACGCGCGCCGCGCTGGTCGGCGCGGAGCAGGCCCGGACCGAGTCGGCCTAGCTCGCGAACTCCCCGACCGCGATCCGCTCGCGGCCGTGCAGATATGGCCGCAGCACCGTCGGGATCGCAAGCGATCCGTCGGCCTGCTGGTAGTTCTCCATGATCGCGATCATCAGCCGGGACAGCGCGACACCGGACGCGTTCAGGATGTGCGGCCGCTCGACCTTGCCCTTCGGGTCGCGCTTGAAGCGGATGTTGGCCCGTTCGGCCTGGAGCGACCCGCCGTCGCTGCACGACGACACCTCGAGCCACTCCCCCATCACCGGGCCCCAGGCCTGCACGTCGAAGCCCTTCTTCGCGACGAAGCCAAGGTCGCCGCTGCAGCGTTCGGTCACCTGCACCGGCAGCTCGAGCCGCTCGAGGATCATCGTGGCGCGGGCGGTGAGCTCCTCGAGCATCCGCCGCGAGCCTTCGGGCGCGGTGAGCACGACCATCTCGACCTTATCGAACCAGTGGACCCGCTTGATGCCGCGCACGTCGCGGCCCGCGCTCATGTGCTCGCGCCGGAAGCACGGCGTGTACGCCACGTAGCGGAGCGGCAGCTTCTCGAACGGGACGGTCTCGTCGCGATGGAGCGAGACGAGCTGCGGCTCGGCCGTCGGGACCATCCAGATGTCGTCGTCCTCGTCCCGATAGAGGTTCTCGTCGAAATGCGGGAGGTGCGCGCTCGCGAGGAGCGTCTCGCGGCGCGTGACGGGCGGCGGGTAGATCTCGGTGAAGCCGTCCTGCACGTGCACGTCGAGCATCCATGTGATGAGCGCACGCTGGAGCGCGGCACCCGCGCCGCGAAGCAGGTAGAACCGCGAGCCCGACAGCTTGGTGCCGCGCGGGATGTCGAGGATCCCGAGCCGTTCGCCAAGCTCCCAGTGCGGCAGGCCGGGGAACGGGAGCGGCTTGGGCCGGTCCTCGCGGACGACGGGGTTGTCGGCCTCGCCCTTCCCGATCGGGACGTCCGCGTCGACGACGTTCGGGATCCAGAGGACGTCCGCGTTGAGCTGCGCCTCGGTGGCCCCGAGGTCCTTCTCGAGCGAGGCGATCCGCTCGCCCACCTCGCGCATCCGGGCCTTCACCTCGTCGGTCGGCGGGCCGCCCTTGCTCGCCTTGTTCCGCTCCGCGCGGAGCGCCTCGACCTCCGCGCGCAGCTTCCGCGCGGTCGCGTCCTGTTCGATGATCCGGTCGAGCGGCGCGTCGAAGCCGCGCGCGATCAGCATCGCACGCACGCGTTCGGGATCCTCGCGGATGAGGTCGAGCGGTCGCACGGGCCAAGTATCGCGGCTTCCCTACGATGCGCGCATGGGAGTCGAGATCAGCGAGGTCGTCCTGATCGCGTTCGAGGGACCGGACCGCTACTCCTTCGTCGGCGGGCTCGCGACCCGGATGAACGACCTCGCCGAGGCGCTGAACGCGCGCGGCCACCGGGTCCGCCACCTCTTCGTGGGGGATCCGGCCCTGCCCGCGACAGAGCTGCGCAACGGCGGGCAGCTGCTGCTGGAGCGATGGGGCCAATGGATCTCGCGCTACCACCCGAAGGACGCGTACGACGGCGAGGACGGCAAGTGGCGCGACTTCGGACGGACCGTGTCGCCCCATTTGCTCGAAGAGGTCATCGTGCCCGCCGCCCGGCAGGGCAAGCGCGCCGTGCTGCTCTTCGAGGACTGGCAGACCGCCAACGCAGCGATCAACACGGCCGTGCTCGCGCGGCGCGCCGGCCTCCACGGCGCGATCACCCCGTTCTGGAACGCGAACAACACGTATGGGTTCGGCGCGATCGACTTCCCGCTCCTCGCGCGCGCGGCCACCATCACGACGATCTCGCGATTCATGCGTGCCGAGCTGGTCGCGTACGGGGTCGAGCCGGAGCTCCTGCCGAACGGCATCGCCGAGCGTTTCGCGGAACCGGTGCCGGCCGCGGACGTGCGCGTGATGCGCGCCGCGCTCGCCGGCCGGCCGAGCCTGGTGAAGGTCGCGCGGTTCGACGCGGACAAGCGCTGGCTCTGGGCGATCGATGCGGTCGCGCATCTGCGCGACGCCGGCACCCGCCCGCGCTTCATGATGCGCGGGAGCCGGAGCGACTACGGAGACGTCGTCGGCGCCCGGATCAGAGAGCGCGGTCTCACCGTGCAGCGCATCGTGCTCGGCGCGAACGCGTCGCCGAGCGAGCTCGCCGCGGTACTGCACGACGTCGAGGCGGACGTCGCGTTCCTCGACTTCTTCGTGAGCGAGCCCGCCCTCCGTGCCCTGTACGCGGGTGCGGATGGGGTCCTCGCGAATTCGGAGAAGGAGCCATTCGGCCTGGTCGGCCTCGAGGTCATGGGCGCCGGTGGCGTCGCGTTCGTCGGCCGGACCGGCGAGGACTACGCGATCCCCTACGGCAACTCGGTGGTCGTGCAGTCAGACGATCCGCGCGAGCTCATGACGCACCTCGCGGCGCTCGGCTCGCGACCGGAGCTCGGCCTGCGGATCCGCGCGGACGGGCAGGCGACCGCGAAGCGCTACGTCTGGCCGCGGATGCTCGACGCGATGGAAGCGTCCTGGGAGGCCGCGGCGGCCCTCGCCTAGAGGCGCCGGTAGATCCCGAACGCGAGCCCGCGCTGCACGACGATCGGCCGCGCGGGATCGCGCGCGAGCGCGGCGTGGGTGCCGGGGGTGTATCCACCGATCCGGCGCGAATCGGCGAGCCACTGGTCGAGCGACCGAAGATCCATCGACGGCAGCGGGTACCAGAAGTGTCCGGACCGGATCGGCTCCAAGAGACCTTCGCGGACGACCCGCGCGACGGCCCGATCGCCGAAGTGGTTGTCGACGATGGCATCGCGCCGCTCGTAGAGACCGCCGAGCACGCGCCCGCCCCGGAGCACGCGTGGCCGATGGTCGGAGTCAGGCCGCAGATCGATCAGCGTGCCGCCCGGCCGGACCGCGCGATGGGCCTGGTGGAGGGCATCGACCATGCCCGATCGGCTGATGCATCAGAGGGACCATGAGAAGAGCGCGGTGTCGAACCGCTCCCGGCCGACGCCCAGGTCCTGCGCGGTCGAGACCTTGAACCGCGCGTTGCGGACGCCGCGCCGCCGTGCCTCGCGCGTCGCCTCGCGGATCCCGTTCGGGTCAGGGTCGAGGCCGACGACCGAACGCGCGACGGGCGCGATGAGCCAGGCGAGCCGGCCGTCCCCGGTCCCGATGTCGAGAACGTCCTTGCCACGGAAGTAGCGGTCGGCCCGCAGCCGGCGCAGCTCGATGTCGTCCGCCGGTCGCACCGCGCTCGGACATCCGACGCGGCCGACGCTGTCGCTCACCCGGATCCCTCGCGACTGCCGCGAAGCATCGCCCCGCCTTCTCCGGTCACCGCGGCGAGACGGGATGGGTCGAGAAGCGGATGCGTGAGCTCGTCGGGCGGCTCGGCGCCCGCATACCACCAGATGACCTCGCAGTTCGCGCGGAACAGCTCGTCGAACACGCGGTCCTCGGGGCTCGAGTTGCGGCTCGAATACCACCAGAACCAGTCGCTGCCCTCGGCGACCATGAGCGGCTGCCGCACGCTCGCCGGCATCTCGCGCAGCGAGCCCCACTGCTCCTGTGCGAACCGGCGGGTCCGTTCCAGCATCTGCCACGCGCGCTGATGCGCGGGCTCCCCGGACCAGACCTTGAGGTCCGCGTCGATCCAGGAGCCGGTATGGAGGGTGGGCAGCGTCACGACGGCGGGATGCGCATCGAGGAAGTCGGAGACGCGCACGGTCTCGAAGCGCGCGTCGGCCTCCAAGGTGCCGTAGAGCGTCCGCAAGAAGTCGTTGCCGTTGTTCGGGTACGCCTCCCAGGCGTTCTCTCCGTCGAGGATGATCGAGGCGATGTACGGCCCGCCATCATCCGGCAGCCTGTCGCGCGCGGCCTCGAGCTTCCAGATGAGATCGCCGACGGCGTCGTGCGGGCTCATCGATCCGTACGCGAAGCCGATGCGGTCCGAGATCTCGCGGTCGCGGAACAGCGCGGTCACGCCGTTCGTGAGCCGGAACGGCTGGTAGAGCAGCTCGGGGTGGACGAGCGCGCCGATGTCGTCGCGCTCGAACGTGATGTTCGCCGACCGGCCGAGGACGCCCTCATCCGACGCGAACCACTCGATGCGCGCGTTCTTGATCGCGTCGGCCGCCTCCGGGGAGACCGCGCCCTCGGACGGCCACACCCCGCGCGGCTTCACGCCGAAGCCCCGGACGTGCGAGACCACGGCCTCCTCGAGCTGATAGAGCGCGTCGTCGGGGTACGCGAACGGCGGATCGGGTAGGAGCGCGTCCGGATCGCTCCGGCGGGCCGAAGCGTTGTCGATGATGAGCGGCAGGATCGGGTGGTAGTACGGCACCGTGAGGATCTCGATCCGGCCGTCGCGCTCCAGGCTCCGATAGAGGTGCGGCGCGCCGGAGGCCATGAACCGCTGCCGGCCGATGACGTAATGCACGTCCTCGCGCGTGAACCGGCGGGCGCGATCGCGGAGATCGCGGAGCCGGTCGTCGGTCGCGATGTCATCGGGGTCGAGCCAGGCGAGGTTGAACCAGAGAGCGAGATCGACGAAGTAGTCGTCCGACAGGAGCTCCGGCCTCCCGTGCGCGGCGAGCGCGAGCTGCAGCAGCCGGCGGTATTCGTCATGCTGCGAGATCACGTTCCCGTGGTGGATGGAGAAGAAGCGCGCGAGCATGTGGTCGCGCTCGTCGGCGGTGAGCGTCCCTTCGACCGTGCGCATCGTCACGCGGGTGTCCTCGTCGTCGGCGCCCCGCGCGTAATCCTCGAGCTGATCGCGCAGCGACGGGACCATCGTGAAGTTCACCTTCACCTTCGGGAACTCGTTCAACAGACGCGCCATGTGGAGGTAGTCCTTCGACGCGTGCAGCCGCACCCACGGAAGGACGAATTCGCTCGTCTGCGGATGCTTGTAGTAGGGCTGGTGCATGTGCCAGATGATCGCGACGGCGAGCTTGCCGTTCACTTCGCTCGCGCCGCCTCATCGAGCCGTGCGATCACGAACTCCGGCTTCAAGGTGACGAGGAGCCATGCGGCCTTGGGGCCGTTCGGCTTGCCGATGAAGGTCAGGTACAACGCCTCGAACGCGGCCTTGCTCACCTTGCCCTCCGGCGTCGTGAGGCCGACCTCCTTCGCGATCTCGTAGAGCCGCTCTTGCATCTGCTCCGGCTCGGTGATCCGCCCGACCTCGGCTTTCGCGCGTTCGAGGAACGCGCGCTGCGGCGCGGTGAGCGTCGCGGTCGCCGGCGGGAGGCCGGCTGCGACCGCGAACCGAGCTTCGTCGGGCGCCCAGCGGTCCAGCCAGATCTGCGCGAGGGCGATCCGCCGATCGAGCTCACGGGCCTCGGCATCGGTGAGGGCTGCTTTCTTGCGCTTCGCCGCTTCGGCGTGCGGCTCGATGCTCGGGATCTGCAGCCAGTCGGCGATGGTCCCGAAGCGGACCCGGAAGACGATCGGCTCGGCGTCCGCGCTGACCTGCGAGAGCGTCCAGATCTTGCCGAAGTCGCTGCCCGGGTCCTCGAGGAACGCGTCGGCGCAGCGGTCGTACTCGTCGTAGAGGCGGGGCAAGGTGTTCCCGGCCGGATCGAATTCCACCGCGCGCTTCGGATGGGTGCGCAGGAGGAGGAAGCGCACGACCTCGCCGGGGTAGAGCTCCACCAGCTCCACGGCCGACGCGCCCAGCCCTCTCGACGTCGCCATCTTCTTCCCGCCGATGGTGAAGAATTCGTGCACGAGACCGGCCGGTGGCTCGCGCTCCCAGATCGCGCGGTACAGCTCATTCGCGCGATCGCGCGAGCCGCCCGCGGTGAGGAGATCCTTCCCCCCCTCTTCGTACGTGACGTCGAAGTGGTCCCACATCGCGCACCACTGCAGGTTCCACGGCAGTTTCGCGTTGCCCTTGAACGGAGCGATCCGGCCCCGATGGCCGCAGCCCTCGGCCCAGGCCACATAGTCCTTCCGGCACTCGTAGGCGACGGTCGTCCCATCGAAATCCGTCGCGTGGGTCGTCCCGATCCTCCCGCAGTTCTCGCAGATGACCCACACCGGTAGCCAGTCCGGGTCCTTCTGGACGTTCGACACCTCCGCGTAGACCCGGCGGACCGCGTCGGCACTCCGCAGCACGAGCTCGATCTCGTGATCGAGCGTGCCGGAGCCGTAGAGGTCACGGAGCCAGTGGATCTCCTGCGGGTGGATGCCGACGTGCTCGAAGGTCGAGAGGAACCGCTCGGCGTGAAAGCGAGCGAAATCTTTTGCCGGGTCTGGCGACGGGATCTTGAAGAACGGCTTGCCCATGTGCTCGGCCATCCCGGCCTGTTGCTTCATCGACTGCGAGTCCATCGGGTCGTAGTCGTCGATCGTGAAGACGTAGCGCACCTCGAGCCCGTGCTCACGGAACGCGCGATACAGCGCGTCCGTGATCACGGGACCGCGCAGGGCCGAGATCGGGACGGGACCGGATGGGGTCTTCGAGTCGCGGATGACGTGCTTGACGTTCCGCGGCAGCGACGCCGCGACCGCGTCGGCCCAGAAGAGCTCCCGGTCGGTGGGCGTCTGCGTCATCTAGCGGACGGCGACGATCTTGAGCTCCACTTCGCCGCGCGGGACCGAAGCTCGCACGAGATCGCCCTTCTTGTGGCCGATGAGGGCCTTGCCGATCGGCGACTCGTTGCTGATCCGGCCCTCGGCCGGAGCGGCCTCGGCTGAGCCCACGATGACGTACTGCTCTTTCCCACCGTCCTGCTCGATGGTGACGTGACTGCCGATCTCGACGATGTCGTGGTGCTCGGTCTCGTCGATGATCGCCGCGTTCTTCACCATCTGCTCGAGCGTCTGGATCCTGCCCTCGAGGAACGCCTGATCGTTCTTCGCCTGTTCGAGCTCGGAGTTCTCCGAGTAGTCCCCGAACTGCATGGCCGCGTGGATGCGCTCCGCGACCTCCTGCCGCTTCTTGGTGCGCAGCTCTTCGAGCTCGGCTTCGAGCTTCTTCAGTCCATCCGCCGAGATCGGGACCGGTTTGTCCGGGCTCATCTGATGCCTCCGAAAATGCGTCGCGGCTCCAAAAAAAGAACACTGAAGGCCGCCTTGGCCCTCAGCGCTCCGCCGCGTACGGTGATGGTGTGCGGAAATCATACACGGTCAGCGCCCGCCTCCTGGCCCATTACCGCCGCACCGCGCGGGATCTGCCGTGGCGGAGTACGCACGATCCGTACGCGGTGCTGGTCTCAGAGGTGATGCTGCAGCAGACCCAGGCATCGCGGGTCAGCCCTGCCTTCGACCGGTTCATGCTGCACTTCCCCACCCTCGAGGCGCTGGCCAAAGCACCACTCGGCGCCGTGCTGCGCGAGTGGTCGGGGCTCGGCTACAACCGCCGCGCCCGGGACCTGCATCGGATCGCGCGCCTGTCGCCGCACGGCCTGCCGGAGACGGTGACCGAGCTCGACGCGCTGCCGGGCGTCGGCGCGTACACCGCCGGGGCGATCGCGTGCTTCGCGTTCGGCCAGCGGGTCCCCTTCGCGGACACCAATATCAAACGCGTGCTCGGGCGCGTCGTTCTCGGGCGACCGGCGACGGAGAAGGAGGCCGTCGAGATCGACGCACGCGAGATGCCGAGGCGCTCCGCCGATCTCTGGCACCACGCGCTCATGGATCTCGGCGCGACGCTGTGCAAGCCAAGAGCCGCGATGTGCGGCGAGTGTCCGTTGAATGCGACCTGCCGCTTCGCGCGCGGTCATGCTGGGACGGCGGCGGGTCCCCTTCGCGTCGCTGCCGAGGGTTCCCTCCGCGGAGGGGCCCGGCAGCGGGAAGCGAAGGG